>CAZRAG010000020.1:0-1906 GCA_964598125.1 uncultured Pseudomonadales bacterium
CTGTGGCCCCTCCTGTGTCTTCACCAACGTGATCAACCCGCGTTCCCAGATCGTGCGGCATGGCGCCTACATGCGCACGTTGGTGCGCCGCGGCGCCACCATCGGCGCCAACGCTACGATTGTCTGTGGCGCCACCATCGGTCGCTATGCCTTTATTGCCGCAGGCGCCGTAGTGCGCGGCGATGTGCCGGATTATGCATTAATGGCGGGCGTGCCGGCGATACAGAAGGGCTGGATGAGCCGGCATGGCCATCGCCTGCCTGCACCCGACGCCGAGGGTCTGATGGTCTGTCCGGAGAGCGGTTGGCGCTACCGGGAAGTCGAGCCAGGCGTTGTGCGCTGTTTGGATTGGCCGGAGGATCAGGCGCTGAGGACGTGAAAGGTGGAGCGCGGATTGCGCTGATTTAGCGGATTCTTGCGAAAACTAGGCTGCATGAGCCGGCAGTTTCCTATCTGATACAGGATGTTAGTGAACCGATGATGGAAGCAGTTCAAACTATGACACCCGTTCCCTTGCTCGATCTCAAAGTTGCGTCATGGAATCAATTTCCGCTCCCCCAGGATTCCAGGAAAAACGGATTCGGTGCTTTTTACAGTGTTGGGCAATAGCCTTTACCAGTTCCACATTCCCCAAAGAGGAAATATGAATCCAATTTGCTTGAACATGCTGGAAGTTCACATCTTGAACAGTCAGCATCTTAGAAGCTCCGCGAGCGGTGACAATGCTGCGCCCGCCTGCTCCACTAATGAGTAAGGCAGACACGGCTGTTTGCTCATCCGTTTCTTGAATCATCATGGAAGTATCGACGTTTTCGTTATGGAGTTCTTTGAGAATAACCTGTGAGGGTAAGTCCTTCCCCATTTCGGAGATAACGGCTGCCTTAAATCCAAGACGAGCAAAGGCAACCGCCGTGTTGGTTGCCCCACCACCGGATTGCATCGTAAAATCGTCAACCCCAATTTTGCTGCCGTAGGGCAAGCACAAAGCTTTGTCGGCTTCTATGTCGGGAAGATCATCAGTGATAAGAAAATGCTCGGACTTTAAAAAGATATCAAGCGTCGCTGAACCAATGGAAATGGTGTCAAACATAGAATTCATTGTAGACAACTCCGCTGGCAAAGGGAAATCGCGTATCCTGTGGAGTGATCAAATGAAGCAACTCACCCAAAATGGCGTTACAGTTTTGGTTGTGGCTGTTCGTGAGGAATGTGCTGAAGTAATTTCTTATTTTCCACTAGGGTATCGAGTGCTGGCAGGATATCTTCAACCTTCTCGACAATCTTAAAAACACTTAATTCCACATCTTCGATGAGAAAATGCTTGCGCGATAAGTCAATAAACTCATGCCAGAATGAACCAAAAAGGACAAAGGGCTTGTGCTGACCATAATAAATGTGGGCGAGCAACCAGATGAGGCCAAGCTCACTGAGAGTCCCCGTGCCACCCTGAAAAACAACAAAGGCATCTGATTTTTCAATGAGCAAACCAACGCGTTCTAGGTAGTCTTCCGTTTTAATGGTCACGTCGGCCTGATTGTCCACCGAAGTTCCCTCAAACATGGGGGCGTCCTTAGGATCGAGAGTAACCGTAAGCGTGTTTCCGCCGACATCTTCTGCTCCCCGAGTCGCCGCTTGCATGACGCCTGGTCCACCACCGTTCACAACAGTGTAGCCTCGTTGAGCAAGCACCTGGGCTGCTTGGTAGGCAGCTTTACAAACATCATTGTCCTCTGGCAAATCAGCCGAACCAAAAATGGCCACACTACGAATCTTGGTATCAAAACTTGGATAGGTCATATTTTCCTTTTTCCTGTAAACGCTTTGTTCACTCCCTTTCATTTTCGAGTGCTTGATTAAGTTCTTCCCATGCAAGCTGGGGATTTTCCTTTTGCAGGTACGATCCCAC
>CAZRAG010000020.1:2006-21584 GCA_964598125.1 uncultured Pseudomonadales bacterium
CCTGCTAATAAATGATTCGCTTTAACTTCTTCCAAAAATTCTGTCAGAGAATGAATTTTTTCAATTTGAGCAATGACCGCCCGAACCGATTGGTTTTCGTACACTTCATGGACATAGTCGATGGGATCAACCGTCATTAAGTGCAGGTCAACCTGGATTGCGTCTAGAGTAGAAACCACTAAGTCTTGGTTAAGAATGCTTGGTTCGACCGTTAATTCCGGCGCAAATATGCCGTCAATAACGTCAAGTTGAATGATTTCCGGTTGGGGATCAAGCTCAGAAAACGTGGAAAGGTCCGAAAAAAAGGTCTTCTGACTGTCGGTGAGAATACTGGGAATTATTTTTGCCGAATCAAAGTTATCACTGGATAATGCGTTCATAGAAGTTTCCATCCTATCACGCCACATCACTCGTATTCTCTTTTTTTTCTCCGAGTGACGAAAATTGCTCGAGTCGTCGCTGGTGTCGACCACCTTCAAACGGAGTTTCAAGAAAATCCGCGACAAATTGTTGAGCGTCTCCCTCTTGAACGTTATCTCCTTCGAGAACAAGAACATTGGCATTATTGTGAGCGCGGGCGAGTCTCACCTCTTCCTTTGTTCGGCAAACTGCCGCTCGAATTCCCTGAAATTTATTCGCCACAATCGCCATACCGGCACCACTTCGGCACAAGAGAATCCCAAAAAAGCGAGGATCTTGGAGATAGTTTTCGGAGTTCTGTTGAAGCTTTTGAGCAACTTCCCTGGCAATCAGCGGATAATCATCTTCAGGATCAGGCTCATATGCACCTTGGTCCGACACCACGATAGCCTGCTCTTGCAACCAAGTTATCAAGTTCTGCTTGAGAGCAAAGCCTCCGTGATCAGCACCTATATATATGTATTGTGAAGGAGTATTTACTGCAGGCATTTCACTCATTTCTGTTGATCGATATTTGTGTTGGTTACTGATGCAAATGATTGTGGCATGTTGCTCGATTCTGAATGAGCATCGCTGCTTTGTGAAGGTTGAAAAACTTCACTCCATTCTTTGGGGTCATACCCGATTAAAAGAATTTCTTCCTGTTGATTCGCTTTCTTTGTAAGCACGGGTAAGACGAGTGGTGTTCGCGGATCTTCCTGCCAATTCCGAAGAAGCTGCCAAAGAACGTCGACTTGGGCCTTCATGTTTGGCTGGTCGATGTTGACCAAAGAAAAAGATATTCCTGTTTTGTTGAGATATTGCTGAGCGCTCACTCCCTTGGGACAGGTATCAGATGTATACAAAAAAAGCATTGTTATCATCATACCTCAGATCGGGGAATGAACCTTTGGAGAGATAAGCTGTTAATTAATCAAAGCCAAGCTCTGCGCGTGCTTCTTCGCTCATACATTCTAATGTCCATGGTGGATCGAAGGTCAGTTGTAAAAAAATATCGCGTTCCGGATCAAAACTTTCACTTTTGAGAGACTCCATTTCCTGCAGAATCATCTGATGCAAGGTTCCGGCAAGCGGACAGCCTGGGGTGGTAAGCGTGTAGGTAATAATGAGTTGGTCGTGTGTTTGTTGATCACTCGCCTGGGCGGGAATAATTTGCACTTCATAAATCAGCCCCATATCGACAATGTTCAGGTTTGTTTCTGGATCAATTACCTTTTTAAGCCGCTGGTAGATCTCTGGAACGGTGAATTTTTTCATGTTTAGGCAACTTTGATTTTCTTTATTTCCTCCAAAGTGGTGATTTGGTCAACTGATTTATCATCACGGAACTTCACCAAACGAGGAAACCGCAGAGCCACCCCTGCTGTGTGCGTGGGCGATTGCGTAATTTCATCGGCTGCCACCTCGACAACCAGATCTGGTGGAAGCACCACATCTGGAGGGAGGGCTTCAGGAATTTCAACCGGATAGAGATTTGCAGTGGTCGCTCCATGCTTGGCTTGGATAGCATCGGCTCGAGATTTGAGCTCCTGCCACTGTTCATCGCTAAGGCCAGTGCCGATTTTGGCAATAGTAACCAAATGGTCGGTTCTCTGGTCAAGAATGGCAATCAAAAAAGCACCAACTCCAAATTGCGTGCGCTTGCCCTTCCCAAAGTAATAGCCAATTACCACCGCATCGATTGTATCGCTCAGTTTCGAGCGAGTTCCCTCCGCCTCTTTGAGTTTGACCCAACTAAATGCTTTGCGCCCTGCTTCGTAATGGCTTTGCGCCTGTTTTACAAGCACTCCCTCATAACCTAAGGCAAGCTGTTGAGCGTGAAAGGCTGAGAGTTCTTCTGGCACAGTCGTCCGGATGTATGGATCAACCACTAGATCACTAGAAGTAACAGAGGAAAAAACGGCTTCTAATTTCTTTTTCCTCTCTTCAAGGGGCAGACGGATCTGCGATTCACCATCAAGATACAAAATGTCAAAAACAAAAAAACGCAGCGGAATAGATTCCATGGTGAGTTCGATGTCGTGTTTGCGCTTGCGTTTGATGGTTTGCTGAAAATTTACCAGCTCACTTGTTTGCGGATTATAGCCAACGGCTTCACTGTCCAGGATGAGACTTTCTGCTTGGACATCCTGCAACAAGCGTTTGAGCTCCGGAAACATATTCGAATTTTCTTCAAGATTACGAGTAAAGGTGTGCAGCTCTTGGGTTTGGGCGTTCCAATGAATCTGGACACGGGTTCCGTCGTACTTTGGTTCCACAAAGACTTCACCCATTTTTTCGATCATTTCCTTGGCACTGCGCAGACGATCAGCCAACGCCGGAATAACCGGGACACCTAACTGCACATCCAGAGTTTGGGCTAAAGCCACTCCCCGTTCCGGTCCACCCAGCAAAACCTTTTGAGCAATTACTCCAATATCAGGATGCCGTTGATACACGTCTTCTAAGGCAGGTCGTTGAGATTTGTCACCAGCCACATACCAGGACAGAGCATCAAGAACCGTCTTATCAGAAAAACCCAAACGAAGATTCGCTAAAACAATCCGGACAACATACTTGGCTGAAATCGGATTGAGCTGTTTTAATAATTGGGCTAAAAGGTGAATTTTTTGTTCTTGGCTCCCTTCCCCACTGGTTTGAGCAATCTCGTGAAGATTAGTAAAAACATCTGGCACACTCAAATCTTGAGCGATGGGTGAGGTGGACTCAGCCCGATTTTCAACCACCTCCTGGGCTAATTGCCCCAAATCTCCGAGTTTTTTGTAGCGTTTTTTTAAGGCATTAGTAATTTCAGGGTCAGCGTGTGCCTCGCCAAATAGGGATTGCCCTGGTCCAGCTTCGAGTTCGGACAGCGCCTGCAAAACCAGTGCCGCACCGACATTCGTTTGAGGATTGTTAAAGACAGGGCCCAATTGACCAAGTGACAAATAAAGATAGGGAGCAACTTCATTGGCAGAAATTTCATGGAAAAAAGTCGCCAAGATGTGCGTTTGCTCTAATTTGCTCGCCGTTCGTTCCAGTGGTTGCAAGGTGTTTTGAGCAAAATCAGAGAAGGTCATACCGTTCATTATAGAGGGTGAGAGGTTGATCAAGAGACGTTAAGAATACTTGAGTAAGGAGACTCCTTATGTCACGGCTACGTCGGTAAGTGAGTAGGAAACGCCTTTGGTCACGCCATGTTTGCGAATGAGCCCTTTGTCCATTAGGTCTTTGAGGTCGCGAAGAACAGTGTCGGTAGATACCATAGGGAGAATCTCATTCAAATCAGAAGACGAGACTCGCCCCTGCTCTTGCACGTACTCCATAATAATGAGTTGCCGTTCGGTGAGGGCCACCTGTTGACCAAGTTTTTTCTGCATTCGAAAATCTTGGGAGAGCTTGAGAACCGACTGTTTAATTCGATCCAGTTCAATCGCCAAACCATAGGTAAAGTATTCCAGCCAATAGGTCATGTCGTTACCAGGCGATTCTTGAACCGATTTGATTGCTAGATAGTAATTCTCGATGTCGTTGTCAAAATATTGCTCAAGAGAAAAGAATCGCTTAACGTCATAGCCCTCGGCATAGAGCAACGAAAGAGCCATGGCGCGTGAGGTTCGACCATTACCCTCAATAAACGGATGAATCTGGACAAGCTCGTAATGCATAATCCCAGCGCGCAAAACTTTGTGCAGCACCTGAGCCGCAGGACTGTTAATCCAAGCAAGAAACTCGTTGATTTGAGTGGGTACTTCTTCCGGGGCTGGTGGGCGGTAGGCAACTTGGCCGCTCTCAACACTGCGAACAACCACCCGCTGGGTGCGATATACACCACATTGTTCCGGCGGAATGATTCGGTGCACGGAAATGGAGTGCAAAGTTTTTAGCATGTCTTCGGTGTAGACGGCTTGGCCTTTAAGATCTTTGCCCCAATCATTGATCCAGTCCAGAACAGCTCGATAATTAATGATTTCTTGAATGTCCCTCTCTTTACCCACAATACCGGCCTTTGAGGCCACTTCGTTGGTGGATGTGCCATCGACGGCGAGAACACGCTCGGCTTGCTCTTCACTAAGTTCGTTCCCTTCAAGCCGAGTGCCGTGATACACGGTACGCACTTTGGCCTCTTGCTGAAACTTCGCTTCCCACGCTGGCACAATTGGAGAGTGCTTAATCACTTCACGAGACGCCTCAATACTGGAAATGTACTGCATGAGATTATGAGAAATTTGAAATTTCGGCTGGTACATAGGGGTAAAGATCCTCCAAGTAGGATCCTTTACTCTCCTGTTTGCCGTAAGTACCCTACTCTTCTATTCGGGTTAAGTATCACCTTTTATTGCATTAATTGCAAGGATTGAAAGTATTCAAGCAAAGCACCGTGGTAAGGAAGGAACGCTGGCGGGGTGTTGCTCCCCGCCAGGAAAATCAGCTGTCTGTTGATTCCCATCTTGCTAAAAAAAGAGGGGTGCAGCAAACAGCATGTACAGGATCAACCAGGAACCCAAGATTTCGACCAGCGAAACCAAAAAGGCGGCCTGGTAGACCTTAATCGGCAGAAGTTTGTAGTGAACGATGAGAGCAAGTGCCCCACCAACACCGGCTGGCACGAGGGCGGCTTCCGGGCCAAGTGTAGTATGTGTGGCATAAGCCGCCAGGCTACCAACACACGCCAACAACATTAGGACAAACATCCGGTCTTCTTGATTCATCAGCCTTCTCCTTGAGAAAGTGAGCCTACCGATCAGAGACGAATTATATCGTATATCAAGGAATTTGTTGTTGAAGAACTTGCCACACGCTTGGAATTTCTTCCACAAGGTCCGAGGAGTTGTACATAGTTGCCTGGCGTTGGTACAGCGTGTGCCCGGCAGCCTTATTGAGATAACTGGCAACGACGGTCGAAGCGAAAGGAGGTGGCTGGGCAACAAAACCAGTAATGAGGCCGGCCAAAACATCACCCGTTCCGCCTTTGGTGAGACCGGCATTTCCACCAACAACCACCGCGACATCCTCATTATTCCAGATAATATCCGCCTGACCTTTAACAATGAGGCAGGCATTATTGAGTTGGGTGGAGATCTCATACAGTCGCGCAAAAAGTTGTTTGGGAAAAAAGTGTTGTTGCTGTTGTTTGGTAAGAACCGTTGGCGACATCGACTTCTCTGTTTGCCAATATTCTCTAGCGATGGCTGCTTGAATTTCGGCGAGCGTTTCCGGGATGGTGGTAAAAAGCTCGTGGCGATCATTCTTGGGTAACCGGGCAAAAAGATCTTCCAACTCCTTGCGATGAGGTGTCAGAATGGCATTTTGAGGAAGCCACTGAGGATCGACCACCTGCAACGCTCCCGCATCAATCACCCATTGTTTTTGGGGATAGGCTCTGAGGAGAGCTGATACAACTGCCTGGGTATCAAATTCCCAATCCAACTCTGAAAGATCCGCTGGCATGTTTTTTTTAAGTTGCACCGGCGAAAATCGTGTGTGAAAATCGCGGCGCATGCCTGGGCCAATTAAAACACTTTGAACTTCTTGCAGATACTGTGGAAGGTCCTGGCGCTGGATCACGACTCCGTCAGCAACCGCGTGCTTGGATTCTTGTAAAATTTCATTGTTCTGCGCGACCGAACTATAAAAAGCCATGTCCACTAGGCGGCTCACCACCAAAAAACTCCATTGACTCGCCGCATGGAAGAGATCGCTTCCGCCAATGACAAGCGCCTTGCCGTTTTCACCTTTACGAGAATGTGGTGCCGGTTGATGAATCTGACGGAGATAAAACTCGATCATGAGTCTTAGTATAGGGCCAGGCCCTGAGTTCTGCCAGGATATTTGACAAAAAAACTCTACACTTGAGGAATAAAAGTCCAGGGCCTGGCCCTATACAAATAAAGGTTTGGCCTTGTCTGGTAGAACTTCTTGTCCCGGAACGGTTGTAATTATGGTTTGAATTCCTGAAGTAGCTTCAAGCAAATACCGGCAATTTTCTTCATCCAGCTCGGAAAAAACATCGTCGAGCAGAACCACAGGGCTATCCCCCAGTTGCTCGCGAATGTAAGTAACCTCCTCAAGCTTAAACCACAACAGGCTTAAGCGTTGCTCACCGCGAGAACCGTACGTCACGATATCTCGCCATTGTGCGTCCGTTGTTAAAACAGAGTCTTCATTTTTTAACGCCTTTTGTTGAAGATGCCCTCTTTTGACCCAAATCTGCCAGTCATCTTTATGCGGACCAACGAGCGTGTGACCAGCTGCTACCTCAGCGTTCGCATATTTTCGCAGACGCTCCTCACTCATTATAGAGTGGTCGTAAAAGAGCTTATATGGCTCACGAATTCCAGGTTTTGTTTCCAGCCACCGTAAAAATGAGTGGCGTTTTTCGTGGATGTATTCGCCTGTTTCTATGAGTAATCGATCCCAGTAAAAGAAGTCTCGACGATCAACCTCTCCTTCGCGTAACTGCAAAATGAGTTTGTTTCGTCGACGTAAAGCGCGATCGTACTTGAGCAACGCCTGCCGATACTGCCGGTCCGTTTGTGTTAAAACCTCATCCAGCAATTCGCGACGCGAGCTTGGTCCACTTTGAAAAACAGACATGTTTTCAGGAGTAAACAAAACGGTGGTAAATTCACCCGTTGTATCTGCCCGGCGCTTGGCGACGCCGTTAAGTTTATAGCTGCGACGCGCCGTTGGACTACCTTGAACCACACCCACCGTGAGGAGCTGCTCAATTTCCACATTTTCACCATTCTCTTGGGTGACTTTAGCCTTCAGTCGAGAGAGTTCCTCTCCCCAGGAAATGAGTTCATCCGTTTTTGTTGCCCGCCAGCTCTTTCCGGTCGACAAAAGATGCAATGCCTCTATGAGATTAGATTTACCGGTTCCATTAGGCGCAACGAATAAATTTAGTCCTGGCTGAAACTGCCAAACCTGCTCATGAATAGAGCGAAAATGCTGGAGCCAAAGGCCGGAAACGATCATTGCGCATACGATATCACAAACTCGAAAAGGAATATCTTTGCAAGCATCTTAGCCTGGAAGGATATTCCTAGGAATATCCTTCCAGGGAAAAGTGAACGCAAAGATATTCCTTAAATGGGAATTTTTTTACCGCTCCAAAACGGCCATAAAAGCTGCCTGCGGAATCTGCACGTTTCCGATTTCCTTCATGCGCTCTTTACCCGCCTTCTGCTTTTTGAGAAGTTTGTCGCGTCGGGTGCGATCACCACCATACAATTTGGCCGTTACGTCCTTCCGGTACGAACGAATCGTCTCGCGGGCAATTACCTTACCTCCAATAGCAGCTTGGATGGGAACTTCAAATTGTTGACGAGGAATCGTTTCCTTCAGCCGCTTGGCCACGGTCCGACCAATATATTCAGCCTGCTCGCGAACCACCATCTGGGACAAGGCCTCAACTTCCTCTCCATGAACCAAAATGTTCAATTTCACGGCATTCACCGGTTGATAGCCCGTCACCACATACTCTAATGAAGCAAATCCAGAAGAAATCGACTTAAGTTGATCATGAAAATTCACAATCAGCTCCATTAAGGGAATGGTAAAAACAGCTCTCACCCGCGTACCCACATCAACGACTTCTTGCAACCGGCCACGATGATCTTCGGCCATCTGCATGACAGACCCCAAATACTGACGGGGAGTAAAAATCGTAGCCAAGGTCATTGGTTCACGAATATCGCGGACTTGACTCGGATCAGGGTATTCACTGGCATGGTGGATAATTTTCACTTCACCGCTGGAGAGAACAACTTCGTAAGGAACCGACGGAGCGGTCGCTACCAAGTCCAAATCGAACTCGCGCTCTAAACGCTCCTGAACAATTTCTGCATGCAAAACACCTAAAAAGCCAACGCGCATCCCATTTCCCAGAGCCTGAGAATGTGTACCCACAAACTGCAAAGCGGCATCATGCAGGCGCAATTTATTGAGAGCCTCTTGAAGTAAAAAGAAATCATCACCACTGGTTGGGTACAAATCCATATAGACCATGGGTTGAGGCTGTTGATACCCCGGAAGTGGTGTAACTTTTTCCACGCTGGAACTTTGCGTCACCGTATCACCCACCTGAACCAAAGCCACATCTTTGAGCCCGGTGGCAATATAGCCAACTTCTCCAGCACGCAGCGATTGCACCGGTCGGCGATCTGGGCCAAAAAAACCAATTTCCGTAGGAGTAAATTTCTGGTGATTGGCAAGCAAGGTTAATGAGTCACCCTTTTTGAGTTCGCCTTCAATTACCCGGACATAGGCAATCACACCTTGATGGAGATCATAGAGAGAAGTAAATACTAAAGCGCGCGTGGGCTTATCAATTTCCTGCGGTGTTTCTGGAATATGATCGACAATTGCTTCGAGCACTTTTTCAACATGCAAACCAGTTTTTGCCGACACTGCCACAATTTCATCTTCCTCAAAACCAAAAGTCTCCATGAGTTCTAAGCTCACACTCTCCGCGTCGGCTGCCGGCAAATCAATTTTATTAATAACGGGAATAATCTTAAGGTTGAGATTCTTGGCCTTTTCAAAGTTGGCCAGCGTTTGGGCCTGAACACCTTGAGTAGCGTCAACGACTAACAAAACGCCTTCAGCGGCGGCTAAAGAACGAGAGACCTCATAGCTAAAATCAACATGCCCTGGGGTATCAATCAAATTAAGTTCGTACTCTTTATTGGTGCGCGGATCGGTCCATTGCATGCGGACAGGTGCCATTTTAATGGTGATACCCCGCTCTTTTTCAATGGGATTAGAATCCATGAGCCGCTCGCTAAAATCGCGATCGCCAATGGTATTGGTACTTTGCAGCAGGCGATCCGTAAGCGTAGTTTTACCATGGTCGATATGCGCAATAATCGAAAAATTGCGAATGGACTGCTTGGCGGCTGATGATGGTTGAGATGTGGCCATTGAATAGCTGATTATACCCGAGAAAAGTAAAATCAGTTGACTGCACATACAGTTGGGAACAAATCTCCAGTTCGACCAGAAAAAGATAATGCTAAAATAGCCAAAGATTATGGCAAAATTGACGAATTATTCTTTCGTGAAGTCCAGCATCAAGCGGCTCGCTTCTTTACCACTCTTTGCCTTGGTTTACTTTCTTTCTGCCCTCCCAGTTCAAGCCCAAGAAGAATGGTCAGATCGATGTAAATATGAAACAGGATCAGAAAACAATAGATACGAAATCGCCACCATTCAGGGAATCGAGTGTTTGCTGGCGAATGTTCTCAGTGTGGCGATGACGGTCATCGGCCTGGCCGCTTTTGTTATGCTCATTTACGGTGCCTTCCTGTATATGACCAGCGGAGGGAGTAGTAAAGGCACCGAGGCAGGCAAGCAAGCCCTCACCTATGCCGTCATTGGCATTATTGTTGGGTTAATGTCCTTCTGGGTTTTGCAACTTATTAGAGATTTTACTGGCGTCGAGGGAATACTTCATTTTAATTTGACACTCTAGGTGGTGTTTTTTGTGAACAATCTTGAGCTTTATTTATCCTATAATATTTGATATACTATGTGGTGCAATAAAGTGCGGCTGTATGCATGAAAATACAAATCCGCGCTTTAGTGCAATCGTTCGTGAACGTTCATGGAGAGAAATAATGTCAGGTCAACGCAGTATCCTCATATCAGCTGCGGTCATTCTGGGTTATGTTTTTTTAACCCAGGATTTAGTCGGCAGCGGCTGGATTCTCGTTTTTCAGCTCGTCGGAGCAACGATTCTTGTTGTCGTTGCTATCATTCTCGCAAGAAGTTGGGATCCTCTCGATATCGCCCTTTTAGCGCTTATCGCAATAGTTTTGGGGATGACCATCGGTCTTCCGTTGACCCTCTGTGGCGGTGTGCTGTTAACATGGGCCGCCGGGGCATTCCTCATCTTTGGATCACTGGCTCTGGGCATCTTCCTTCTGATCAAGAGCAACCCTCAGTGATACGTTCATCTGGTTGGGGAGTCTAAAAAGCTCCCCTTCCACCCCTTCAAAACACATTTTTTATTAAATCTTTTCCAGTTTTAGGCAAATACTCACACTTCATATAAATCGCGTGAGCAAACACCTTGTTTCTCGAGTTAAATCACGTACAATACTTATACATGCGCGCGTGGTGGAAGAAAGCTATCGGCAGCCTGATTTTATTGGGCATTTTATCGTCTCAGTTGGCAGCCCCACTTGCCGTCACAGCTCAGACCGAGCCTCCCCAAGAATATGTTGTAGGAGGGGTCGAAATTAGCGATGAGGACATTGCGGCTGCTGTCGAATCACCCACTCCTAACTTAGCCAACACAACTGCCTACATTTTGCTCACAATATCTTGGATATTTCGCAGTGGACTTGTCGACCCAAATGCTTTTTCTGTTGCGGAAGACAGTGTTCCAGATTCAAGTTCAACAACCACCTATAATCGATCAAAAGATCTCAATCAAGCAATTAGCAGTGGAGGCGTTGTTGGCGGAGTTACTTACTTGATGGCAGGAATGATCAAAAATCCACCGGCAACAAGCTCTCGGTATGTTGCGAAAGTCATTCGCGACTCTCGATTTTCTCCCGACCCCGTCTACGCTCAGGGGTTTGGCATTGGTTTTGGTGCTCTCGACCCCATTTTGGAAACCTGGGCTGCTTTTCGTGATATCGCCTACTTCTTGCTTACGGTTATGTTTCTTGTAACTGGTTTACTGATTATTTTCCGTAAAAAGGTAAGTGGTAATGTAGCTGTCAGTGTACAAAATGCTCTCCCCAGATTGGTTATTACCCTCATTCTCATTACCTTCTCTTACGCTATTGCCGGGTTCGTGGTGGATCTCATGTTCTGGGGGGTGTACTTCACTATTTTCATTTTTAGTACATTATTTGAGAGCTCTCCATATGGTGACTCTCTGGCTCAATTTGCCTTGGACAAAAGTATCTTTCATATCTTTTTTGGATTTTTAACCTCGGGAGGAGTAACAAACGTAGCCGATGCTTTGGCAGATATTGTCATAAAGGGGGTGAAGGAGGCAATTCCCATCATCGATGATATTCCAGATCCAGTTGGTTTATTTGGATGGATTATCCAGTCTATTTTTGTGTTAATTATTGGTATTGCCATGTTAATACAAGTGTTTCGTGTTTTCTTTCAACTTCTTATGTCATATGCTGGATTTGTCATTAATGTAGTTCTCAGTCCTTTTATTTTGCTCCAAGGCGCTTGGCCAGGAAAAAATCCTTTTCAAAAGTGGTTTATGAACCTACTTGCTGGTCTCGCTCCTTTTGTAGTAGTTATATTTATGCTCTTTATGGCTTTTGTTTTGGCTGGAGTAAATACTCCTGATGAAATAGGATATAAACCCAATAATCCTGACCAGACAGGACTGCGACTGCCATTAATTCTTACTCAAGACTTCAACCCTGCCGCCATGATGGGAGTTCTTTCTCTGGGATTCATTATGCTTTTACCAGAGGCAGTCAAAATGACTAAAGACTTTCTCGGCGTTAAGGGTGGACCGTTTGACGAGCTCAAGGATAAGGCGATGGGTAATCTCATGAAGGGCTGGGAAGGCAACAAGTACGTGCCGGGAGCGAAGAAGCTTGCCGGGCTAGGTATGTTGGGAGCTGCCGCTGGAGCCGCTGGCGGTGTGGCTGTTGGCGCCGGAGGTGGTGCTTTGGCAGGGCAACAAGGAGCTCGTGCACTCGGACTTGGCGCTCGAGGCCAAAGAGTTGGCCAAGTTGTGGGAGGCTTAGCCGGTGCTTTTGGTGGAGGTGCATTGTTGAGTCCAACAATGGCAGCCGGAGGCTTTGCAGTTGGGGCTGGTGGAGCAGCTGGTGCATCTGCTATAAATACGTATGGAGTTAAACCTGTGAAAGGCGTTTACAAATACTACAAGAATAATATTGAGAAACCTGTCAAAGCGGCTGATCAAGGCTTTGTTGCCCTCAAACAAAGTCGAAGATTCGGTCAAGCAGACAGGAATGTTGGTAGAGCTGCTGGTCCAACGGAAAGCACACAAAATGTTCCAACTGCTCCAAACAATCCCACAAATCCGACTGGTCAAGGGACAGGATCTTTCGGGGGTTAACTTTCTTTTTTAGCAAAAAAAACAAGATTACAAGTTTTTTGCCAGAGGTGTTTGCGTTTTTTAGTTTTTAGTTTTTAGTTTTTAGGTTTTTAGGTAACTAAGTAAATCGTCGCCGGCAGCTTTAAGATCCGCCTTAAAATCATCAAAAGATCGTTTGTAGCCAATATGGAGCATAACTCGATAAAAAAGTTCTTCAGTAAACAAGTTTTGTCCTATAATGTCAGGAACCTCAATATCGAAAAAGTCTGAAGGAATAATGGGTAAATGGTTTAACAGGTCAATAACTTTTCTCTGAATAGGCCCTCTAGTATATTCTCCGGCTTCAAATTTCCGGCGGATTTCTTCAGAAAAAATCATTCCTAAGATTAGAATGTCCTTGGTTTTTAAGTTTTTCAAGACATCTGTTCCAGATACGATATAAAGAAATTTTCGAACGATATCTCTCATTGAAAGTTGTTCAGCATAACTATCAGGATCCTTAACCTTGTCTCGAGTCACTCCAAGCTTAATAATGATGCGCTGTGTACCATTACCCCCCTCTACAGGTCTCTCCCAATAAGCTGTAGCTGATCCATTATTTCCCAAATACTCTGCATCCACAAATTGAAGGAGATCATCAGGAGAGATGTGATAGAACTGTTGATGCCGGGTGATCATGGGTTTTGCAGCGATTGGGACCCCGTTTGAATCAACAACCTCGATCGAGATAAATTGATCACCAAGCTGACTTTGTGACAATTTTTCGCGCGAGGTAACATCAGGGCCAGCATCTCTCTTAAGATGATATTTCCAAGCAACCTGATGAAATGATCGGATAGTATTCACTAGTTTCTCATTAATTTTCCCGACAACACTTGTTCTAATGTCAACTTCTCCCAAATTAAGAAGTGTCGTGCCACTCGAAAACTCTCCTTGTACTGCAATCTCTGTTAAAGCTACACCATCTTTAATATGAGTACCGTAGTCACGAGTTGCGGTCACTGGGAGAATTTGTGCAATTCTGCGAGGATTACGATCGCTTAATTGTTGTGAGTCCGCTTCTGCTTCTATAAGATCCCAATCGGCTTCAAGAATGACATCATTCAATGTCCGGCCAGTTCGATTGTCACGATAATATCTTCCAAATGGCAAGATGAGCTTTTTAATCATTCCAATGGCTCTCGGTTGGAAGTATGTTGATTTGGAAGTTTTATCAATAATGGATTTATCTCCATAAGTATCTAGATGACTAACTTTATCCGTTATTTTGACACCTAATGGCTGAGCAGTAATTTGTCGCTCTAAAACCCAACGGTCCCAGTCAGATAAGTTTTCTATGACCATCTTGTTTGGACTACCTGGTTCTCCATACCCACGGTAGCCATGATCTGCAGGAATAAACTTACTCTCTCTGCCTCGAGGAACTGTCATCGCTAATTGATAAAACCGCTTTAGTTGAGCATCTAGCACTCTATATTTTTCTTCTACTATTGCTTCCAAATCAGTCCCCGGTGGAAAGTCATTTGGATCGAGAGGAGAATCTGGCTTCAGGGCTATTTTTAATCTTCGAGTCAAATCTTCAATGACAACAGGATCTCTGAGTGCCGCTGGTGTTGGAGGTGGTCCGTCTAAAAATATGGCAATGTATTCAGGTCTTGAAAGAATTAAACCTAGAGGAGATCCGTTTAGTTCTTTGCTATATCGAATTTCACAGTCCTCATGAGCACTCTCCCACCACACCTCAAGCATACTTGCTGATAAAAAGGTGTGATATTGAGCAATCGTATGTTCTTGAGGGGTTTGTTGAACAGTTTCTATAACACGATCTAAATGCCTATAACGTCTTGGAGCATCCACTTGTTCCTGATGATAAGGGAAAATTTTATGTGGAGGAAACATCTCTCTACGTACGATTTTATCTCGGTAGTGTCGTTCAGCAGCTGAAAAAGGTCCATCCTTGCGTTTTCCAAGGTAGTGCGATGTTCCAGGCAATTGTTGATCCGGATAGTAGGGGCCACCTAAAGGAACAAGCCATTGTTGTTCTCTCGGCTGTTCCGGATAGAATCTTGTACCACTTCTGATGATTTCTTGTGTCGCTCTAAAAAAGTCTTCTCCCACGCTTTGTTCTGATTCCAACCATTGACCACTCTCTTGGTCAAAGTACCACAGATTAACTTTTCCCCAATTATCAAAAAGAGTATTCCAAAAATAGGAGTCATACCAGTTGAGTTGTGACGATTGCTCCTTTCCTCTATCTTCGAGTGGATAATACATTTTCACTATCGCGTCGAGACTACCAGAAGCAGAGCGATAATCACTACCAGTTTTTGCTAGCATGTTATAGAGATTGAAAGTATCTACAAAAGAAGCAGCAACTTCTCTGGCAGCCACACTCATCACACCAGAGAGTTCGCTTGATAGTTGTGCTGTAAGTGCATCTACAGTGTAATCTTTTTCCCGACCGCCAGGCACGCGACCCACAGAAAAAGCGGGCAAAACACCAATGTGTAGACTTTTAAAATCTGTGTCATTCTGAAAAGTTGCTGAGTGGATAACAAAACTTAGGAGACGTTCAACCAGTTGGTGAAAGTGTTGTTTATAAATTTCTTTTTTTTCAGCATCTTGAAGTTGTTCAAAACCAGGATGAAGGGTTTCCATATCTGGAAGCAACTCATCCTCTGACATTCCTGCGTTAAATAAGTATCTGAAAAAGTCATTAGGAAGACCACTTAGAGTTTCTTTGCGACTTCTTGCCTCAACAACAGAAGCGTCTCTTGCAGCTTTTTCACGATCCCATTCTTCATTCTCTAACAATGCTATTGCATGCAAGTCATTTCTATCAATTAGGTCTCTTAGTTTTAATAAAAGGTGGAAATCTGCAAACCCTTGATCCAACTGTTCTTGAATTTGTCGTTTGTGTTCTTCCAACTTATTTTTATCAGGTTCGTAGGTATTCCAAATTCGATATTGGATAGCTTGAAGATTTTTCAAGTGATCTTGGTAATAATCAATTGAAGAGAGGACTTGAGACTTAATTTCCTTAATAGCTTCAATTTGGGAATCAGCCTCAAGTGATTCCAGTCGGCTTTGGGCTAATAAATCTCTGATCCTTTGCCAAAGATCTTTTATTTTTTCCGAAAACAAGGGAAATTCTTTGTTCGCTTGAAGAGAAATTTGGTTTTCCCAATTTCTTAAAGTTTTAATAGGAAAATGATCGCTCTCCTCAATTTGACTCAATATCGCCCTCAAACCTCTTTTTTCGGGGATAAGGCTACGATCTCTAACATTTTTATAGGAATCATTAACTGACACGGAAGAGTCTCTCCATCCAGAATCTTGGGGAGAGGCGAGACCGAGTCGAACTCTCTCACTAAACGATTGTTGACTAAGTTCTGCAGCAGCGGAAAGCTCTTCATTTATATAGTCAATTCTTGCACGTATTTGCAAAACGAGTTGATTAATTCTCTGGCGCTGTTGCCCCTCATCGAGAGCATTGGAGTTTGCTTGATCAATAATTTCTTGAAGTTGATTCCTAAAATAAGCAAGAGAAGGTTGTGAATAATCAAATTCTTGAGGACCTGGCAATGGTTGAGATTCATCTAGACGAGGGACTACTTTATTTTCCCATCGGCTAACTGTTTCTATACCTGGCATAAGGAGATTTTAGCATTCTTTGCCTAAAACGCTAATTTTCCTTTTTTTGTTGACTTTCTCCGTTGACGAGTTGTTCAGCGTGATAAAGCAATAACTGCATTACCGCTTCAGAAAGATTAATACTCTCTGCTTTTTGCTCTTTCAGTGATGGAATTATTGGTTTACATTGTTTGAAGGCAGCAACCATTCTTTGCTTAATGAGGGCGATTTTTTCTTTTTTCTTCTCTTCTTCCTTAACATTAAAAAGATCATCGAGCAATTGAGGAAGTTCAGAAACTGATCCATTCTGTCTATCTACAAGGTTAAGGAAGAAAATTTTTGTTGCGTCTTTACGAGAAAACACCTTTGTTAAAGCAGCAATGGTTGAGGCTTCGTTTTCACTCTGCGTCTTTTCCAGCCCATTCATGGCGGATCGGGCGTGACTCCCATAACCATCAATTGCAAAAATTGCTCTCATAATTCCTGGAACATCGGCCCTATCCAGGAAATCTTCCGGCCCCTCTGTGAAACCCTTGTACCATTCTGTAAATTCTTGGAGAACACCACTGTCATTTTCAGAAAGATCAGAAGAGAGTTCTGTTTGAGGTTGGTCACCTGCTTCCTCATCATCTTCTTGATTGGCTTCAAGTGCTTGTTGCGTTTTTCGTCTATTTTCTTGTACGTGAAAATAAAGAACCACGTCTTGAATGAGCTCGCTTTTCTTTAAGTTAGCACGTAAAAAACTCTCCACCTCATCAGGATTAATAGCATCTTTATCTAAGCCCGCTTCTTCAAGCCGTTGTTCGAGTTCTCCTTCTGGGACAAGTGATTTCAGTTTTTCAACAGCTTCAGCAGCATTGCCTTTTTCTAACAATCCGCGGATTTGAGCCGCCCGTTGAAGGAATATTTCATTAACTACGGCTAACGCTTCTTGAGCAACTTCAGCTTTTTTTCGATTTTCAGAGGTTGCGTTTTTTTCTAGCGTGGCCACAAATTGAGTAGATGTCTCATCAGGCACAAGATCAGACAATACTTCAGATTCTTCATCAATATCACTCTCTCCTGCCGCTCTCATTTGAGAAATTTCACCGGGTTCCGCTGTCGCAGATTGAGCATCATTGGAGTCATCGTAAGACTCGTTGAGAGCAGCCCCATCTCCAGGTTTATCTTCACTCTGGATATCAGAGGATTCTGGGAGATTCATCTCCTCCTGAATTTCACTCGTTTCAAAACCTTCTCCATCCATACTCATACCTGCACTGTATCGAGTTTGTTGGCGAGTTGCAAGATGAATCAAAATAACTGATATAATTTTTATATAGACAGAGTATTTTCTTGACCCTCATAGGAGGCATTGAGTATGTCAAAGAAGTTTCTCGTCGAGATAACGGAAGTTGATAATGGGATAGCAGAGGCAGGATGTTTTCTGTTCTCGGGGGCAATCCTTGTTCCCTTTATCATCTTTGACGTTATTGTTGGATCTGTGATCGGGCCAGTCGCGACCATCATGCTCTATAACGATGGCAGCACCAATTTGGCAAAGTATGCTGCTATTTTTACGGTTTGCTGTTGGATCTTCGTCTGGATTGGAATCCAGGAATTAAAGCGCAACAAGCAAAAACGATAATAGATCCATCAATTTGGGTAGAGGGGTTTTCCCCTCTACCCTTCTTCCTCCTCATCCCGTATTCTGTTTTTCCCAGTTCGATTCACAAACTATGCGCGGCAGAAAAACAAACACCATTGATCATCGAGAGAAAAGCTTAAAAAACGATGTTTTGCCGCAACACCAACCTTGGCTCACCCAATTGCAACATGAGCTTCTCAAAAATCCCCAGTTCTACACCACCTCTCCACGGATCTATTCACCACAAGTCACCTCCGAAACCGGACAAACACAATTTGACAGCTTTGATTACCTTCGTTCCTTAGCCCAGCAGGGCCTTGATCCGCGCCGTTTGGCCGATTATCAGCAACTCCAGGCACAACTTGAACAAGAAGTACAGCGTGACCTACGCGTTTTTTTGCAGGAACACTACCTTCTTCGCCACCAGTCCAATACTTGGGACCTTGATCCTGACGCCATTCTGGACGATTGGTTAGAGTCTGGTGAAAAAGCCGTGGCTAAGGCTCGAGTTCGTCGGGATCAGGCCACTTCGTCAGAGATTTGGCAGACGCGGCACATTAAGTATCAGCGTTTCCAACTCGAAACGGCGCAGATTACGCACATGAAGCAGCTTATTGAGGATTTCATTGCCGAGCGTCAGTGGACAACTGTTACGGCCAGAAGCGTTTGTGGCGAAAGCACCCAATCAGAATTAGCGGCTTTTGGCATTACCTTTCCCAGAGAACTTCCAAGCGAACAACTCCATCCTGGCCGTTTAACCGAACTCGGCCTAAAACCAAATGATCAGATTGAAGTTTCTCCTAAGTTTACCCTCATGATGCCAGCCAATGGTTTTGTTCATCCTGGAAATCTTGCCTATGCCGTGGTGTACCAGGTTGTGCGCCACCAATCATCTCCAGGACAGTTTCGTTATTGGCTTGTTTCGGATCACTACTACAGTCAACTCTCACTCGAAGAACTACAACAAACTCTGGAAGCTTGGCTACCAGGTCAAACTCCTCAAAAATCCCCAACCGAAGATCTCCTAATGAACGTGGTTGCCGCCATGCCGCCAAGTTTTACCACCACCAAACCTTTTCTCCTTTTTCTCCAATTGGCGGAAAAGCTCAATAAAGAGGTTTCTTTGCCCGGTGGCTACAGTTTTGCCTTTGAACAGCGCCATCTTTCAAACCATCTCAACCAGCAAACAAACAATCTTCAGCAGGCGTCGGCCCTCTTAACCCAGATTGTTCTGACCGAACTTGCCATGTGTGAGTACTATCCACAGCGCCAAGAGTATGTGGGCCAAATTCTCCACGATATGTTCGATAAAGTTGTTCTGGCCCTTCTCCACTCCACTCAAGATACACATGGTGAATTTACACAAGAAATGTATCGGGAGATTTTGTCGCTCTACAACGAGTACTACGTGGCTGATACTCTCAAGCAAGATCCTCAAGCATTGTGGGCGGACTCTCCGGTTAGTGATAATACCCAAGAAATGAGTTCATTCGCACAAAAAATGGCCGATGACACTGTCTATGCGCAGCAGGAAAAATCGGCAAAGCGCAAATTTGGCGAGTTTGCGGCCCTCAATAACCTTTTCTTAATGAGCTTGACGAGCATTCCCAATGCCACGCAAGGCATTTTCTCTTGTGCAGCTTGCGCGGGCGGGATGTTTGGCAAGATGGTGGATTTAGGACAGGCTGGCATTCAGGGAGCATCGGCTGGCTCAGCAGTAGGCCGTGGGTTGGGAGGTGGACTTCCTTGGTATCTGCCAGAAATTGGTGTTGGTCGCGGAGATGTTTTGGGCCGTGACCTTCATGGAAATCTTTCTCACCGAATGAGTTCTTTTCTAACCTCTACCCATCAGCACGCTTCTGGAGCC
>CAZRAG010000021.1:0-20369 GCA_964598125.1 uncultured Pseudomonadales bacterium
AGGGTGCGAGGTTTTTCTATCTCTTGTTGGTTCATCCGAAGGTCGTACAGCCATATATTCCTTAATGATTGATATGACTGGCATTTTACATCCGATTTGATTCTTGCAAAGAGGAGAGTTTTGGCAATAAATTCTTGTTTCATGCGATTTAGGCCTGATAGTAAAAGAGAACACAATAAATTCACTCAAAAATCTTTCTCAACTCTTACGAGGTTCTCACCAACCCTGTCTAACTTGAAGAGAGCTTGAAGTAATGGCAAAAACACTTCTATCAGCAAAAGAAACTCTTAAAATGAACCAAAATACCGCTCATCTCCTATTTCTCAATTTTTCATTTTTTCATAACAAAGCAGGCTATGTGCCCGCAGTGAATCCTTCTCGTACCACTCTTTGGCTGTTTTCCAACTTGAGGGACGCTTCGAGATGGAAAAGCTGAAGTGATTCAGTAATACCAGGCAGAGTGGGAGAGAGAAAAAAATAAAAGAAAGGAAGAAGTTATGAACAAATATCTTCTATCTGGTTTGAGCGGAGTCGCTCTCTTGCTTTTAGCAAGTGGTCCCGTTTCGGCTTTTAACATGCCACAGTTTCCATCTTGGAATTCAGGACCAGAAGTCACCAATGACGCCAACATCGAAAATGATGTTGTGGTTAATGCCAATTCCGGTGGAAATTACCAAAAGACATTTGGAATGGTGCATTTAAACACTGGCGGAACTGGCGGAGTGGCTGGTGAAAATGTCATGTTTACTGGTTCAGCTGGTGCTGGTGCCATGATCCAAAATATGGCAAACATCGGTGATGACTGTGGTTGTGAGCCAGGTGCCGAAATCGATAATGAAGCCGATATTGATAATGACGTCGAAGTCAACGCCAATACCGGTGGCAACGGTCAAGAAACCTTTGGCTCAGTTATGGTTAAGCCAACCATGACGGTGATGAGTCGTTTCCATCATCACACACCAACTGCTCCAACAACGGTTGGAAGTGTTGTCGGGACTAATTATCTAGAAACAGGTGACGCTGTGGGAACTGCCGAGATTTGGAATCTGGTCAATTCTTCATACGTGATGTCTAACTAAGCAGCACGATTGGTCAGGGCAGGTGCCAAACGGCACCTGCCCACCACAATAAAAGATAACAATCAATCATGAAACGCCTCATTGCCATCTGGGTAGTCTTTGCTTACCTTTTTCAGCTTTTTACACCATTGGTGGTGCTTGCCACTGAATCAGAACCTACGGTTACTCTAGTTCAGAATGAACAGCCAGTTGACCCTCCAGAATCTGTCACAGGCTCTCAGGAAAACAGCCAAACTGAATCAACGGAGAGTCAAGTTAACCCAAGTAGTGATGAAGCATCTGTCGCCACTACTCCACAGGAAAGTGAAAAGGAAAATGTTCTTCCAAACAGTGCAGTGTCTCTTCCAGAAGAAGTCGCCCCGTCTGACGCTCCTTCACCAGTCATTTTGCCTTCATCTACACCTTCACCAAATCCATCACCAACGCTGCAACCTTCCTCTTTGATTGAGAATCAAACTACTCAGTCTGAACCTGAGCTAGGCATGAGCCAGTCTCCTGAGAATGTGCCACTCAGTCAGTTGGATAGTTCTCCGGATCCTTCGTTCGATACTGAAAAAGCGAGTGAATCAGCAGTTCTCATGGAAAATTCTGAGACAACAACGCAGTCTGCCTCACCTTCGGCCACGCTTTTGCAAACTGGCGATACGTTGGCAACGGCAGATGTACTTTCAATCTCAAATGTTTCGTTAACAAATTCTTGCCTCACGATTCAAACCGCACAACTTCAGGGAAATGATAATGGTGATTTTTCGAATGTCACCTGTACACCTCTCCCTACTCAGGAACAACCTAACAATGAGACGGTTTCCACAAGTTCAGTGAATCAGGCAACAGAGTCAGCGGTAACGTCAAGCACCTTACCAGGTCAAGTTCAGAATTCCGGATCAGTGGCTAATGATGTCAATGTCGTCGCCGATAGTGGCAGTAATGAGCTCCTTACCGATGGAGATGGCACTCTGCTTACTGGCGATGCTATTGCTTTGGTTCAACTGCAGCAGTTGCTCAATCTTGCTCTGATAGATTCCAATGTCATGCTGCTTTTACTGACCATTTTGCCTTCCTATGTTGGTGACATTATCTTGCCAACCCCAGAAATGTTAGCCGAGCAATCTGGCGGGAACGCCAATCCAGGTGCTCTCGATGCCAATACTACTGCTCAAGTACAGAACACAGTTGCCTCATCTGCCAATACCGGTGGAAATGATGCCGTTGGTTCTAGTGCGGTTATGGAAACCGGTGATGCCTATGCTGCCGCCAATATATTTACTCTGGCAAACTCAGAAGTCTCCAATACCGTGTGGTACCTCCTATGGCTCAATATTGCTGGCCAGTGGGGTGGCTATGTATACAGTTGGCAGGAGGGTGATTCGGTTTTGCAGTACGATCCCTACCAAACGGCAATACTGGCCAGCGCCGGAGAAGCAGCCCAGCCAATTGATTCCACTCACTGCCAGGATGATGCTTGTACTCAGGGAAAAAGCACTTCTTCAACCATAACCAATCAGGTGAGCGCTCAAGCAAACACGGGGAAAAATACCATAGAAGCATCAGGTTCGGCTGTCTTGCAAACCGGTCGTGCTATTAGTTTAGTGAATCTGGTTTCTTTGCTTAATTCACGTTTCATCAATAGCCAAGTTTTCTTGGGATTTCTAAACATTCTTGGTGACTGGCAAGGGAGTTTACGGTTTGCTTATCCGGAACTCGCTGTGGCGATTTCTTCTGAGAAGCAGGCCGTTTCCGTTGGTGAGAATGTGGCCTACACCGTTGCCTATACCAATCAAGGATATGATCGAGCAGATGGTGTGAGCGTAGCGATGGCCATTCCACGTGGCACGAAATTTGTTTCTGCCAGTCAACAACCAGCGGAGCAATCGGAAAATGCCTTGATTTGGGACTTGGGCAGTATCAATAAAGGACAGTCTGGCCAAATTACGGTCATTCTTCATGTTAATGACTGGTCATATTTGCAGGCCGAGCAATACTCACCCCAACGATGGTGGAATACACTGGTCCCAAGTGTCCAGGCTGCCGAAGACACTCGACATTTCACAGTTTCCACAGCCATAACGACAATAGATGATCAAAGTTCTCGCCAGAAAAATCAAGCCAGCTACACCACAACCGTCTATCCTCGGGATGGTGCCAATTCTGAACCAGAGCCGATTGATAGTCAGGCAACTTCTCCTCAAGACACAGCGAGAAACTCTGAACAACAACCTATGCAGGCAGACCAAGGGGCAGTTTTATGGCCGGTGGACTTGGAGGTCACGAACAATGTCGCCAGTTTTGTGTATCCAGGCGACACCGTCCAGTTCACCGTTGTTCTTCGCAACCAAGGTGACGCTCCCATCCGTCAGGCGACTCTTCGACACCAGATTGCAGATGCTCAGGGAACTCTCCTTGAAGTTGTGTTTCCTTTAGGTGATCTACCTGCGCATAAAGAAGGAAGACTGAGCTTTGGCTTGACCGTCCCCCCAATGAGCTTGGCCAGTCCACTGGAGCTTCACTCTCAAACGGTTTTGCACGGAAAACTGGATACTGGTTTGACGGTCTATTCTCCTGAAAAAACAACAAACTTTATTGTCCAACCTCGTCTCCTTAACTTGGGTTGGTCACCATTTACCGTTCCATCGTTTCCAGTAGCCCAGGCTGAATCAGGAGAAGTTCTTGGCTCCAGTGCCCTCAACCCTCGAAAGACAACCCCGGCAACCTCTCCTTGGCTAGTATTTGCCAGTTTGGGGATAATCTATGCCTTGACCAAATTTCTCAAAGCCAAACTGTTTTCTCAGGAGGAAGAAGAATAGTCCTGAAAGTAGATGGTCTTTTGTTTCAGAGCATTTTCTTTTACACTAATGACATATGAATAAATGGTTTGCCCTTGTTTTCCCTTTAAGTTGTGTACTCACGGTTCTCCTCTTTTTTGCAATTGTGACCGTTGTTCCTGTTGAATGGGGAAGTTTTTCCACAAAGCCAGCCCGAACCGTTACCGTCTACGGGGTTTCTCAAGAAAAACGTACGAACGAAATTGCCAGTTACAATGCTGGCGTCAATGAGGTGGATACCGATAAACAGGCCGCCATTGATAAGGTGAATACTAGCGTCAATACCATTCTTGAGCAGGTAAAGGCTTTTGGCATTCCAGAGGAAGATATCCAGACTCAAAATATCTCAATCAACCGGATCGATGATGCCTATAACCTTAACAACCCTAGTTCAGCTGTGAAGTGGGCAGCAAATAACTCAATAGAAATTACATTACGCGATGTGGGCAGAGCGAGTGAATTAGCCGATATTTTGGCTCGTAGTGGTGCTACCAATGTGTATGGTCCAAACTTCCGTCTTGATGATCAGGAGCGTTCCGAAGATGAACTCTTAAAGAGTGCCATTGAAGATGCGAGCGAAAAAGCTGCCGGGGTGGCAGCTGCCAGTGGTGCGCGCTTGGGAAAAATTCTCACGGTTGATGAAACCATGACTCAACAAAGTTATCCCGTAATGATGCGTGACGCTGCTGGTTATGGCGGTGGTGCCAGCATGGCGGTCGAACCAGGAACCAGCATGGTGAGCAAAACGGTTCTGGTTATCTTTGAGCTTCGCTAATCCAATATCTTTGTGCAATTTGCAACAATGAAACATTTAGCACTCAATGATATGGAGTGCTAATCTTTGGCAGGCATAAAAAAGATGTATATCAGGGCAAAAATACATAAATAACCCAAAAATACAATATCAAACATACTGTTGAACAGAACAAAAAAACATGAAAAAGAAACAGAGATCACACTTTCAGTCACTCAATCCTTCAAGTTTGCCGCCGGTTCTGTGGAATCAAATAGTTTGGACGAAGCACGCCCGTGAGCGGGCAAACACGCGGAAAATTTCTGAGGAGAAAGTTGTCGACATTTTATTACATCCCTTTAAGATTTTTCCTGCCCAGTCTAAAGGCAGTTATAAATTCATTGGACAGGTTGATGACCGTCGTTTGCACATCATTGCCTCGCCAAATCCGCAACAGGAGTGGGTCATTGTGAGCGTTTGGGTACGCGGCGAAGATGATCCCCAATTCTGGCTGGAAAGGCTTATTGGTCGTGCAGTGGAATGGGTCATGTCGAAAATATTTCCAAAACGCTGAAGATATTACTGGACCAAAAAGAGGAAGAGCAACACTATCACTCCCGTTACGTATTGGAGGAGGAAGATTCCTCGTTTTTGCAACCAGACAGGATACTGGGGTGCCATATTTTCAAAAATTCCTCGAACTTGGCGAACCCAAAAGGTTTTATAAAGTTCAACTATCACGCGTTCACTTCCTATCAGGGCCCAAGCTAGTAAAAAGCCCTGATTTTCAAATTGCGTAAGAAAAATTCCTGCCAACGTTCCCACAAGTGGGCTGCGGATGAATTTTTTGGGTTTGAAGCCTTCAAACTGCGAATCTTTTATTACTCCGCCTGTGGCACTGAGGCAACCAGCCAAGAAACCAATCAAGGCTCCCCCAAGGAGTGTTGATGGTGCCAGAGACATAATTTGCTGAATGAGAGATCCAAAAAGAATGGTCACCAGTCCAAAAACGAAAACGAGTGCTCCAATGCCGGCGAAAACGCGCCAGTGGTATTGAAACAAGGCTGGAAGCTTGAGTCGTTTAAAGAGTTCAGAAAATTCTGGATGCAGCGTTGGTCGAAAGAAACCCTTATAGATGTCTCCAATGCCTCGCTCACATCCAATTAAAAGGAGCGATAAGATGCCAAGATTGGTGGGCAAAATCGAAAGTGTTATGAGAAGGAGTAGAAGAAAGAAGACGACAAGGTAGGACCGAAGATATCGATTCCACAGAAAATTTTCCCATGGAGAGTCCTTGTAGGCCTGCCAACCGGTGACAATGAGTCCTGCGGCAAGAGCAGCGAGTAAGTGAAAAAAAGAAATAGTCATAGTGACACTATGACAAAAAAACCGGGAAAATCAAAGTTACCGGACTAGGACTCGAACCTAGAATAAAGGCTTCAAAGGCCTCTGTGATACCATTTCACCATCCGGTAAAGGGCTCCCCATCGCTGAGGATTTCCAGATTATAAAACAAAGTTGCCAATGATACAATTTGTAGTGTTCTTGAGAACCGCTTTTTGTGTAAAGCTTGTTGAGAATCGCGCCGACGTAGCTCAGTTGGTAGAGCGCTGGTATCGTAAACCATAGGTCGTGGGTTCGACTCCCACCGTCGGCTCCAAAAAAGACACCCATGCGGGTGTTTTTTTGGAGTTGAGTGGTAGTGGATGAGAGCCCTGCCAAAGCCAAGGTTCGAAACTTGAGCAAAGGAGCGCACACGTAAGGCGCGCTCCGCTCAACTTTCTGAGGAAGCGCAGGCCAATCAGAGAATAACAAAGTTATTCTGAATTGGGCGAGCAAGCTCAGAGTCCCACCGTCGGCTCCAAAAAATGACGTTCTTTTCTCACTACAGCAACTGGCTAAAGCCAGAAGCGCTCGAAAAGATTTCATTTTTTGGCAATAATTTTTTTTTGCAAGCTCAGACTCTCACTTTTTTTCGAGGCCGCATCTAAAAAAACCGCCCTCAGGTGAGAGCGGTTTTTCAACTTCAAAGTAACAAAGGTTATTCATTGATTTCTGCTTGAGCAGCACGGTCATCACCTTTAGTTGGCCCACTGGCTTGATTGACTGGCATTTCGCCTTCACTCACTTCAAATTCATTCGGCAGAGCAGCGTCTTGCGCGGTTCTGACCGTGACCTTTGGAATGGTCAATGTCATGCCAGCTGATAAATCTTGTTCGTGCTGGAGTTTATTTTCCTTTTCAATATCGACATAATTAAAACCTGATCCGTAAAAGGCCTCAGCAATTTTCCAGGTAGAGTCACCTTCTTTAACCGTGTATTTAGCAGGGAGATTCGTTGGAACCAGTCCATCTTCGGTTTCTTGTGTTGTTACTTGTTCAGGAAGCTCCTGCACTTCAACAATGTTTTCCAATTCGGAGTTATTGTCGGGAACAACTGGAGTGTTACCGTCATTATTTCGGAAGTAGCGGAAAGCAAGAGCACCAATGACAATTACCACAATGGCACCAAGAATGATACTAATTACTGTTTCGCGGTCGGTTCCAGCAACTTGAACGATTGGCTTATCTTGTTTCGCCATAATTCCTCCTAGAGAGTCCTTTTTCTACGTGTTATTACTACTTCGTATTACTTCTAAAGTATGCTATTTTTCCTGATCACGCAAGGAGTATTTGATCCTGTGAGTGGTGGATGGTTATAGTTTGCCAAGGTTCGATAAACAAAAAGGGCTTTGTAGAAAAGAAAACTGGCCAACTTTTCCTTGATAACCAATACTTGCTCCAGCGACGGGATCACATATAATAAGCTTCTACCTTGTAGCACGCTGGTCGCGTGGTGTAGTTGGTTAACATAGCTCTCTGTCACAGAGCAGACCGCCGGTTCGAGTCCGGTCGCGACCGCCAATAAAGATCAATCGTGTTTCCTTCACTACAGCGGTGAGCTAAAGCTCAAAGCGTTCAGGAAATACGATTGATCTTTTTTTTGGAAAAGAGATACCCGATGCTTGATCGACATTTTTTTAACAAGGAAATGATATATGCAGAAAATGCTACGATTTGAAGATGTCAAAAGATAAAGAAGCTGACAAACGAGCGCAGCAAATTGGCCAACTTATCGAAATCTTCAAACCTGCGGCAAAAAGGTATGATTCGGATTTAGAGCTAAAAAAAGCTCACCAAAAAATACTTGAAGATCTCCAAGTTATGAGTTACGAAGAACTTCGACAGCTCGTGAGTCACCTGATAGAGTCCTTCATTTCCGGAGAAAAAATGACAGAACAGGAAATTTCTTTGCTGTATTATCTAGACATATCTGTCGAATATATTGAAGATTTATCAGAGTTGCAGTCATTTATATCAAAAAAGTACGAGCTTGAAGTGGAAGAAAATTTTGGCCAGGCAGTTGATGCTCTGCTCAGAAGGTATGAGCTAGATGTGAGTCTCAGGCCCAGTCTTATCAAAACTATTGATGGGTTGCTCACAATGAGCTTAAAGTTTCCCGAAGATAGTCGAAAAACAAAAGATGAGGCTCTCACCTTTATTGAAGGAAAGCTTAAAAGCTTTAAAGCGCGTTCATAGAGGAACTTTCTTGACCATCAAGATTTTGAGTCCCGAAAGCTTCACACCCATTTCTTACGAAGATCTATAAGAATAAAAGATTAGTTGTTAGAATAGACTCAGGAAGAAGGAGATATTTATGAATGTTCCATTACTTTTACTTGGCTTAGCTGTTCTCGTTGGCATTTACGCTGTTTCGGTCTACAACAGTTTGCAGACTCTTCTGACTCAGATTGAAGCCTCTATCCAAGAAATTGGCAACCAGCTCAAACGCCAGGCTAATCTTATTCCCAACCTCCAGACTTCTGTTAAGGCTTACCTCAAGCAAGAAAAAGATATTTTTAGCATGCTGACTGACGCTCGCAAGAGTGTAGAAGCAGCTGCTGAGTCAACTACAGCAAAATCCTTAGAAAAAGTCGAGCAGCAACTGCAACAGGTCTTACCCAAACTTCAAGTTTTGGTTGAAGATAACCCGGAGCTCAAAAGTAACGAGACGGTTCAACAATTTATGGCTGAGCTTCGTGATACCGCGGATAAGCTCACCTACGCTCGCCGTGCGCTGATTGATCTCACGCAAAACTACAACCAAAAGTTGGTGACCTTTCCTTCTAACCTGATTGCTAATCTCTTTAGTTTCAAAAAGCAGAAGGGCCTGGCAACTCCTTTATCGGGCGAGCACGTTGAGGTTTCCGCTTCCGAAACGGGTGACATTAAAGTCGACCTCTAGTTTATAACCGGCACATAAAGGCAGGCTGAATGTCGATATATAGTGAAATAGCCAGCAATAAACGCAAGTCCTGGCTTATTGTTGGAGGGTTCTTTCTTTTCACCTTGGGCGTTGCGTATGTTATTAGTCGAGCTATGGGTTTTGGACCTGACGCTGTTGGTCTTGCACTTATCGTTTCGGGATTATCTTCTCTAGGTGGCTACTACTTTTCTGATTCCATCGTGTTGGGATTAAGTGGGGCACGACCTGCGAGTCGCGATAAAGACTTCCAGTTTTATACCGTAACCGAAAATCTCTGTCTTGCGGCTCGGCTGCCTATGCCAAAGCTCTATGTTATTGATGACACAGCCATGAATGCGTTTGCCACGGGCCGAGATCCTGAACATGCCGTGGTTTGTGTCACAACCGGGATTTTGTCGCGGCTTGATAGGACCGAATTAGAGGGAGTCGTGGCCCACGAGCTCTCTCATATTCGTAACTATGACATGCGCTTAATGTCGATCGTCGCGGTGCTTGTTGGCTTGATTGCCCTCATGGCAGACTTTTTCTTGCGTTGGGGAGCGTATGGCGGCGGCCGACGACGCAGTAAGGATAATGAGGGAAACTTAGGAGCCATTTTCATGGTTGCAGGTATTGTTCTCGCTCTTCTTTCTCCTTTGATTGCTCAGCTCATTCAGCTCTCCATTTCTCGCAGCCGAGAGTATCTGGCCGATGCCTCGGCCGCTAAGTTGACCGGATATCCGGAGGGGTTGGCCAGGGCATTGGAAAAATTAGCGCAAGATAAGGAGCCGTTGGAAGTGGCGAATAAAGCGACGGCCCATCTCTACATTAGTAATCCACTTAAGAATCATCATGATTCGGTGAGTTGGTTCGCAGGACTTTTTAATACCCATCCGCCAATTGAGCAGCGAATTGCCAAGTTGCGAGGGATGTAGCATGACCCCAGTTGGTCAGAACGAAGAATCACGTTTTTCACCCACCGAGCAACCAAAGGAAGATCAGCTTCAAACTCTACTGGCGCAACTAATGATTGCTCGTCGAAACAAGGATGAGCAAAAAGTAAGAGAAATTCAGCAGGCAATTAAAAAATTACGAGAAGACCCAGATATTATTGCGGGTACGAAAAGACAAACTGATCAGGTGAAAAATGCGGATCGGTAAAGTTTTATCACTCTCTTGATCCAACTGCTAATTGTGGTTACAATAGGAAAAGTATGCAGATGTATCAGGTTCCAGAGGAAAAAACCGATATAAACGACTTCACCACAGATATTACAGCGCTGGCCAAAGAGGGTAAACTTGACCCGGTTATTGGTCGTGAGGACGAAATCCGTCGTGTTATTCAAGTCCTTTCTCGTCGAACCAAGAATAATCCTGTTTTAGTTGGTGAGCCAGGTGTTGGAAAAACGGCTGTTGTTGAGGGTATCGCGCAACGGATTCTCAATGATGATGTTCCCACTTCTCTCAAAAACAAATGTATTTTGTCACTTGAAATGTCGAGCTTACTCGCTGGTGCCAAGTATCGAGGTGAGTTTGAAGAGCGCATGAAAAAAATAATCGAAGAAGTGATAGCGGCTGATGGTGAAATTATCCTCTTTATTGATGAACTGCATACCGTTGTTGGTGCAGGTCGAGCAGAGGGAGCCGTAGATGCTGGAAATATGCTCAAGCCTGCATTGGCTCGTGGGCAACTGCGCTTAATTGGTTCAACCACGCTCAACGAGTATCGGCAATACATTGAAAAGGATTCAGCCCTTGAACGACGTTTCCAGCCGGTGTTTGTCGAGGCTCCTTCCGTCGAAGATACAATCTCAATTTTGCGTGGTCTTAAGGAAAAGTATGAGTTGCATCACGGTATTCGTATCACTGATGATGCCCTGGTAGCGGCGGCGGAGCTTTCTGATCGTTACATTCCCGCCCGTCACCTGCCAGATAAGGCAATTGATCTTGTAGATGAAGCGGCTTCGGCTCTGAAGATTGAGACGGAATCCGACCCAGCGGTTATTGATAGCCTCAAGCGGAGGCAAGTCCAGCTGGATATTGAGGAGCGAGCACTCAAAAAAGAAAAATCTTCCGAAGCGAAACAGCGGTTAGAAGTGGTTCGCGATGAACTCAAAAAAATCGAACAGGAGCTTCAAGCGTTGCAGGATCGCTGGAATGAGCAGCAAAAGTTGCTCACTCAAATACAGCAGACCCGCACCAAGTTGGAACAGCGGCGAGCGGAACTTGAGGTCGCTCAACGGGAAGTGAACCTGAATAAGGCAGCTGAACTGCAATATGGGGTTATTCCAGAGTTGCAACGGGAACTCGATGCAGCTGTTACCAAGTGGGAAGCCATTCCAGAAAAAGAGAGATTACTTAAAGAGGAAGTTTCTCGAGAAGATATTGCCAAGGTAGTGGGCAAATGGACCGGTATTCCTGTTACCCAGCTTGTGAAGGATGAGACCCAAAAGCTCCTTCAGCTTGAAGAGGAGCTGGAGAAACGTGTCGTGGACCAAAAGGAAGCTCTCAAGGCGGTGGCGAATGCCATTCGTCGGAGTCGAGTGGGTATTGCCCCAAAAAACCGCCCACTGGCCACCTTTCTTTTCTTGGGTCCCACCGGTGTGGGAAAGACCGAAACAGCCAAGGCACTGGCAGAGATACTTTTCAATGACGAGCGTTCCTTGGTTCGTCTTGATATGAGTGAGTACAGTGAACCTCACACCATCGCCCGATTAATTGGCGCCCCTCCAGGCTATGTGGGCTATGAGCAAGGGGGTCAACTCACCGAAGTGGTTCGTCGTCGTCCGTACAGCGTGATCTTGCTTGACGAAATCGAAAAGGCAGATATCCAAATCTTTAATACATTTCTACAGGTTTTTGATGATGGTCGGCTGACCGATGGTCAGGGGAGAACCGTTGACTTTACCAATACGGTGATCATTATGACCAGTAATGTTGGTTCAGACTTGATGCTCGAGATAGCTCAGAATGGAAAGACTGAAGAACTTTCTCGCCAGGTACAAGAGAGACTTCGACAGTACTTTAAGCCAGAGTTTCTCAATCGCATCGATCACATCATTACTTTTTCGGCCATTACCCCAGAAATGTTGGCTCAAATTGTGAAATTACAGCTTGATCAAGTCCAAGCTTTGTTGCAAGAAGAGAAGGTTGAACTCAAAGTATCGGATGAGGCTCAGCAGTGGTTGGTAGATCACGGATACGATCCTGCTTTTGGTGCCCGACCATTACGACGACTGATTCAACAAGAGATTCTTGACCCAGTGGCGATCAAAATGCTTGAGCGGGAAGATGAAGATCAGCCTCTGGCATTGACAGCAAATGTCAAGCAAAATCAGATTGATATACAGTGATAATTGCCTCTTTAGTGTAGGATAGTCACAAGGCATGTTTGAGGCTAAGGACTTGCTAATTGTATGTTTGTTCGTCGGAAGTATGAGACCACTGGCGGTGATTCACGAATTGATACTCATCAAGTTATTGAGCTCGGGAGTAATCACACGACCATACTGATGGAAACAGCTTGGTTCATTCTGGGTGTACGCTGCATTGCTGAAACACAGCCAGAGCGACGGGCGGATCTTCTCCGTATTTGCCAAGATAGCATTTTGTTACTTTTGTTTCGAGCCGATTTTTCCGATATGTCCAAGATTGCCCAATTTTCTCATTTTTTTCAGGCGGCAAATCATATCCAGGATTTTCTCGATAAAGAGGGACACCTTTTTGTCTCTGACGGTGATGCTTCCCCGGATGGTGTTAGTGCCTAGAGTTCGGGGAAAAATTCCTCTACAATGAAAATATGTGGCCTGCTCGATCTGCGTATCAACCATTAACTCTTCAAGATATTCGTCGATATCTCGGTGATTCCGCCGACGATTTACTCCAGTTTCAATCGCCAAAAATAGCCAAAGAGAGTCTTCAACTACCGAGTCCACATTTTGTTGATCAAGTGTTTGCTGGTTCTAGTCGCAGCGATGCGGTAATCAAGAACTTGAAGCGGTTATTTAACCACGGCCGTTTGGGAGGAACAGGGTATCTTTCCATATTGCCGGTCGATCAAGGTGTCGAACACGCGGCTGGCTATTCCTTTTATAAAAATCCTGCATACTTTGATCCTGCCAACATAGTAGAGTTAGCCCTTCAGGGTGGCTGCAATGGTGTTGCTTCTACCTTTGGAGTTTTAGGTTTAGTGGCACAAAAGTATGCTGGAAAAATTCCTTTTATTGTCAAGATTAATCATAACGAACTGCTTACGTATCCCAACGTGCATGATCAAATTCTGTTTGGCACCGTAGAAGAAGCCGCCAACATGGGTGCCGTGGCTGTGGGGGCAACGGTGTATTTTGGTTCTTCGGAGAGTCGCCGTGAGATTGTAGAAATTGCGGCAGCCTTTGCCCGCGCTCACGAATTGGGAATGGCTACCATTTTGTGGGCCTATGTGCGTAACGATGCATTTTCTAAGGGAAAGACGAACCACGAACAATCAGCCGATATTACTGGTCAAGCCAACTATCTGGCAGCCACGATGCAAGCGGATATCATCAAGCAGAAGCTTCCTGTGAGTAACGGTGGTTTCAAGGCTCTCAACACTGGTGAGAGCAGTTATGGCAAGTTTGACGTAAGTGTTGATGACGAACTCATCGGGACTCATCCCATAGACTTAACCCGTTACCAAGTTATGAATAATTTTGCCGGGAAGATTGGTTTGCTTAATAGTGGCGGAGTATCAGGGAGCGACGACTTTGCCCAGGCTGTCCGAACAGCGGTGATCAATAAACGCGCTGGAGGAATGGGTATTATTGCCGGCCGCAAGGCGTTCCAACGACCCTTGCCAGAAGGAATCAAATTGTTGCAAGCGATTCAGGACGTGTATTTGAATAAGGATATTTCTATAGCGTAGAAATGTGAGACTTTTTTTGAAAGTTAGCCTGGGTTCCCAGATCAGTTAAAAAAATGTGTGACTTTTTTGTAAGTATGAAAAAAAGTCTCGCATTTAGGGGTGCGACTGTTACAATAGCCCTTGTATGACAAACTCAGTCTCGCCACAGGATGTGGCCCATGTTGCAACCCTTGCTCATCTTTCGGTTTCACAGCAACAGCAACAAGAGTTTGCCCAGGCTTTCACAGCCACGCTCGAAGAAATTGAGCGATTAACTCAACTTGATACCAAAGATGTCGAACCAACACATTCCATCTCAGGACAAATCAATGTCTGGCGACCAGATGTGGTCGATGAATCTCGATTGATTGCCCAGTCTACTGCTTTAGCCCAGGCACAGCATTCACTGAACGGGTATGTGGTGGTCGACCGAATTATTGAGGAAGAATAAATATGACCAATCTCCATACTTTGACGTTAAAACAGACCCTTGATGGCCTCAAAACACAGCAGTTCAGTGCCACTGAGGTTCAGCAGGCAGTTCTCGATCAAATTGCAGCTAAGAATGAAGATTTGAACGTGTATCTTGATTATCATCATGACCTGCCAAACCAAGATTTTGCTGGTCCGCTTTTGGGTGCTCCCATTGCTGTCAAGGATAATTACCTCACTACCGATCTCATCACGACTGCCAGTTCGAATGTGTTGCGTGGCTATAAGCCACATTACGAGTCAACGGTGACTAAAAAACTTCGCCAGGCTGGTGCGTACTTGATTGGAAAGACCAACCTCGACGCCTGGGCCCATGGTTCGAGTACGGAAACATCTGATTTTGGCCCGACCAAGAATCCGCGAAATCCCAAGTATATGCCAGGTGGCTCATCCGGTGGGAGTGCCGCGGCGGTGGCGGCTGATATGTGTATCGCTGCCATTGGCACGGAAACAGCGGGCTCGGTTCGCCAGCCAGCTGCCTGGTGTGGGATTGTGGGACTCAAACCGACCTATGGTCGCGTTTCCCGCTATGGGGCAGTGGCGATGGGTTCGTCGCTCGATAGTCCTGGTCCTATGACCAAAACCGTTGAGGATGCCGCAATTCTTCTCAACTACATGGCTGGTCCAGATATCTATGATGGCACCACGAGTGACCGAGAAGTTCCTGATTACACGCAGTTTCTCGATCAGGAAATAAAGGGTTTAAAAATTGGAATAATGTATTCAGACCTGAAAGAACTCAAGGACGTCTGGCCAAAATATCAGCCAGCGCTCAAAGTTCTCGAAGAGCTTGGGGCAATGGTTGAACCTGTTCAGGCTATGGATCCAAGCTACGCTATTCCTTTGTACGCCGTGATTCAGCGCGGTGAGGTGAGTAGTAACTTAGCCCGATATGACGGACTCCGTTATGGTCATGATCGCTCGCACATGGGAGAAGAAGCCAAGCGCCGCATCATGATTGGCACCTATACCTTAAGCAAAGGGTATGCAGCAAAAATCTATGTCCAGGCTCAGAAAGTTCGGACCCTTTTTAAGCAAGACTTCGCCAAGCTTTTTGCTCAGTATGACTTGCTGGTGGCCCCGACCTCCCCAGGTTATGCTCTCAAGTTAGGAGAATCGTCAAAGTACCCGTATTTTGGTGAGCTCATGGATATGTTACTTGAGCCCAGTTCGATGACCGGTTTGCCAGGTATAAATGTGCCTGTCCACTTTGACGCAGAGACGAACCTTCCACTGGGCTTGAATATCATGGCGCCAGCTTTTGAAGAAGGTCGCCTGATTCAAGTAGCCGATGCTTTTGAAAAAGCCGCTGGAATGAATCAGTGGTTGAAAGGACAGGAGTAATATGTCCAACTACACTCCCATTATTGGTTTAGAGATTCATGTTGAACTCAACACGCAGTCAAAAATGTTCTGTGGTTGTCCTGCCGCCCACTTTGGGTTTGAACCCAATACCCATATCTGTCCTGTTTGTTATGGTTTGCCCGGAGCTTTACCGGTGGCAAACGTTGAGGGTATCCGTCGAGCAATCAAAATTGGTCTAGCGCTTGATTCAGCCATTGCCAGTCATTCTAAGTTTGATCGTAAAAACTATTTTTATCCTGATCTTCCCAAGGGTTATCAGATTTCGCAGTATGATGAGCCATTTTGTGAAGGGGGTGAATTGCAGACGAGTGAAGGCCCAGTGCGCATTACACGTGTTCATCTTGAAGAAGATACCGCTAAGATCCAACATGTCACCCTGAGTGAGCAAGAACAGACAGAAGCCGGCGTTGAGGCGAGTAAGGTTTCTCTTATCGATTTTAATCGCTCTGGTGTGCCTCTGGTGGAAATCGTGACCGAAGCGGATATTCATAGTGCCGCGCAAGCTCGAGAATTTGGCAAAAACTTGGTGCATATTTTGCGTTATTTAGAAGTTTCCGATTGTGATATGGAGAAGGGAGCACTTCGCCTGGAAGCCAATATCTCGGTCCAGAATGAGGAAGAGAAAGCCGCCGGTAAGTTGCCTCCCTATAAGGTGGAAGTGAAGAACCTGAATTCCTTCCGCTTTTTAGAACGGGCCATTGAGTTTGAGATTGCCCGACACATTCAGTTGCGTGATCAAGGAGAGTTACCTGCCCAAGAAACCCGTGGTTGGAATGATCCAGAGTGTCGAACCTATTCACAACGGAGCAAAGAAGAAGCCGAAGATTACCGCTATTTCCCTGATCCTGATCTCCCAGAAATCGAGATTGACGCCCAGATGGTTGAAGACATTGCCGCAGAGTTGCCAGAGTTACCTCAACAGCGACGTCAGCGCTTAATAGAAGAGTACGGCATCAGTGAGCAGAATGCTGAGGTGTTTACTGCCGAAAAAGTTTTAGCCGAAGTGGCCGAACAGTTTCTCCAGGCAGTGAAAAATGAGAAAATTGATTGTCAAAAGGCAGCTAACGCGATTGTGAACAAAAAAGTAGCCACTTGGTTGCTCGATATGGAGCAACTGACAGCCCATTCTGAGGCCGAAGTTGACTCTGAGATCTCCCGAATCATTCCTCAAGTGGTTGAGTTATACAAAGTTGATGAAGTATCTGACGCCGAAATTGAAGCAGCAGTGCGAGCTGTCCTTGAGGACCCTGCTAACGCCAAGGCAAAAGCAGATCTCACTGCCGGTGAGCAAAAGGTGATCGGTTTCTTTATGGGTCAGGTTATGAGACAATTAGGCAAGAAAGTTGATGCGTCTCGGATAATAGCGACTCTTAAACAGAGTGGCCAAGAGAAAACAGTTTGATCAGCTTTTTGCGTATAACGAGCTCGTAAACAGCCACAGGTGGCTGTCAAATGAGGCTCAGCAGAATATTATTGGTCGAATTCTGTCAGCGTCTACCCAAGTTTCCTTTCAGGAAATTCTTGAACTCTACAGACAAACCTGGCAATTTCTTCCCAAATTTTCACCTGAGGAACAATTTGTGTATCGTCAAACACTGACTCGAGTTCTTTTTAATCGATTTATGAGTGGGGATATTCCATTTTTAAATTGGCAAGAGATTATCGATTTTTTTGGAACTGTGGTGGGAAAACAACAGAGCTACACCGTTCCCCTGAAAACAGATCCCGAATACCCCACCGTATATGCAACCACCGTTGCCGAACGGCTCCAGATTTTATCTCGAGAACAAATGTTGCAAGCTCTACAGCAATCAAAGGCTCGGTTGTTTGAGCTTTTTATTCATCATGGTATACCCGCGGAAATTTCCGAGACTATTAGCTGGATCTATGCAGGAAGAGTATTCCACTTGCGCTAGCATTACTTTATACTAAAAAAATCATGCAAAGATTAGCCGAGACATTAGGACTATCAGCATTTTTCGGTGGAAAATCAAAAGATACTTTACCGCCACAGGAACCAGAGGAGGTATCACCCGCCCCCGAAGTTGTGATTGAAGCACCACAAAAACCAGACATTCTCAATAACTTGATTGAAAAATCGCTTAGTGGCGAAGCTCCAAATATTCTCATGTCTTTGCGCCAGACATACGATGCTATTGTCTATGCGCGTGAGGTCTACCAAGATGGAATTGTTCAGATGGATACTCTTCAACGATATGTGGGTGATAGGGCTGTGCTCGATGAACAGCAAGAGCAAGCATCGCAACAAGCACGTGAGACATTGTTTATAACGACTATCAAGCCAGCTATCGATGCTGGTTTACAGTACGCCTTGGGCAGTCTTGATCAATTGCGACAGTCTTTTTCTCGTGACTCAGTTGACGGAGAACTCATGAGCAAAATGGATTCCCTCAAACCGTTTCAGCGTGGATTTCAGGCTGTGGCGGAGGGTCAGACAAGTATTTCGGTAGAACGGCTCCGTTCATATTATGATGCATTTGCCACCGCTCTTCGAGAGGTTCAGTACTCTCTGGAAGATACCCATAATCAAATACTTGATGTACTCACTCATAAAGAGAGACAGAAAATTGATAGTCAAATAACGAGCATCTACCTTCTGCTTGTAGATTTTCCAAGTCTTCCTGAGGAGGAAGAAGGAATCGATGAAGAGGTAGAGTCAGAGTATGAAGAGCATCGTGAAGCTGTTATTGATGCTGTCTACGAATTTGATTATGTCTTTGGACAAGCTGATCGTGTTTGGTGGAACTCGTTGTCTTCAGAGGAACAGGGGGCAGTTGAAGAAAGAATACAGCAAGAAGGCTCAGAATTTATACAGGCATTCTTTCTAGAAATGAGAAAGCTTTACCGGATTCAAAATGAAATGCAGCAAAGTGCAAGTAGAGCTTCCCAACTGATGGAGATTGTTCCTGAAAATGCCACGATTACTGCCACTTCAAGACTTAGTGAGACACGTGGAAAAAACTTGCAAGCGGAATGGAAAAAGCTCGCTGCTGGTCTTGAAGAACTCATGGCGGAACAGGTTGACATATTTAATGATGACAAAAAAATTAAAGCGCTGATTGTTTCGCTTAAGAAGATTTTACAAGCGGTGATATCAATACCTCCCCAGGAAGAACATTCTGCTCACCTCAACATTGTTGTCTTTAAAGATGTGTTGCGCGAGCTTCAATCAGCATTGGGAGAATGGATGAAATATCTCAAAGATTCACAACGTCGAGAGCCAATTCTGAGCAAGGGAGATGTCTTTCTTCATGCTACACCAGAAATGGTTACTCTCAGTGATACCCTTGCTGAGCACGTAGAAGCAGCCCAAGCGTTATTAGAGGTAGAACCCAATGAGCTCGGTTTCAATGACTTTCTCGCTAATCTCTTAGAGGGAGCTAACCTAGCAGGACAAGTCCCACAGAGGCAAATTCTTGATAATTGGAGGGCAAGCTTGGAACAACAAATAGAAGCTGCCCGACGTGAGCAAGTAGAGCGATATCTTAACGCCGAGTAGGCTCGCTCGCCATTGTTTGCTAAGATTGCCTCATGTCCTTTGTTCATTTGCATGTTCACACTGAGTATTCTCTGCTTGATGGATTGAGTAAAATAGCCAAACTTTTTGAGCGTGCCCAAGAATATCAACAGCCAGCTTTAGCCATGACAGATCATGGCGCGATGTACGGGGCGATTCACTTTTATAACCAAGCAAAAAAGTCGAATATTAAGCCCATTATTGGTCTTGAAGGTTACATGTCGGCCACAAGTCGCCATAGCAAACAGGCAAGACCAGGTTCCGACGCCTTTCATATCACGCTTTTAGCCAAAGACTTCAAAGGCTATCAAAACCTCATGAAACTCACTTCAGTTTCTCATCTTGAAGGATTTTCCTATAAACCTCGTATGGATGAGGAGCTTCTCAAAGAGTATCACCAGGGTATTATTGCTACCAGTGGTTGTCCAGCGAGTATTATTTCTCAGCTCCTCTTAGACGGCAAACGTGATGAGGCCAAAGAAAAAATTAAGCAGTACTACGAATTATTTGAGGGTAACTTTTATTTAGAGATTCAGCATCACGCTGGGGTAAAGATGGTCCAAGAACTCAGCGAAGAAATGGTGAAGCTCTCACGCGAAACAGGTATTCCTTTAGTAGCTACCAACGATGTGCATTATGTTGATGCTGATGATGCCGAGGCGCAGGACGCGCTCTTGTGTGTAGCTACCCGGAAAATGGTGAGCGATACCAATCGTATGACTATGTTAGATTCCCCTACCTATTACCTTCGTAGCACTCAAGAAATGGAAGAATTGTTTGGCCCATACCCAGATGCTCTTGCTAACACGTTAAAAATTGCCGAGCAATGCAATGTTGAGATTCCTCAGGGAAAATGGGTCATGCCACTCTTTGAAGTGCCAGATGGCTATGATTCTGGTGACTGGTTGCGCAAGCAGACCTATGATCGTTACGAAAAAGTCCTTGGTTTTACTGTTACTCCAGAGATTAAGCAGCGTCTTGATTACGAACTCGATGTCATTATTGGTAAAGGATATGCTACTTACCTTCTTATCGTGCAGGACTTTGTCATGTGGGCCAAAAACCAGGGAATTTATGTGGGCCCAGGACGTGGTTCAGCAGCTGGCTCCCTTGTTTCCTTTGCTTTGGGCATAACCACCGTAAACCCTCTCGAGCATGATCTCAAGTTTGAACGCTT
>CAZRAG010000022.1:0-19832 GCA_964598125.1 uncultured Pseudomonadales bacterium
GCAAGATGGCTCATTTACCTGCCAAGATTACGCCTCATAGCATTCGTCATTCTTTTGCGACCGATTTACTGCGCAATGGAGCTGGACTCCGTGACGTGCAGGAAATGCTGGGTCACAAAAATATCGCCACTACCCAGATCTATACGCACGTTACTAAGCCGGAACTCAAACGAGTGCATGAAAAGTTCCATTCAAGGGGGTAGTAAAAAGCCCCGATTACTCGGGGCTTTTTAAGATTCCTATTTCGATTCTTCAGGCGATTGTGTATCTGTTTCGTCTTCATCCTCATCCCAGTCACGTTTGGTGACCGCGGCGGCCACAATGTGGTCGTTTTTGGGCATGCGCATGAGGATAACGCCCTGAGTTGGCCGCTTGAGCGTAGGAATATTGCGCAATGGCAGTTTGATGACCTGAGCTTCCTGAGTAGTCAAAATCAGGTCTTCATGCTCTTGAGTAACTAACAGTGCGGCGGAAACCTGACCAGTTCTCGTGGTTATCTCCGATACCTTAACGCCCATTCCGGCTCGTTTTTGCGTGGGATATTCGGTGAGTTCGGTTCGCTTGCCCATACCATTGGCGGTAATCACCAGGAGTTGGCGGAAGAAACGGCGGCGGCCGTCTTCGGGCTTTTCTGGCTCTCGAGAAAACGCCTGGCCACCAACGACAATATCACCTTTTTTGAGTTTGATTCCCTGAACACCTTGTGTATCGCGGGCACTAATCTTTACTTCCTCTTCTTCAAAGCGGACAGATTTTCCAGAGTGGGTAACGAGCAAGACATCGTCTTTGCCTGAGGTGAGTTTGGTAAAGACGACTCGATCATCACCTTTAAGCACAATGGCGATAATGCCGTTGCTGCGGATATTCTCAAACTCGCTTACGGCGGTCTTCTTTACCCGACCTTCACTGGTGGCAAAGAGAATGTAATTATTCTTTACATCGAGACCCTTTGGGATAACCAAGATATTCTGAATTTGCTCTTCCGAGTCTAGGTTAATCACATTAACCAGGGCAGAGCCTTTTGATTGGCGACTTCCTTCTGGCAATTCGTAAACCTTGGTGGCAAAAACACGACCGGTGTTGGTGAACAGCAGTAAAGTATCATGCGTCTTGCAGGCCAGGATTTCCTGAATCGGATCATCCTCTTTGGTTTTCATACCGCTCACACCGCGGCCTCCACGTCGTTGAACCCGATAGGCATCGGGACTCATCCGCTTGATGTATCCACCCTGAGTGTAGGTTACGATGTTTGGTTCATTGGGAATAAGATCTTCTTCGTTGAACTCCCCTACCCGACCTTTAACCAATGTGGTTCGGCGATCATCGCCATATTGTTTGGTAAGTTCTTTGAGTTCGGTAACAATAACATCGAGGATCTTGCTGGGATGCATGAGAATATCAAGAATCTCGTCGATACGAGTCTTGATTTGCTTGTATTCGTCTTCTATTTTCTGTCGCTCGAGGGCAGCCAGACGGCGCAACTGCATGTCTAAGATAGCCGTGGCTTGAATTTCGGACAGCTTAAAGCGCTCCATCAAACGAGTGCGAGCAACATCACTATCGGGTGACTTGCGAATGGTCTCGATGACATCATCCAGGTTGGCGAGCGCGATCAGTAAACCTTCTAGGATATGCGCTCGCTCGCGCAGACCCTTGAGTTCGTGCTGGAAACGACGAACCGTGACCAATTGACGGTGGTGAATATACTCCATCAACACTTTGCGAACATTCATGAGTTGGGGAATACCTTCGGAGTTCAAGGCGACCATGTTCATGGAGAAGTTGCTCTGGAGCTCGGTGTGCTTGAACAGGTTATTCAGGACCGACTTTGGCCGAGAACCGCGCTTAAGTTCTACTACTACACTTAAACCTTGGCGGTCGGAATCATCGCGAACATTACTGATACCATCAAGCTTTTTATTGCGAACGAGATCTGCAATTTTGGCAATGAGTTTGGCTTTATTGACTTGGTAAGGGAGCTCGGTAATTTCAATAATCGTTCCCCTGCCCTCTTGAATAATTTCGGCTTTGGCGCGCATAGTGATGCGACCACGCCCGGTGGCGTAGGCGTCTTTAATGGCGTTCCAGTCATAAATGTATCCGCCAGTTGGGAAATCTGGACCTTGAATGTGCTCGAGGATTTCATCAACCGAAATATCACTGGTAAAGGTGCCAGCGAGATCTTGGGCGACGGCATCCTGAGGATCGAGAGGCTCTTGGCCTTCTGGGGTATCGGGAGTAAGCTTTTCAGCTCTCCCCTTTTTGATTGTGGCCACAATAGCGGCTGAGACTTCTCGCAGGTTGTGCGGAGGAATCTTGGTGGCCATACCCACAGCAATACCTTCAGCTCCCATTAAAAGGAGGTTGGGCAAACGGGCGGGCAAAACACTCGGTTCTTGTTGAGAGCCGTCAAAGGTGTCAACAAACTCAACGGTGTTCTTGTCAAGGTCGGCTAACATTTCTTCCGTGATGCGAGCTAAACGGGCCTCGGTATAACGCATGGCGGCTGGTGAGTCGCCGTCAATAGAACCAAAGTTTCCCTGACCATCTACCAGCATGTAACGCATGGAAAAGTCCTGAGCTAAACGGACCATGGCATCATAGACGGCAGTATCACCATGAGGGTGATACTTACCCAACACTTCACCAACAATACGAGCGGATTTTTTGTAGGCGGTATTGTAGCGAAGGCCAAGGCCAGACATGGCGTACAAAATACGGCGGTGGACCGGTTTGAGACCATCACGGACATCAGGCAAAGCACGAGAAACGATGACACTCATGGCATAGTCCAGGTAGGACTTGCTCATTTCGTCGACAATGGGTTTTTGGATGACTAAACCAAAGTCGGTTTTTATTGTTTCGTACGCCTCGCCCTCTTCACTGAGAAATTCCTTGTTCTCATCCAGAGTAATGGGTTTTTCTTCGATGGGTTTTTTGGCACGACCAGAGATAACAGGTTCGGTTTCTTCCGTAGATTTTTCTTCTACAGCCGCTTCTACAACCTCTGAATCGACAGAATGCTCCGGTTGAATATCAGGAGTTTGCTGTATCTCTTTGTCCTGAGATTCATGCTTCTCTTCTTCATTGATTGGTTCGTTTTTTTTCTTATCGAAGGCCATAGTTGTTCTTTCTGTCTAACGGATGAACGAGCTGTTTCTGGTTTTACCAAGAATCAACTGAAATGGGTGCAACCGTTACTGCTTGATTTCTGCTTCCTTAAGAATGGCTTCTGCCTCGGCGAGTCCTTTGAATTCGCGGAGCTTTACCCACTTTCCTTCTTCGAGAGCTTTGTAGTTTTCAAAAAAGTGACGCATTCTCTTGAGGCGGACTTCAGGGACATCGTCAAGCGAGTTCCAGGTTCCGCAAATCATATCGACTTTCGGGAGTGGAACGGCGAGCAATTTATTATCAATGCCAGCTTCATCTTCCATTTCCAGCACACCGATAATTTTGCATTTAATGTAAACATTGGGAGTAAGGGCGACACTAGTGAAAACGAGGACGTCGAGCGCATCGCCATCTTTGCCATGAGTGCCCTCAATGAGACCGTAATTTTCGGGATAACCCATGGTGGTGGGCATGATGCGGTCAACGGTAAAGTTGCCATTTTCTTCGTCAACCTCGTACTTAATGGTGGATCCCTGAGGAATCTCAATGTGAACAAGCAGTTTTTGTGAATCGAGGGCCATACGCTATTCTCCTTTTTGGTTATTTGGTTCTTCTGGAATGCCAAGAAATTTTTTGACTTGAGGTAAAACGTCAGGATATTGAATCTGATGCCGTAACCAGGTGAGAGGTTGTAGTGGCATGCCTGGTTGAATTTCTGAAGGTCCTCCAAGTAACTGAGGGCCAGTAAAGCCACCGATTTCCTCAGTTGTAGTGGGTGACATATCCATTTCGGAGCGACCGGGATCTCTTGCTGGTTCTTCTGATGTTCTTCTTACCATATTTTCCTTACACATCCAAACTAGCTAATTTTGCGTGGGACTGGATGAATTTTTTGCGAGGAGGCACAAAGGCTCCCATTAAGGTGGTAAAGATTTGGTCAGCTTTGGCGGCATCTTCAATTGTGATTTTCTTAAGCACTCGGTTGTCCGGGCGCATGGTGGTTTCCCAGAGCTGCTCAGGGTTCATTTCACCTAAACCTTTGTAGCGCTGAACGCCCACGTTCATGGTTGGGTACTTGGCCTTGAGCTCTTTGACTTTTTCGTCTTTCTCACTGTCAGAATAGACGTATTCTTCCACCTTTTTGTTGCTGACTTTGTACAGTGGTGGCATAGCCACGTACAAGTGGCCTTCGGCAATGATGCCAGGCATGTGGCGGAAAAAGAACGTGAGGGCTAAGGTGGTGATGTGCTCACCATCCACATCGGCATCGTTCATGAGAATGATGCGGTGGTAGCGGAGTTTGCTGATATCGAAAGTGTCACCGATACCGGTTCCCAAGGCAATAATCATGTTTTTTACTTCTTCACTACCAATAATGCGGTCGAGGCGAGCGCGCTCAGTGTTAAGGATCTTGCCGCGTAATGGAAAAATAGCCTGGAAACGGCGATCTCTTCCCTGCTTGGCGGAGCCACCAGCAGAGTCACCCTCAACAATATAAATTTCGGATTCTTCTGGATTGCGGCTCTGACAGTCAGCCAGCTTTCCTGGTAAAGACATACCCTCTAGAGCGCCTTTGCGAATAACGGCATCCTTGGCAGCACGGGCAGCCAAGCGGGCACGAGCGGCCAAAAGCACTTTTTCAAGCATATTTTTGGCTTCGCTGGGGTGCTCTTCGAGATACATGTCGAGAGCTTCTTTGGTAACTTGGTAGGTAGCCGATTGCGCTTCGGTGTTGTTGAGTTTAGCTTTGGTCTGACTCTCAAACTGGAGATCATCAGACGGCATCTTAATAAAGATAACGGCGGTGAGGCCTTCCTTGAGGTCGTCAGCGGTGAAAGATTCTTTCTCGGACTTAATCAGACCATTTTTGGTGGCGTAATCTTTGAGTGAGCGATTGAGCGCCATGCGGAAACCAGTGAGGTGTGTTCCACCGTCTGGAGTCTTAATAGTGTTAGCAAACATCTCGATGGTTTCGGTGTACGCATCGGTGTACTGCATAGCGACTTCGACCAGAATCTTAAACTTTTCGGCCGCATACTCACCAGCCATATGAATGACGGGATGAATGGCCGTCTTATTTTGGTTTAAGTGACGAACCATCGAACGGATACCACCTTCAAAGTAGAAGTCTTGGCGGAGATTTTCAGCTTGGTCAAAAAGCCGGAAGTACAGGCCAGCCATAAGATAGGCCCGCTCACGCAGAAAATCGCGAATGACTTTGTATTTATATTCAATGGTGGAGAAAATCTTGGCATCAGGATGGAAACTACTGAGTGTGCCTGAGTTATATTTAATAAAACTTGGACCTTCCCAGGGGAAGAGCTCAAGTACTTGCTTCTCACTTATAACGGTCATGGGGGCAACAGGATTTCCTATATGGTATTCCTGGTAGTGATACTTGCCTTCACGCTTGACGATCACTTGCATATGATCAGAAAGAGCGTTCACGGCTGAAGCGCCCACACCATGCAAACCACCAGAAGCTTGGTAGGCCATTTCGTCGAATTTTCCACCGGCGTGGAGCTTAGTCATGGCGACTTCGAGGGCTGAAACCCCAGAAGGATGCATATCGACTGGAATACCACGGCCATCATCGGTAACTGTGACGTAGCCATCGTTTCGGAGATACGTGCTAATGGTTTTGGAAAAACCGACGATACCCTCATCAACAGAGTTATCAATGATTTCTTTAACACAGTGATGCAGACCACGAGTGTCGGTCGAGCCGATGTACATGCCAGGACGCTTGCGAACGGGCTCGAGCCCCTCGAGAACGCGAATATCTATGCCAGAGTAGGTATGGATCGAATTTTGCTTGTCGGTGTTTGTGTCTGCCATAGCGTTCTTTCTTTTACCTTGCTGACTGGCGATGGGGTATCTACCAGGTCAGTTGAGTATCTTTTCTGGATGCCGGACAGAACTTCCGGTAGTCAGATTTTCAAAATACAGAACTTTACTCTACCCCATTTGAAAAGGTTTGGCAATGATTTTAACGAGGTCGGGACTATCATAAAGTAAAAACAGCCGGAATTTGGGGCTTTAAGGGGCTAAAGGTCAAGAAAAATGTGTGGTGAATAACGCAAAAAAAGGCTATTGCTGAAAGGAAGCTTATCCAAAAAAACAAATATTTGGTTTATAACTCGTTATGTAAGAAATGTGTGACATTTTTCTACCAGATGGAGAAATACTTGCATGCACAAAAATAAGGCCTATAATATCAGGCTTCGCATGGATTCATGCCTGACGAGTTGCTCGCCAGCGCATGAAGCTGGTGAACATCGTTCAGGTACTCACAGGAGAACAACATGGTACTCGCAGGATTAGCAATTTTCCTCGTAATCGTTTTTGTATTCTGTATGGGCCAGAAGTCCGACAACCCAGACGCGCTTCTTGGTATTTTGGGAAGCATTGCGGGGCTGGTGGTTATCGGCCTTGCAATGATGATTGGTTAGCTCTGAACGAAAAAAATTGGAAGTTAAACTTCCACGAGGGCGCCTTTCCGGCGCCCTTTTCTTTGGGTGAGAGGTTACTCTGGGGTGAAGATGCTCTCTTGAGCAAGGAGTAACCTTACAAGATCCATTTTTCCAAACACAAGCCTGGGCTTACGTTGCCCTGTAGAGCTTCTAGCACCACGATGAGTTGCTGTCGGAATCGAAGGCCTTCTTGAAAATTCTCTTGAGGGAGTGGTCGGTGAAGTTCGGCCAGCAATATTTCGACAAGTTCTTCTCTTTTACTTGGCAACAATTGAATGAATTCCACTTTCTGTTTGGTAGTTGTCAGTGCTGATATTTGGGCAATCAATGATGGTTCAGCGACCGATTTTTGAGAAATATCAGGGGTATTCTGAAAATAGACCAGTGCACAGCGAGACTGGATCGTCGCCAATACGCCCTGTTTGGAGTTTGCCGCCAGAACAATTTGCGTACGTGGTGGTGGTTCTTCCACCAGTTTTAAAAGAGCCTGTTGAGCAGGTCGGGTTATTTTTTCGGCCGGGCAAATGATGACGAGTCTCCCCTGCTCTGTTTGGGGTTGAGTACTCAGTTGTTGTTGCAGTTGTCGGATGTGTTCGATCTTAATGCTTTTTTCATCGGTCAAGATAATGACGTCTGGATCAGTCGCACTTTTGCGTCCAAAATGTTCAACAACAATCTCAGGGTCTGACTGTCTCGAAGAAAAAACCAAAAGCTGAGAGGTCAGGAATCTGGGGGTGACTTGATCCGCCATGGACTGCCTATTTCTTCAATTCTTGCTTGAAGAAATCAACGGTTTCGATTGGAGCTGGATCGATTCCCTCGAGCATTGCCAGATAAAAATTGGTAAATGCGCCTAAGGTGATGACCTCGAAGATTTGTTCGAGGGCACTCTCATTTTCCAGACGATAACTTACCAGTTCGATATCGGCACTATCAATAACCTGAGGTGTAACCTTCAGGCGTTTTTGCGTTCGCTCGTGATAAAGATGAGAATCAAACATGACAAAAAAGAGGTTATTGTCATTGCTCTGTGGGAAACGCAGGCCTTCCATGAGGTGATGATTCATTTCTGGAATGATACGGTACTCAGCAAAGGTCTTGGCGTTTTCATTAAACTGATTTTGCAAGACGTGAACGGCACCCTCAAGATGTTCAGCTGCGACAAACACCGGGATGCGTCCCAGAATTTGGAAAGCGAGTTGTTTTGCCTGGTTTCTTTCTGCCGGAGAATCCACATTGAAGGTTGCACTTACTCGGCGAATGGTAGCGACGACTTTATTCACCTCCTCGTCAGTAAGAGTTAATAAACCGACTTTTTGTAAAAGCGCCACAATTCCAAATACTGAATAACCAATAGCCATGCGTGGTTGATTTGAAGGGTTGCTGACCGGATCAATAAGGTAAAGACCATAGTTATTTTCGCGAGCAATCTGGGCGAGATCTCCGCCAGTGGTAATCACCAGTATCTGGGCTTGTTTGGCTTTTGCTTCGTGGAGTGTGGCCACAGTCTCTTCTGTGGTTCCGGAATAACTGGAGACCACCACTAGAGTTCCTGAATTCACATATCCTGGTAGTGCATAGTCATTGACGATTTCAAATGGCACCGTGAGCTGCCTTTTAAAGGCACGCTTGATGAGGTCTGGCCCTAAGGCGGAACCGCCCATACCACTCACCACGACATTTCGAATCTTTGTGGCATCAATGCTCAGTTCCAAAGCCTGAACTTGGTCCCAGGCATCTTCTACCTGACTGGCCAGAGCCAAGATGGATCCCAGAACATTGCTCTTATCAAGAGCCTGAATTTGTTCCAAATTATCAAGCAATTGGGGGTTAGGGAGGTTGGTTTCTTCGATTTGCATACTTGCACTCTTTCTCTGGATTTAATCAAGGGCGTGGATGTTCACACCTGCTTCCCAGTTAATTTCTGGATATTTTTGGAGGATGGCTTTGAGAGTTTGTTTCATTTCCTCATATTCCTCGGCAGTTTTACCTTCAAACTTGACGGTGATATACGGCCCATTTTGGGAGGCACGAATGATCGCCATTTTTGTTGGGAGATCCATTCGAATACCGTCGATGTCAACGTACTCAGCCTGGGGCCAAGCCTTTTTGAATTCGTCCGTGATGGTGGTGGCGATGAATTGGAACTTAATATCATCGGCGAGACCAAACTTGATTTCCGGACTTGAAACATACTGTGGCAATTTTTGGACAGCTTGCGATAACGATTGTTGTGTTCGTTCCAGATAGCTCAAAAGACGCAGACTGGCGTACGCACCGTCGTCATGACCATAAAAGTTATCCGTGAAGTAAATATGACCAGAAAGCTCGCCACCAAACGGCGCTCGAGTTTCTTTAACCTTGGCCTTGATAAACGAGTGACCAGTGAGCCACATGACTGGATCGCCGCCCGCGTTGACGATGGCTTCGGTGACCTGACGAGAACAAAGTGTGTTGTACACAATGGGTGCACCTGGGAGAGTATCGAGTACATCCTGGGCAAATAGGGCAACGATGGTGTCCATCCAGAGAACGTGCCCGTTTTCATCGACCACGGCCATGCGGTCGCCGTCGGTATCATAGGCAAAGCCAATATCAGCCTTGGCCTTTTTCACACCTTCTGCCAGGCGCTCAAGAACATCAGTCTCAGTTGGGTCAGGAACGCCGTTGGGGAAATTGCCATCTAAATTGGTATTTTGTTCAATCACCTCACAACCTGCTTCCCGGAAGATATCTGGGTAAAACATGCCGCTGGTGGTGTTACAGGCTTCAACAACGACACGCCACTTTTTTTGTAACGAAAAATGCTTGAGGAGATGCTTTTTGTAGGATTCAAAAATGTCTGTCTTGGTATTGATTCCTTTGCCTTGGGAAAACTTGCCGCTGTTCACGAGCTCTTTAAAGGCGGTGACTTCTTCAGACAACATTGTTTCAGAATACCCGGTTCCAAGTTTCATGCCGTTAAATTCCTTGGGATTGTGTGAAGCGGTGATCATGGCACTTCCCTTGGTCTTGAATTCGTAATTAGAAAAATACACGATCTGGCTCAGAGAAAGGCCGATATCATACGTATCGATGCCTCCATCGTTGAGACCATGAATAAAGGCTTGGCTGTATTCTTCACTGGTTAAGCGATTGTCGTGGCCGACCGTTGATTCACCAATTCGCCGTTGCGCTAACCAAGTGGCATAAGCCCGACCTAAGGTGTAAAACACGTTTGCATTGAGATCTTGGTCAACGACACCGCGGATGTCATATCCCCGGAAAATGTGTGGGGCGACATTGGAAACAACCGAGTACATAGAGTGACTCCCTTCCTTACGTCTCTTCATGGTAAAGACTGACCAGGAGTCTGTCAATTTCCTGACCCCAAGTAAGCCTGGCTTGGCCTGATTTTATGTTCCATTCGATGGTAAAGAGCGTTTGTAAGGCATGAATGAGTTGTACTTCTGAGAATTTAGCTGCCTGGGAGGAAAGTTGGTTGAGGGCGAACGGGGGAGCCAAAACAGGTGCTTTTACTTTGGTAGCTAGGAGGAGTCTGAATTGTCTGGCCAAAAGTGAGTGAAGTTCCCATTCGTTTTTTTGCTCGAGAGACTGTTGGAGCAGCTGATGAGCAGTTTTTAGGGGCTTGGTTTTGATGGATTCAGTAAACTGGAAGAAAACCTTAGGTAATTTAAACTCTTGAGTCTTCCACATTTTTTGGTTGAAAAGTTTTTTGGTGGCAGGAGTGAGTTCGCTGGGGAGGCTGATGATGATGCCATCATCAGGTGCACTCCCCTCTTCTAATAGTTGGAGAAACTCCTTTTTTTGTTTTGGAGATCTGAGCTTGTCAAAATGAGTGATTTTAAAGCAGCGCTTGGCCCGAAACAGGTCTTGTGAGCCGAGTCGGTCGCGGAGTTGCGGGAGGCTCTCTTTGCGAAGATCAAAGTTTGTGATGGTCAGTCCAGGATTATCCCTTTGCAATTGCGCAAGCACCTGATGCTCATAGGCATAGAGCGCTGATTGGTTTGCTCCATAGAGCACGAGTCTCATACGGCTATTGTAGCGTGTACCCTTATTAAGGGCCTGGCCCTGGACAGCATTAATTCTATAAAAATATCAAAATGTATCTTTGAGTAACAAAGTAAGAACCCAAAACAGCAAGGACTAGCCCACATATCTATCTGGTATAATATCCCATAACAATTTAGACCTGATAATAAATAAGAAGGGCCAGGCCCTGTATAATTATGAAAAGAATCCAACCAATCGATCCACAGAACGTGACGCTCGAGGAGCTCATGCAGCAAAGCCGGGAGATTCATGAACTCGTGTCGCTTGCTTTCCCCATTGAGTCAGAGAATGAAGCGCTTTACGCCAGGACTCTTAAACTCATGGAAGAGCTTGGTGAGCTTGCCAGTGAAATTCTTGCCAAGCAAGGTCTTCAGCGTCAGGCAAAGCTCGATAAACACACGCAACAGGATCTTGAGGACGAGTTTGGTGATGTGCTTTTAACCGTCTTAATGCTCGGCATTGAGCTTGATCTTGATGTAGCCGAAATTATGCGTCGCAAGTTTGTTAAAAACTTTGATCGTATGCATAGTGAACTTGAAAGACAGGCCCGCGAAAGTGGTTTTGTCGAAGAATAAGCAAAGGCTTCTACCAAAATTTTAGTTTGTTACAAATTTAGGTCTGTATCGGGATCTTTTTCGGCGATCTGTTTAACCTTAGTAGTTTCTAACATGCCGTGACGGTATTCTTCAATGCGGTTGATGCGCAAGCGCATACGACTGTAACGGGTAGTGGTAATTTTGTCGTAGGCCTGGCGTAGTTTAGCGAGCTGGTCGTCAAACTTGATAAACTCCCCTTCAAAGCGCGTCCATTCTTCGACAAACTCACTGATAAATTTAATGATATCTCTTAGGTTATTTTCGATCATGAAGTTGCGGTAACTCTCGATGATGGTGCGGGCGACAATCAAGAACGTAAACGGCGACACAATCATGATTCGCTTTTCCATGGCAATATCGATTACTTCTGGACACTCTTGGTTGATGTAACTAAAAAGGAGCTCATTGGGTACAAAGATTATGGCGTAGTCGAGTGTTCCCTCCTCGAGGTTAATATACCCGCGTTCCTCAAGTTGCCGAACCTTATTTTTGACATCGTTGACGAATTCTTTGCGGTAACTTTCCTTCTCCACCTTTGACTCGGTATCGGCCATTTTTTGAATCGCAGAGTATGGAAACTTAACATCGACCGCAACGGTGCGGTTATTGGGGAGCAGTAAAGAAATGTCCGGTTTGACGGTGGTATTGCCCAGTGTGTGTTGCCGGACATAATGCACGCCTTCAATTAACCCGGCAGATTGCAGGATGTCATCAAGGATGTGTTCGCCCCACTCGCCACGCTTTTGGTTGTTATTAAGGACTTTGCTGAGCCGTTCAGTGCTGGTTTGGAGTTCTTTTGTGATGCTTTGATGTTCGCGGATGTGGGTTGAGATTTGGCTGAATTGCTTGCCTCGCTCTTCTTCAAGTCGACGGATCTCTTCTTGGCGCTGGTTGAGTTCTCGGCGTAACTCGCCCACAACCTTCTCAATTTGTTCTTGTTTGTTTTTAAGATCGGTTTCAATGATTTTCTGTTCATTCTTGAGGATTTCGCGACTCTGCTCACCAACTTTTTGAGTGACTTCACCAAAAACTTCATTGACGAGACTTTTGAGCTGCTGACGCTGTTGCTCTTCTTCTTGCTGATCTGGTTGCCGAACTTTTTGTAATTGTCGAAGGATAAGAAAGGCCAAAATACCTATCAGGCCGACATTCAGGAACAAAAAAAGAATAAAGTCAGAGTTCATACCATCATTGTACAGGGAGAGAAGTTAATCAGGTGAGAATAAGTTAACTTGGGCAGGGTGACTCCTTGGAGAGGTCTGATACTATATGTATAAAACTCTATGACAACTGTACCCCATCTCACGAAGGCATTGGCAAAAATCTTTGCCAATCAGCCAGCGGCAAAAACCTTTGAACTGCTGAGTCAAATCCTCACCGACAAAGAGATCGACTATGTTGAGCGCCGCTTGCGAATTGCGCTTATGCTTCGCCAGGGAAATCCTTATACCAAGATTCAACAGGATCTCAAGGTTTCCGCGGCCACCGTGGCCGTGGTTGCTGAGCAAATGAAAAAGCCAGGCTTTGAAGACCTTATTAATAAACTGGAGAAAGAGCTCTCTCGTTTTAAGTGGATCTCTGATCGGATGAAGTAGTGTTTTTGAGAAAAGCTGAGTCAGTGTCCAGGGTAAAAACGCGCTTCCTTTTTTTCCCTGGGACAATACGTTAAGATACATCGGTATGTTTTCATTTTTGGCCATTGTTCCTTTAGCCGCCATCCTCAGCGCTTTTTTAATCTATCGCAAGACTGGTCGTCGAGATTTTCTTAAATTTGATTTAGTGCAGTTCATTTATGCTTTTATTATTGCTCCTCTCATGTTTATTTGGCTGAAGAGCTTCTTATACTATTTGTTTCGCCAAGAGGCAGGACTCTCTCTTTCCATGGATGAGATCTTTGTGATTGATACATTATTCTCGGTAATCTCGCTGTTTGTGTATGCCTTTGTCGTTATCCACTCTTTAACCAAGAGCTTCGAACTCAAACGGTATGTAGACCCCCTTTACGATGTATTTTCCCATTCCGAGGCTCTCCACTTGTGGATTTCTCATACTGGCATGTATACCGGTGTGATGACGCTATTCTCACTTATCTCTCTGGCCAACGTTTTTGTTCCAGCAGAAATCGAGACTTCACGTGCGATTTTTTATGGCAGTTTGGCAATGGGTTATCTTACGGGTGTTTTTGGATTCGCCGGCATTTGGCTTTCAAACTTCACGGATAATCCTATTTTCTTGAAAATCATGAAGTTTTTCATCGCCCTTTTCTTTATTTTGCACGTGGCTGCCTACTTTCTCTTTGACCCCTCGTTTAATGCCTCGAACATTGTGTACTGGATGATCTTTATGGCCTATCTTGCCATGACCAGTGCGAGTTACATTTTTGAGCGTTCTGAGCGAGCGTCAAGCTGGTTTGAGCGTTTTCATCATAAGATTGGTTGGACGAAGGGGAACTTTCTTACTAGTAAGAGCAAATTTCGCTTGTAATCTCGTAATTTTTGAGAAAATCTCGTTGTTGTTATAACGAGCCTATAACTATAAAATACCCGCAGAGTTTTTCGTTTTTTGCCGATACATGGAGGTATTCATGGCAGTGAAGTTAAACTCGTTCCAAATCACGTTTTTCTCGCCACTGGTGGGGGAAAACGTGATCAGGGTTTTGGAGGCGGAGAAAGACTTTCCGCAATGCTTTTCCGAAGCCCAGGGGTTGTTGAGAATTGACTCAGAAGAGCCAACAACTCTGGAAGCAAAGCGTCGATATCCGGCAGTCACACTTGTGATTGCAGACGGCGTGCCCGTCGAAAAAGCGCGATCAGTCGCCCAACGGCTGCAACTGCGCTTTGACACGTGCCGTTATTGAGACGCAACCTGGCGGGAGGCCGTCTAGCCTCCCGCCAAAAATTCCATCTAACCACGGTGTCCCAGGCCACAGTTCAGAAAGTTATTCATGTTAAACTTACCCTGTGTCGAGACCTTTTTATATCACCACTACTCTGCCCTATGTGAATGCTGCTCCACACATTGGTTTTGGTTGGGAAATTACCGAAGCCGATGTCCTGGCTCGCTATCACCGCCTCATTGGTGACAAAGTCATTTTCAATACTGGAACCGACGAACATGGCCTGAAGATCTTTCAAAAAGCGCAAGAAAACGGCCAGGATCCTCAAGAATATGTTGATGAATATGCAGCCAAATTTTCTGACTTGCGCGACCTGCTCAACCTTTCCTACACCCATTTTATTCGCACGACCGATGCTCACCATATAAGTGCCGCCCAAGAGTTTTGGCGCCGCTGCCGTGATAATGGCGATATCTACAAAGCAACTTATGAAGTGAAGTACTGCATTGGCTGTGAGCTTGAAAAAACAGAATCTGAACTCGTTGAGGGCCGCTGCCCCCTTCACCCTAACCAGGAGCTTGAGGTTCGTCAGGAGGAAAACTACTATTTTCGTTTTTCCAAGTATCAGCAGCCGCTTCTTGACCTCTATGCGCAAAACCAAGAATTCGTTCAGCCTGATGAACGAATGAAGGAAATTCTTGGCTTTGTTGAACATGGTTTACAGGATTTCAGCATTTCTCGTTTAAAGTCAAAGATGCCTTGGGGAGTTCCGGTTCCTGACGATGAAGAACACGTCATGTATGTTTGGTTTGATGCTTTGGTCAACTACATTTCTACTTTAGGTTGGCCGGAGACTGCCTCGGACTTTGCTGACTATTGGCCAGGAGTTCAATTAGCCGGTAAAGATAATTTGCGACAGCAATCTGCTATGTGGCAAGCTATGTTGCTTTCGGCCCAACTTCCGCCATCCAAAAAGATTCTCATTAATGGGTTCATTAGTGTAGGCGGCCAGAAAATGAGTAAGAGCTTAGGGAATGTCATTTCCCCTCAAGATCTTGTGCAACGCTACGGTCTTGATGGTGCTCGCTACACGCTGCTGGCCTTAGGCACTTTTGCCGGTGATCCTGATGTTACCTGGGAGCGTCTCGATGCTCAGTACACTGCTGATTTAGCCAATGGCTTAGGCAATCTGGCTTCGCGTATCGCAAAAATGGCTGAAAAAATCAACCTGACATACACTGGTGATTCGGCTACTTTTGATAATCAATATCTCAAACGTATGAACCATTATGACTTGTCTGGAGCGCTGCAGCTGATTTTTTCTTGGATTTCTGAGGCTGATCAGTTTTTGAGTGAGCGTCAACCATGGAAGCAAGAAGGCAGCGATCAAGTCAAAACCCTCGATGAAGCTGTAAGTAAGGTGGTGAAGATTGCCTACCATCTTCAGCCTTTTATGCCGACAACGGCGAAAACACTGCTTGAGCATTTCACGGCTCCAAGCATAACGGCCCTGAGCCCGCTTTTTCCTAGATTGACATGAGCAAACTATTGACTATTGCTGAGGCCGTTTTTCAGGATGCTTCAAACATTATTGACACTCATTGTCATTACAATCTTGAGCCTTTTTATCCAAACTGGCAGCCATATTGGCAGGAAGCTTTGGCCCATGGCGTAAAAAAAACCATTATAGCCAGTACGAACGAATTAACCTCTCAACGGGCGGTCGAAATTGCGCAAAGTGATGATCAGTTATTTGCTTTAGTAGGTGTGCATCCCTCCGAAGTTGGGCGGCCAGATGACGTAAAAGATCTCTCCTGGATATCAGATCTTTTGTCGCAACCTTCGGTGATAGGTATTGGCGAAATTGGTTTGGATTACTATTGGCTTAAACCTGAGGAAAAAGAATATCAAATTCAGGCTCAAAAAAAGATGTTTCATGATCAACTTGTTCTTGCCCACGAGCATGGTGGTTGGCTCAGTCTCCATATTCGGGATACACAAGAACCTTCGGAGTTTGTCGAAGGTAATGCTTACTGGGATGCCTACGCCATGATGAAGGAATTTGATTGGTCACATCAGCCTTTTGTTCTCCACTGTTTTTCTGGGTCGAATGAATACGTTCAGGCAATGCTTTCATTGGGGGCATATGTGGGTGTTGATGGCAATATTACGTATCCAAATGCCCACTCTCTGCGTACTTTGTTACTCGAAGTTCCCGTGGAAAGAATTCTACTTGAGACCGACGCTCCCTATCTGGCACCCCAAGCCTTTCGTGGTCAACGCTGTCAACCTTGGATGATTGCCGAAACAGCCAAATTTTTAGCGGATTTTTTGAAAAAATAGCGAGTTACTTTTTGGTGTCGTCAATCTTTTTTCCAATTGCACCATTTTCATTCCATAAGTAGTCGCTCGAGACTAAGTCAATCCAGGCATCTAAAGGAATAGAGGGGTGAAGAGATAATTCGCGCATGCTCAGACCTTGTGATGGCAGTTCTCGAGGGTGAAACGGAACCGATTCTAAAGACGCTTTGATTCGGGGCAACAGAATTTGGCAGTCACGTTTGGTGCTCTGGGCCAGCAAGTCATACATTTGTGGGCCAAAAAGTTGTCGCTGTCTTTGCTCTTTGTTGAGAGGTGTTTCATTTTTTCGTTGGGGAAAAGTATCAAGGGCAGTGAGCTCTGTTACATCAGGACGACTCGCCATAATCATATCTTATAGGAAGAAGGGCAAGGTGTCACCTTGCTCAGGAAACAATTTGCTCCCCTGAGTAAGGTGACACCTTGTACAATACCCATATGGTGAAACGATGGGTCCGACGGCATCCGGTAAAAACACAGCGCGCGCTGGAAATTTTGCCAGGCTTTGTTTCGTGGTCTTTGATCCTCTTTCCATTTTGGGGATCACTGCTTATTCCCACGGTGGTTTCCTACTATGTACTCGCCTTTTCGGTGTATTGGCTCTACCGATCCTTAACCATGGCCGTGCTTTCGCTCGCTGCCCATTACCGAATCAAGGCTTCTCAGCGAAACGATTGGCTCAAGGACGCAACCGCTCTCGAGCATTTTGAAAAAATGCACCACATTATTGTCGTTCCTACCTATAAAGAACCGCAAACCACTCTGGAGCGGACGCTTGAAGGACTCCTCGAGCAAACCTTCCCTCATGATCGGCTGCACATTATGTTGTCATTTGAGGAACGCGAGGGACAAGATGCCCTTGAAAAGGCAAAGCACTTACAGGCTGCTTATGGCAAGAGATTTGGCGATTTGTGGACCACCCTTCACCCAGATATCGAGGGTGAAGTTAAAGGAAAATCTTCCAATACTGCCTGGGGAGCAAAACAAGCGAAGATGGCGCTTGAGGAAAAGAAAAATGTTGACCTGGATTATGTCACGATTTCCTCTGAAGATGCCGATGTTATTTTTGATCCCCAGTATTTTGCCGCCTTGAGTTATGAATTTCTCACGAGTAGCAAGCGCTATAACCGCATTTGGCAGGGATCGATTCGTTTTTATAACAATATTTGGAAGGTTCCCGCACCCATTCGTGTTTTAGCCTCAATTTTTTCGGTTACCCAGATGTTTATTCTCATGCGTCGTGATCGACTCGTGAATTTTTCGTCCTACTCTACTTCACTCCGACTCGTCCACCAGATTGGTTATTGGGATACCGATGTTATTCCAGAGGATTATCGACTCTTTTTTAAGGCGTACTTTGCCTTAGAGGGAGATCTTGAAGTTGATCCAATTTTCTTACCTATCAATGCCGATGCTGCCGAGTCACATGGCTGGTGGGCAAGTATGAAGAATCAGTATGAGCAGGTAAAGCGTTGGGCTTGGGGTGTCTCTGATGATGCTTACATTATTCGCAATTTTATTTTGGCCGAGAACATTCCTTTTACGGATAAGCTTATTCGTACGCTCAAGACAGTTGAGGATCACTTCCTCTGGCCTGTCAATTGGTTCGCCATTACGATTGGGGCCCTCCTTCCCCCACTGCTCAACGAAGATTTTGGTCGGACTATTATTGGTAAAACACTTCCTCAAGTTTCTTCAACTATTTTGACTCTTTCTCTTGTCTCGTTGCTCGCCATTATCTTTATTGATTGGCAAGCTCGCCCACCAAAACCTGAGGGATATTCCTGGTTTCGTCGTCTTCTCCAGCCAGTTGAATTTTTACTTTTACCGGTAATTGGTCTCTTCTTCTCTGCCCTCCCAGGGATTGATGCCCATACACGCTTGATGCTTGGCAAGTACATTGAGTACAAGGTTACCGAGAAGGTGTAGCGATTTAAAAATTATTGAAAGTTCCTAGCCCTGTCGTGTAAAACGGCAGGGCTAGTTTTTTGCAGGCGAGCCGACTAGCGGACAATCGCCCAGATCACCGCAAGTCCGATGATCAGGGCCAGAGTTCCGAGTACTCGCACTGAGCGTAGCGGCAATTGCATGATGGGGCTGCCGCTGTAGGAGGTGATCGTCAGTGGCCCGGGCTGCTGCCATAGAAGCCAAGACCAAAGACCCGCTGCGACGAGGAATGTCGCGGTGGCGTACAAAACAACTTCCAGCCAAATTCTGTACATCAAAGGACCTCCATCACTCCAACGATGGCGATATTATACGATATGTCCGAATATCTGAAAAAAGTTAACCACGACTCACGTAGTCACCAGAGGCTGTGTCAATAATGATGGTATCACCAGTTTTCACAAAGATTGGCACCATGACAGTAGCACCCGTTTCCACAGTTGCCTGTTTCTTGGGAGCAGTCACACGGTCGCCGGCGACAGCCTCTTCGGCTTCTGTCACAAGGAGCGTTACTTTTTTGGGTGGGAAAATGCCAATGGGTTCATTGTTGTGGAATTGAACATAGCAGATCATCTCTTCCTTCAAAAAACGACCATCATCACCGACCACTTCAGCGTCAACCTCGACTTGATCATACGTTCGAGGGTTCATAAAAACGTAACTCGTGCCGTCATTGTAAAGGTACTGCAGTTCTTGGGTTTCCACTTCGGCGAGCTCAACGGGTTCCGTGGTTTTAAAGGTGAATTCCATGACTTTGCCAGTTTTAATGTTTTTCAACTTACTGCGAGTGAAGGCAGAACCTTTTCCAGGACTGACAAATTCGTGCCAGGTAACCTGATGTGGCTCACCATGGAACATAATAAATAAACCTTTGCGGACATTTCCGCCGTTGACTGTAGCCATAGGAGGCTATTGTACACCAGGGAACGGGGTGAAAGGCAGATTGAGAGCTACCGATTGGATGACGACGAAGGAAGTTCTCTTTGAGCCAGTTGTTCTAAGGCTTGCAAGTAATCTTGAGAGAAATTTCCCTCAACATCAAAAGAAGCATTTCCGTTTTTTATCTCATCAAGCTCATCCCAGATTTTTGACCAGGCCCAACCTGTTTGTTTGCGAATGGCCTTAAGTGTTTCCTTGGCATCATCCTGATCAAAACCATTGAGTTGAAAAAAGCGACTGGCAAATTCATGAGCGTTATTTATTTTTTCTGTCATATTTCCTTTACTGTATCTTCCACAATTCCCCTGCTGGAAAGGCTAATGTTTCCTGAATGGTATCAGCATTCGTAAACAGCATGACCAAACGGTCAATACCAACGGCAATACCAGCACATTCAGGTAAGCCAGACTTGAGCGCAGCAATAAAGTCTTGATCGATATCGAAGACCGTTTTTCCGATTCGGATCTTTTCTTGGCGATCCTCCTGGAGTCGATTGAGTTGTTCTTGCCAATTGGTAAG
>CAZRAG010000023.1:0-18754 GCA_964598125.1 uncultured Pseudomonadales bacterium
TGTTTCAGTCGCTCAAACTGCACCTCTCAATACTCCTGTGCCAACCGCTGGCCGGAGAAAAGAGGTTATTTCTACCCCACTTCCTGCTGCTGAAAGCGTCACCCCTACAACCGAACTCCAACCGATTTCCGAAACACCAGTTACTCCGGAGCAATCTGGCAACCAGCCCGCCGAGTATGAGGCCGCCCAAGCAGAACTTGAACCAGCCATCGAGAAACTTCAGGCAGAAATTGAACAGAATAAAATGAAAGCTCCCGATCAAATTGCCGTCAGACAAGACACGGCAGATCAAGCTGTGCCAAAAACTGTTGCCCAACCGGTGGTGATCCTGCCATTGACCGAGCAAAAAATGAAAGATGGCGAAAAAAAGTCTCCCACCTTTAGTGTCCGCTGGCTTGTTGCTTGGGCCAAACGGCAAATGAAAAAATTCAAGGACATACTCGTGGTTTACCGCGATAGTTCCTATAATCAAGATAAATAGCAAAGCAACACAGAGCGAACAATCATGCAAAACTTGAGCTCAACCACTTTTCTCGCTTCAATGAGTGCGGTTTTTCTGGCACTCTTAGGCGCCCTAGCTGGTGGCGTAATTGCTGCCCTACTCGCTTACTTTTTTTTGCAGTGGTTTAAACACCGTCAACGGGAAAAATATTCACTTAACACCGTGATGTTGCGCATTCTTTTACCCAAAGATAATGAAGTAAAAATTGAGGCGGCCGAACAAATGTTCAATGCCTTGCATTCCATTAAGCAAAGCTCACTCAAAAGTTTATTGGCTCCCGAAGACCATTTAGCTTTAGAAATTGTCGGCCTTAAGGAAAGCATCAGCTTTAACGTTTTGTGCCCAGAGAAACTTCGCGACCTGGTAGAAAAACAAATCCACGCCACGTATCCTGGTGCCCGCATTAAGGAAATCGATGAGCCCAATATTTTTAGTGAGGGTGGCAAGGTCGCCTTTGCCAGCTTAAAACTCAAAAATGGCTTGATGCGCCCGATCAAAACCTATCGAGATCTTCCTTCTGATCCGCTCAACCTCGTGACTGCCGCCTTTTCCAAACTCCAAGATGGTGAGGGGGCAATACTGCAAATCCTTATTGAACCGGCGAGTGACAAATGGCGCGACTCTGCCCAATCGTATATCCGCAAGGAAAGAGAGGCCGAAGCTGGTGGTGATGGCAAAACCAAAAAAGTAGTTGATCATAAACTGCTGGACTCTATTTCTACCAAAACCGAAAAACTCGGTTTCCGCACCACTCTGCGCGTGCTGGTTTCGTCGCCCAATGAATATCAGGCAAACTCCCATTTGACCAATATTATTGGTGCCTTGGCGCAATTTACCTCTCAACACAACTACTTCACCAAGGGCCGAGTCCTCCTCAAGCAGATTTTCATGGTTGATTTCCTCTATCGCTACTTCCCTTTTTTTGGTCAGAACACTTTTGTCTTAAACACGGAGGAGCTGGCCACGCTCTTTCACTTTCCCAATAAAACGGTAGAAACACATCACATTGAATGGTTGAATGCCAAGTCAGCCCCGGCCCCAAGTCAGATTCCAAATCAAGGTTTGTACTTGGGTAAATCGGTGTACATGGGTGTCGAACGCAAGATTTATATGTCCCTTGAAGACCGTCGCCGTCACACCTACATTGTGGGTAAGACCGGTACAGGTAAATCGGAATTCCTCAAGGAAATGATTCTGCAGGATATTGAAGCTGGTCATGGCGTGTGTGCCATCGACCCACACGGAGAGTTTGTGGAAGATTTGCTCGAACTTATGCCACCAGAGCGGGCCGAAGACGTGGTGTACTTTAATCCATCAGACATTGAGTACCCTATGGGACTCAACATGATGGAAGCCGAAAACGAAGATCAGATGCACTTTATTGCTCAGTCGGTAATTTCTCTCATGTACAAACTCTACGACCCCAACCGCACCGGTATTATTGGCCCTCGTTTTGAGCACGCCATCCGCAACGCTATGTTAACGGTCATGATGGTTCCTGGTACGAGTTTTATTGAGCTCGTGCGGGTCCTCACTGATGAAAAATATGTTGAGGAGATTCTCCCCTACGTCAAAGACCCCGTAGTTCGTCGCTACTGGACTGACCAGATTGCGCAAACATCGGACTTCCACAAATCCGAGGTTTTGGACTACATCGTTTCGAAATTCGGCCGTTTTGTAACCAACAAAACCATGCGTAATATTATTGGCCAGGCAAAATCATCCTTTAACTTCCGCGAAATTATGGATAATCAGAAAATTTTGCTGGTGAACTTGTCCAAGGGCCGGCTGGGAGAGGAAGACGCTAAATTCCTCGGTTTGGTGTTGATTCCAAAAATTCTGGCCGCCGCCATGTCTCGCCAAGACATGGATCCAAAGTTGCGTAAAGACTTTTTCCTGTATGTAGACGAGTTCCAGAACTACGCCACAGAAGACTTTGCCGTTATTCTCTCTGAAGCTCGTAAGTATCGCTTAAACCTTATTGTGGCCAACCAGTTTGTCGCCCAGATTCAGGAAGATGTTAAAAATGCCGTGTTTGGAAACGTGGGTACCATGGTCACGTTCCGGGTAGGTGTGCCGGATGCGAACTTTTTGCAAAATGAGTTCACACCAACCTTTAGTGAAACTGACCTCACCAATATTGAAAAATATAATGTGTACATTAAAACTATTGTGAATAATGAGCCGGTTCCTCCATTTTCCATGTCGCTGTATAAAGATATGGCCGCCCAGGATGCCCGGAAGAATCCCAAATTGGCGGCCACATTACGCGAACTTTCGCGTTTGAAGTTTGGTCATCCTCGCCACCTGGTCGAAGAAGAAATCAACAAACGGTCACACTTATAGGTGTATACTGTCTCTAAAAGGCCGTATACAGAGGGATAAATTCATTGAACTTCATGGAAGTGCTGCTTGGCCTTATTACGATTTTCCCAAGAGAATCAGTCAGCAGACAACGACCAGCGTTAGTGTTTTTGTGAAAAATTACGAACTGAGAACCTAACTTGGTTAAAGGTTGTCTTTCGGCCGGTGGCGGTGTCGACCACATCAAGATCAACCTTGTCAGCGAAAGCAACCGCTCGTTGAAAACGATGGTAGGTTTCCCAAAAACCATCTTCGGAAGCCATCATTTGCTCTTGGAGTTGGTTAAGTTCATCTTGGTCGTGGAGAATGAAATCCGAGTTGGACATGTTTGTTCATTATACAGCTTTTGGAGATTAATCTTAGCCTGGATATTTGGAATTTCCAGGCTAAGGTTTTTGTTGTATTTTTTCTTTTCTGAAACGCTTCTGACTTTAGCCAGCGGGCTGTAGTGGAAGAAAAGAAAAAAAACAACCCTACGGTCGATAGAAAACTTTAAAGGTGGTTTCCTCACTGGAGTTACCAGCAAGATCTTCACCTTTGATGGTGATGCTATTTTCACCCTCACCCAGTGACAAACTTGTTTCAAAGGCACCCTCTTCGTCGGTCATGTTGATTGCCCCGTTGACGTAAACAGTGCCCGCTTCGCTGAGCCTACCCACCACCTTCATGGCGCGTTCACTGCGCAGAGTGAAAACCGCATCTGGTTTTGGTTGATCGATCGTGAGCGTAGGAGCCGTGATATCAACTGAAACCAAATACTCACTGGTAGCCGAGGTGTTACCGGCTTCATCCTTTGCCTCAACCACAATGCTGTGCTCACCTTCAGAAAGCTCACTTTCAAAAGTAAAAGCGCCTTCTTCATTGGCGGTAGTAGTGGCATTTGATTGACCATCAACGATGAGCTCAACCTGAGCAGCCGCTTCGGTATAACCACTTATTACAAGCTTTTTCTCATTGAGATACTCTGCTGGTGGTTGAAAAACCGGCTTTTGTGGCGGAATGGTATCCGTGCTCACAACCTCTGGAGCATTGCTGCGCGCAAAGTTCAAGGCAAACTGAAAAATCAAGGGGACAGCAAACACCAGAAAAGCCAACCCACCTACAACTGAAAGGAAAATAGCGACCAATAAATTCCGCTGCGCTTTCTGCTGTTCAATTTTTGCCCGTCGAGATGAAACACGCTGTGCCATAAGATACAATCCATTATAGAATACTTTTGCTCCTCGGCGTGAGCACCACTTTACGCCAGAGTAGTTGCGGAAATAGCTCAGTTGGTAGAGCGTCTGCTTCCCAAGCAGAAGGTCGCGGGTTCGAGTCCCGTTTTCCGCTCATAAACAAAAAACTGCCTTCCTGGCAGTTTTTTGTTTATTGGTGGAGATACGGATCGAGACCAGTTCCGATGGGATCGAGCATACGATCCTCTCAATGAATGCGAGATAACCCGAGTGCAGACAGCGCGAGTGGAAACGAGCGCTTCTGCAAGTCCCGTAAAAGCGTAGCGCACCTCGTTTATACCTGATCGTAGCGAGTGGCAGAATCCCGTTCTCTTCCCTGTATACTTACCCTATGTCTTCTCCCAAACGCCTCCACGAAATCGCTCAACCCATTTTTACCGCCGAAGTTTACATCATGTGCGGCGATGAAGTTCTTATGTTTAAGCGGAGTGAAACCAAGAAAAAATTCCCTGGCTTCTGGTCGATTCCAGGTGGCCACATTGATGAAGGCGAAGATCCTCTCGCCGCGGCTATCCGGGAAGTACAAGAAGAAACGGGCGTCACAATCAGCGCTGATGATCTCAAGCTCAAGGTTGTGGCGATGCATCACCATTTGGACAGAAAAGAAATGTATGTGGCTTTTGCTTTTGTAGCTATTATTCCTCACAAAGTGAACGTCCAAGCAGATACAGAGGAAGGCACCAGCCACTGGGTCAAGAGATCGGAAATGTTGGTGAAGGAAAATGTTTTTGCCCCAATTAAGTATTACTTTGATCATGTACTTAACGACAAGCCAGGAATTATTTATAACATGAGCGAATGGGAGAACACCCAACTCGTACGCGTGCTCAGCGAAACCGTTGATCACAATTCTTAAAGGAGTATCTATGCCTCAATTTCTTGTTATTATTCGCGGTGCCCCAGCCAGCGGAAAAACTACCATTGCCAAAGAAATCCGCAATTATGATCAAAAAATCGCCTGGCTCAAGGTCGATAATTTCAAGGATTTCTTTTCTGACCATGCCCAGCCAAATGAGCAAAAAAATGTTGACGAATGCGCATTGGCCAGTCTCGAGTATCTTTTAAACAATAACTTTTCAGTAGTAATGGAAAAAATATTTTTTGATCCGTTCATCATCCCGAAAGCAATTGAAGCAGCAAGCAAACGTGGCATCTTGGTAAAAGTCTTCCAGTTGCAAACTCCACTCGCTACGCTTCAGGAGCGCGACAAAAAACGGCCAGGCGTAAAGGAAGGCTGTCGTCAGCCACTGGGAGATGACGTTATTGCCAAAATATATGCGCAGCTTGAAAAAACTTTTTATCCAGGAGCCATACCGCTCAACACTGAGGAACTTACTCTTTCTGAATGCGTCAATGTAATTCGAAAATCGGTACGTATTTAGCCTCAACTTTTAGCGTTGACCACTCACCTGCACCGCTCCCACCACCGGATTTTCAATCCACCGGAACTGGGCTCGTAATCCTTTGCCTTGTAATTTAATCATCAACAACTGCTGATAAAACTGATCTTTGAAAACACTCCCCACCAAAAAAATCTCCAAATCGGACTGCGTTAGCTGCTGCCAAACCGTCTCAACCATTTCGAATAAATCCTGTGTGGCTTGTTCCACAATGACGCGTGAGACTGGCTCACCTTGGGCCGCCAAAGCTTGAACTACGGGCGCAGCTTGGGCAATGAATTTTTTAGGGTCTGAGGTACTCACCATCTTATTTTTTAAGGAGGGAAAGTCGGCAACATTATAGGCGGCCAAGACCTGTCCCAATAATGCTGTGGCTTCTAACCGGCCGTCATACATTTTGGCAATGGCGTGAAAAGCTTCCCAACCAAGCATAAAGCCACTCCCTTCATCACTAAAATAGTGCGAAAGTCCACCGGTTTTCGCCGTCTCACCCTGGGTATTGCGACCATAACAGTTTGAACCAGTGCCAGCAATCAGCACTACCCCAACTCCCTGAGGGTGTGCGCTCCACAAAGCTAACTCCACATCTGGGAGCAACATAAAGTTCGCCTGTTCAACACCAAGCTGAAGTAAAACTGTTTGCAACCACAACTCTGCTCGTTGGCGATCGGCTTGTGTATCTAAACCGGCCATACCCATAATCACGCCACAGTCCTGAACAAATTGCCAGGTACTGGACTGACAGGCATAACTTGCCCGCTCTAACATACTTAACAAACGAGTTTGAGCGTCATGGGTATCGATGGCATCAAGATTGATCCCCGGAAAAGTGTCCTGCCAAACAGCACTTTGGAGCATTTCCTTTTCGGAGGCATGGTTTTGGCGAAGTTGGGCGGCGATCTCAGTTTTCCAAATCACCATTTTGGTTTTGCTGCCACCGGCGTCAATGCCAATGAGGTATTTGGGAGTATTAGCAACCATAAGTGGTGACTTTCTCGCTCGGGTGACCACTGAGCTCTCTGTGCCGCTGGAGATATAACAAGACAGTCTCGATATACACCGCATGACTCCAAGCTAACGGTACAACAGACTGCGGTTCGTTGGTAATGGGATGATACTGCTCGGCCAAAAGTGGATACTCTCCAAGACGATCAATGGTCCATTGAATATCTTGCATATGCTTTTCGAGTTCCTCCACTGAGGTAGCGTACTTAAGACGGCGTTCAAGATCCCAAAGTGTGGTAATAATCCACGGATTTGAGGCGTCTTGGCCCATGCCTTTGTAATACATGTCGCCCTCATAACGCACATAACCACCGATGCCAAACGGCACATGGAGTCGTTGCTCTACCGCCTTGAGCGTTCCCTGGAACTCTGGTTCATCAGGCGAAAAAACATCGTAATACCAGAGTCCAAAAAGCGAACTCATATCGACCACTTGTTGGCGGTGCACCCCATCATCTTTGATTTGGGCAACCCGAACAAAACTTTGGATCTCAGGGTCAAACAAGTGTTGTTTCATGACCCGCTTAAGATCCTTAGCCACTGCTCTGTACGTTTCAGCATGATTACTTTTTCCCAAAAGCTCAGAAAAATTAGCCGCAACTTGCATGGCACCATACACCGCAGCACAGGTGTAGGTAGTCACGCCTGTCACTTCCTCCCACAAATCGTAAGAGTGAATTGGTAGTCCCGTTTCTTTATCACGGAAAGCTACCATGAAGTTCGCTGCTTTCTCTATGAGTGGCTTGTAAAGCTGTTCAATAAACTCAAGGTCATGCGACTGCTGATAGTGAATCCACAAGGCATACAACACCGTCGCGGTTTCGTCCTCCTGAATGGGTAGCTGGAGAATGCGGTCTTTTAGCCAATCCTGTTGGGTAATGCTAGAGTGCCAGGTAGAGCCCAGACTTTTATCCGGCTGAAATTTGTGATGCAAGTAGCCGTCTGGGTGTAAAACCTCTCGACAAAAAGAAAAGAATGGCTTGGTTACGTGGGAATAGCCTGCTTTATCAAGTACAATCGCTGCATAGGCCGCATCTCTAGGCCAAACGTAGGAATAGGAATCCTTGCCATTAAACAGCATCTCGGAATCTGGAGAGGCAATAATACCGCCATCATGATCAACATGGGCCCGAAGCACCATTAACGAAGTGTAATACAGCTCAATTGCTTGAGGAGACAACCCAAGAAAATCTAGCTTATTGGTATGAGCCCAGGCACACCAATAACTTTTGGTGGAATGGAGAATGGCTTTGGGCGTTTTACGCAGAACAATTTCGTTGAGCCGGTAGACATCGTCTATGTTTTCAGCAGCGCAAAGCCAATAATCAAACTCTACGGACTCACGGTCCTTGCAGGGAATAGTGAGGCGAACCACCGAATCCACCGGCCCGTGCTCAACCGCATTGCGACTCAGTTCACCGTCCTCGGCGTCGCGCCAAGAACCTTCTTTCCCCTGGAAACCAAACATCCCCACAGTGTAACTGTCGATGCCCCCTCTTTCAGTTTTGCCATTCACCAGAAAAACACGACGGCCTTTGTAATGAATGACTGCATTTTTGGTGGGATCGTAAAAACCGGTATTACGGAATTTCCCTTCGCTAATAGTAAATTCCTGTCCGAAAAAGACCTTTATTTCTTGATGTTTTTTGTCGAAATTTCGAACCGTAAAGTGGCGCAGGTAAATGGGTAATTCATTATAGATTGCGTCCTCTACCTGCAATTCGATGTTTTGGCTCTTATGAAAATAGATAATTTTCCCGACCATGGTTTCGGGATGATAGGAAACTTTGACCTGCCACTCAGGCTGATCGAGCCAAGAAAAATAGCCATCGACCTGTACACCTATCCGGTGTTTATAACCGCCAACGTGATTTTCCAACCCAACATGAGGGTAGAAAATGTCGCGGACAAATCCGTCTCGATCGAGACACACGGAAAGATAGGAATTACTTAAATAGAGCGGGCGGGCCATGTAGATTCATGATATCTTGTTCTAGAATAGAGTTCTAGCACTCGTTAGAAATACTTGTTTGAGCAAGTACTTGCAAACTAGAGAGGATATATGGCACATAAAGATACTGATGGTGGATCATGGTGGAAACCTTGGGCCAAAAAACCCCCCCCCACAGGGTCAACCCTCAGAAGAAATAGCACGCATGGAAAGACAGAGACGTTTGCCCCCTCACGAAAGTAAAATTGTCAAATGCGGTTCATTGGAAATTGTGGTTGACCCCCTTGATGACTTAAGTCTTCTTTCTCAAAAACAGAAAGGACAAATAGTCGATGAGATTGCCCAGATTCTCCAAGCATCACCACAACTTGAAGGTAAGTCTCAACAAGCAGTTGCTGACCGAGTTATTCGAATAATAATGAGCCGATTAAATGCCAATCGCCTTGGCTGGACCTCCACTACCCTCGATACTGATTTGTCCATTGGTGAAGAACTCCCCTCAAGTGGTGAGGTGCAACTCGACAAAATTTATCAAGTGACTTTGAATATGAATATCATGGCACAGGAAAAAACCAAGGTCGTGAAAAAAACTATGGTGCTCACCATTATGCAGCACCCCTCAGGGTATTCGTTATTACTCAAGCCACCTGGCAATACGAGTATTAGTGACACGGTAATTGAGTACGGCGCCTAACCTAACCGCCCTTTTACATCCGCCAACACATTGTTGTAGTTCACGTAGGCATCGTAGGGCGATCCATACGGACTAAAGTAGGCGTGAACATCACCGTCATTGGCCCATTTGGTACACATGTAGTAAAAGTGATCGCTCGTTTGGAGGCGGCGCCAATCGTTGATAAGTTGCTCATCCCCACTGGCTAGCACGCTCTCCCCTAACTCATACACTACCCTGATCACATCGTGCTGGAGCGGGTTTCCCACCCAGGCGGTAATGTCACGATCAACATCGGCCCACGATACAGGCTCATCAGAAGAAAAGATATCTTGAGGCTGGTGTTCGGCTACTACTTCACTTGGAGTGACAAATCGAGACTTCGGACTTTCATGAAGCAGATGAATCAACTGGCGGAAAAAGGGAAAGATCCCCTCGGATTCCCACTGGTGCTCGCCGAAAGTTTCAAAGTCCATAAAAAGATTAATTAGTTCATCATCATAAAAAGGATTGGTGAGCCAATGCTCATATTTTTCTGCCGTCAGCGGCCAACCAGCCCAACTGCGCTGCGAAAAACGGAAAGCCACATCATCAGAAAGCCGGTAATGCTTAAGGAGCAAGGGAAAGGTTGAATCGATCGGTGCCTGATAAACGTGAGTCGGCTTTCTCCCCTGTAAAATGTGATCCGCTCCTTCGGCTAACATTCCTTGAAAACCAAGCTCTTTCACTTGCCAAGCAACGTTGTTTGTATAAATAAGTTCTGTATTGCGGAACATCTTTGGCGTTACCTCAAACAACTTTTCCACCAGTCTTGTGTGTTGTTGTACTTGGTAGGCAAATTCTGCGGGATTATATAAGCTGGCCAGTGAGTGATAATAGGTCTCGCCAAGAATCTCAACCTGACCAGTCGCCACCATTTTAGCGATCTTGGTAATCAAATCTGGTGCAAAAGCTTGGAGCTGTTCCATGACCACCCCTGAGAGTGACAGCGAAAATCGAAAATCGGGATATTGCTTGACTAAGTCGGCCAACAAGTTGAGCATGGGGCGATAGGATTTTTGCGCCACCTTCTTCATCACCAAGTCATTGGCAAAGTCATACTTAGAATCAATCTTAAAGTAATCATGCTGATTGCCAATATCAAAAATGGAGTACGGGCGGAGTCGCCAGGGTTGGTGAATTTGAAAGTACCAGCAAACTTGAGGCATGACTTCTCCGCCTACTCGAGGAGCTTATGGTAAATAGATTGCACACGGTGAGCCATTTTTGTCCACTGCAAGGCTTCGGCTTCTTGTCGAACTTGCTGGGCTCGTTGCTCACGCAATTCAGGTTTGGCAATAAGATCAAGAACGGTCTGAGACATTTCGTTCACATCCCAAAAATCTATCGGATAGGCATGGGGCAAGACTTCGATCACACCTGAGTTCTTGGAAACAATCACCGGTGTCTTAGCGAGAGCTGCCTCAAGAGCGGCGATCCCAAATGGCTCTGAGACCGATGGCATAACAAAAACGTCAGCGCGTTGGTAAAGATTCATTTTTTCTTTGCCACGCAAAAAGCCCGCGAACAACACCGAACTGGAAAGTCCCTGAAAAGCCGAGCTCACCAGCAAACTCTGGTACATATCGCCCTGGCCTGCCAAGACAAAAATGGTATCGCGCTGCTTCTCAATAACTTTTTTGGCAACCGCCAGAAAATACTCAGGACCTTTTTGAATGGTCAAGCGCCCAACAAACAAGACCAGAGGCTTGCCTTGTAAAAATTGCAACAAGGGTTTGGCGTGGTAATCCGGATTCGGATCAATGCCATTGTGAACCACTTCGATATTCTCGGCTGGTATGGAGTATTTTTCAATAATGAGCCGCTTGGTGTACGCGCTCACGGCAATGATCTTATCGGCCTTGGTGAGTCCCTGCCATTCCACTTCAGCAATAGCCTGGTTCGGTTCGCCACCACCGGAACGATCAAACTCAGTACTGTGAATTTGGACAATGAGTGGCTTGCCTGTCTTTTCTTTTGCCTTAATGCCAGCGGGAATACTCATCCAGTCATGGGCATGCAAAAGCGGCGAGTTGGGGTAATCCTTGGCCACTTCGGCCACCACGTTACCGTACCGACGAGACTCTTCAACCATGTCATACACTACTGTGTCTGAAAGCTTTTGTTTGGCGGCAGTTTTACTTTGGCGCCAATACGGCTGAAGATGAGAATTCACCAGAATCATCTCCATTTGGTGCTGATCATCATGCGCGTACTGTACTTTGTGAATAGAACCTCCACCTTGCAGTACCTGCGGGAGAGCAAAAACAACCGGTTGGCCAATGGTAGCCAGTCCACGGGTTAGCCCCTGACAGGCCACACCAAGCCCTCCACTGTTGTGGGGCGGAAATTCCCAACCGATCATAAAAACAGGCTTATTCATGCAGTACACGCGTCGCGTCCTATTAGCATAGCCCGCAAAAAAATTCTGGTCCACTAGGAAATTCGGGGTTCTCTCTCATAACTTGAGTGCTTCCCGGTTCTCAGTAGTCTTATCCGTATTCAGTAATATGATCTCTTGGCTTCTTACTCTTCTGCCAAGACAATCACCACATCATACTTCACTGCCTGAGCTTCTGTAATATTGCTTGTTTCTTTGAGTGTTTTGTCGAGATCTTCACCGAGAGTCGGAAGAAGATCAGTCATCTCCGTTTGAACAAATGTTGCGTCAGAATACGTACCGGTAGCGTTGCCAACCGTCACATTTTCCCAACCCGCTTTTTCTAATTGCGACTTAACTTTCCCTGCAAAACCGGTGATACCGGTTGCGTTGAGCACCAAAATTGTGGGCTTGGTTTTATCAATTTCTGTTTGGGGAGCTGGCTGGGCAGAGGCTGTTGCCTGGACGGCTGGCGAAGGTTCAATGCTTGGCGTAGGAGTTGGGCTAGCCATCTGGACTGGAGATTGGTTACGGAAGTTGGGGAACATGGCCAAGAAAGCGTCTGTCCCCTCTTGTGACCAAAAAATTGCCCCGCCAACAACGGCTGTAATGATGACCACAAAAAAGAAAACAAAAATCGGTCCCTTCCAAGATTTCTTTTCTTCCATTTGGGCGTAACGTTGGGCGTTCGTGGTATGAACTCCTGCTTCTTTAAGGCTTGCCAGGATTTGGCTCGATTTATCCTGAGCGGGTTCTTCCTCCACAAGGACATCATGAGCTGGTTCTTCAATGTCAGTGTCCTCTTGTAAGTCCCGATCCAGAGCTGAAGCAAAACGAGAAGTATCGGGAACTTCTTTATCCACCAAACTGGCGGCAGCCGCCGGAGAAAATGAGGCAACTTCGCTCACCGATTCGGTTGGGAGATCTTGAGTGAGCTCTTCGGCTGCTTCCACAGTTTTTGGCTTAGGTGATCCTTCAGCCGTCTGATCCGCATCGGCCTGAACACTTGAAACAACACTCTCAGGTTCTGTTGCTTGCTCCTCGTTGACATCTTCGTCTTCAACCTCAACCGCATTACGCAAAGAAACAGGCGGTTGTGGCCGAGGAAGGTCGCTGGCTGGTTGGGCAGGGGTTGCGGGAACGGGTAAGCTGGCTACCGCGGCAACTGATTCATCAGCCGCCGAGGAGGGAGAGGATTCAAACTCAAAGTGCAACAATTCACCGAGTGTTTCTTGTCCCTTGGCAAAAACTGCTTGAATAACATCAAGCAAAACATCGTCACTGGTCTCTGTTAATAATGATTGAGTGGAAATTTCCACACTGGCAAGTTGCTTTTCTACGGATTTGCGCTTACGAGCCGGGGACTGCAAGTACAATAAATGCGTCTCCTTTCGCTCTTTTTGACGAGCCTTCACGTATTTACCCAAGTCATCCACGTCGAGCACCCGGGCATCATCAATACCTAAGTAGTGATGAGAAACATGAATTTGATCATCGATAAGTAAGGCGATTAGCGCTGGATCTACCGACTTTAACGTTGAAAGGAACCAGGCAAATGGCATGACCCAGACTTTCTTTGCACCTGTCCCTTCGAGCCATTTTTGGGTTTGGGCAAGAACTTCTTTTTCTACTCCACTCACACTAAGCTGAACGAGCTGACGGCTTAAAACGAAGTTTTGCCAAGATAAGTCATAGGCATCCGTGTCAATCTCGTACTCGTCTTGGAGAACTTGAGTGATTGCGGCCTCAGTCAGCTGTGTTTTTTTATTGTCCCGACTAAACTGCAAATGGCCACAATAGCTATCACCCACAAGAACGAGAACGTTTTTATCCGAGAGCTTTTCTCGCATAGCAGCTGGAATCGGTTCAGTCAAAACTGCTGTCTCTTCAAGGGCATGCCAGTTTTTTTGTGGCAGATAAAACAGACGGACAGCGTCTTCATGAATAAACAGAACCGTTTGAAACTGCGGAGCACTCATATCTGTAGTATGTCAATTTCCTCGGCAGTCTGCAAGTTAAAAAATTGAGGTAAAGGAACACAACCGGCTCACAAAAACCCTTTCAAGTATCACTTGTTAGCCTGCGTTTCTCTCCTCGTCACACCATTTGCTCTTGCCTTTTCTCGTCGAGAAAAGCTTGTGTTCCTTTTCCCTCAATTTTTCAATGATGGAATTACTAAGGTCAAACTATTATCGCTTCATGAGGAAGCGGTAGAAACCGAGGCCAATGGCAAGTACACCAATGCTCAAGAGACCAATAGTCTGGGTGGTCGATCCACTGATTGGGAGATCTGGAGGGGCCGTTGGTGATGCCACAGGTCGTGGTGAAGATGGACGTGGTGAACCAACTGGCTGCCAGTTTCCAAAGGTGGCAGAGACCGTTCGGCCCTCCTCAATGGTCAAGGTCTTCTCTGTGGCAGTAGTAGCCGTCCAACCACTCTTGCCTTTCTCGCGAACGCGAATCTTATCTCCAGGGGTGAGATCACCGACCGTTCCACCTTTACCAGATTGCTCAGCATAAGTGGTGTACTTACGCCAGTTCTCATCCTCATTGCGATCCCATTCAAATTCCCAGTCGAGACCTGGTTCTGTGCCACTACGAGTACCATCACCGTTTTGGTCGTTAAACTTCTCAATAAAGAAGCCAGCAGTGACTTTCACCTCACATTGGCAGTCAGCATCATCAATACATTCAGAGTTACGGCATTTGCCAGCGCTACACGTCAGATCCGCCGGACAATCCGAATTGGTAACACACTCACTGTTACATTGAGGAGCAACGGGACTTGGAGTGGGACTGACCACTGGCGATGGTGAAGGTGTCGCCGAAGGTGAAGGTGAAGGTGAAGGAGTTGGTGAAGCAGATGGAGATGGTGAGGGTGACGGACTTGGGCTGGGCGAAACAATTATTTCGCTACTTGTGCTCAGAGAACAATCTTGAGCTACGTTTTCATCGCTGGCACAGAGTTCACCAGCACAAGGAATACAACGAACATCAAGATACTCACCAACCGTAATTTCCTGAGACGTATCAATAGCAGACTCACTCACCGGGAGAGCTACATAGGCGCTACCGGTACTCGTTCGATATTCAAAAATATATCTGTCCGTACCCTGAAGACCGACACACTCAAAACTCACATTGCTTCCAAGGGTGAGGTCCTGTGAAGCGGTAATGCTGACACATTTATTAGGAATCGTAAACTGGGTGCTGCAAAGGTTATCACCCGCCTTTGGCAAGGAAACAGGAGCAGTTGGTGCGAGTGGTTGCTGAGATCTATAAATGAACCATATAGTCGCAAATGTTAAGGCTCCAACCACCAGGATTGCTAAACTGGCAATGATCATTCGGTAGCGATGGAAAAGGTCGAGAATATTCTTGGGCATATTTCCTTATTTCAGCTGAGCTGGCTCCCAGTCTAAACAGGTGTTCGCCGTGCAAGGCCGACACTGAGCAAAGTAGGTTCCGACTCTATCAACGGTAATGGGCACAGAAATATTGGGTGTTCCTTGGGCAGCCGCTAAAGCCTGCAGATTTGCCGCCGTGATGGTTGTGCCAGTTGTTACCCCATAACGGAACTCATACCGAACAACCAAGTTACTTGGTGTACCCGTACAGGTGAAAGAAATCTGATCTCCAATTTGAGGGGCTCCTTTTGAAGGGGCAATATTTGTACATTGTGGACCGGTTGTGGTTGAAGGAGTAGCCGTTGTCGAGGTTAAAGTATTGCTGCCGCTAGGAACGTTGCTTACTTGAGAAACTGCAACGGTTGTTCCACCAGCCGCCCCACAAGAGTCGAGCTCTGGGTCTGGATAACAACGAACGGTGCTACTGGCCGTAAAATCCGTACAAAAACAATTTTGATTTCCGGAACAGCCAACAAACTGCCCTTTTGTGGCTTCGCCAAAACTCAATCGAGTAAGACCAACACAGGAATCTCCTGTAGCCAGTGGCCTTGATTGAACCTGCCAAGCACAAGCATCGGAACGAACACAGCCGCTTGAAAGCTTACCAGCAGAGGTACAAGCTCTTTGCTGACCAGCCGGACAGCCACCCTCGGCACCACAAGCTCCTCGATCACCACCAAGTTGCGTAGTCATGGGTGTTCCATTTATGAGAACCGTTTGAAATGAGCCAGGAGTACAAGCTGTACCAGCCGTACCAGAAATAGCCCGACCAGCTTTAAGCGAACCATCATTAAAAGTTCCACCAGCGGTTCCTTCAAGATAATATTGATCACATTCAGTACACTCCACCTGTACAAATGCCTTCTGATCGCCAAGCATGAGATTGGTAATTATTTGTGTCATCGCTATGTCATCATTTGAAGTCGTTGATTGGGCATACCCTGACAATTCAGCCTGTCTAATTGTGTCAAATGGAACACACTGCACTAATCCAGTCCAACCACCAGTCGCAGTTTTACAAGGGATTGTCATCTCTGTCTGAGTGTTACATGAGGTTTCACCATTCACACAGGCTCTTGTATCTGCGGGCAAACTATATGCATGACTCGCCACGCGCTGCCCAACCTGGTCAGTTAAACCAGCTTTTGGTCCACAAACCGGGTCAACGGTCATGCCACAACGAACATTACAACCGGATGTTGTCATGATGGGAACACAACGATAAGCACTCTGCACACCTCCACAAAATGAAGCCGTACCACAACTACCAGCGGCAGTCTTCTCGGCAGCAGAAATTGCAGATGGACCTGTCGGGGCGGCCGGTTGAGTGGTTGTCGTAGTCGTGGCCGGTTTGGGTGCCGGAGCGATCACTTGAGTGACAGCTGGCGGAGCAACGGTCATCGCCTTGTTATTCGAATCAGGATTTGAGTTACTCGCTACCACCGAGGTAACCGTTACGTTGGAAGAACAATTGTAAAGATTCTGGTTGTCGGCGCAGCCAGAGCCACAACTGGTAGTCACCCAAGTACAGGCAGACACCGAGACAGGTTTGAAAAACGATAAAGCACCAATCAAAATAAAAGAAACAAAAAGTAACAATAACTTATTCGTTTTCATAAATAAGTTCCTCTGGTAAATTGGCTTGAACGTATTGTGGGTCACAAACCATGATGTTGCCATATTCTTGACCTGATTCAAGTTTATTGACGAGCAATTCATGATTCTCACAGGTATTTGGATCTAATCCGCAAGTCACATATTCTGTATACCCAAATTTAGGAAGATCGGTGTCATTTGGTGCAAAGAACACAGCGTATTCACCTGCCGGGACCTGCACACTAAAGGTGTTTTCATTTTCTGGGATCTTGTGTGTAACCATATTCTTTTGATCAGCTTCATAAAAAATGAGTGAACCTTCTGGGAAGAGATCCTCGCCATACGTACAAACAAGTCCATGAACCGTTGCCGGAAGAACATCTTTGGCTTGCCCAAATAATTCTGGCTCCGCTTCCGTGTTGACTGCTTCATCACAAACATCAATGCCTGGCGAATTTTCATCAGCTAAAAGGACAACTTGATCAAGGTTATGATCTTCATCAGTGTAGCCAAGATATGCGCCACCAGGTGTTTCCATAAATATTTTGTAAGTTCCAGGGTTAAGTCGAGCAGAATACTCTTTCTGACTTGGATCGAGTGTGACAAAATCCATGGTTTCGGTTTCAACATTGTAGAAAAAAACATTCCCACCAACCGTGGTACACACCTGGCCAGCAAGAACGGATGTGTTATCAGAAGCTGCAGGTTGGACTTCAGTTTCCGTTACCATCTTGTCCCCTATTGGCTGGGAAGCTGGTTTTTGAGCAGAAAAGTAAACTATCGCCACGCCAATAATAAGAAGAATGATTATTCCGACTCCCAGCCATAACCACTTTTTTGCTTGAGTTGGTTGAGATTGATTCACCGACTGCATTCTGGCGCTTACATCGCCAGGTTTTGCTTGGGACATTTGGGTTAATGGTGAGACTCCCTGAAAAGAAGCTGGAGTCGCCAAAGGGGCGAGAGTTGGTGCCGTGGTTTCTGCCTTTGGCATGTTTGCGGACAACTCTGGGGTAGCTGGTTGAATGGGCATAGAAGGAACAATAGGTGTGACCGGCTCAGGTGGTAAGGCATTGCCAGTACCGATAGGCTGGTAGTATGACCCTTCTACCGCAGGTTGAGGACCAACAGTAGCAGTGGACGGAGCATTCTGACGAGAATTGTCCATATGTTTTAGTATGACAAATAAATGCCTCTCCTACAATCCAAAGAAAAGGCAACTTTCTTGAGGGCAGTCTTCATCTCGAATACAAAAAAGGTTCATCTTGCAGAAATCAAACACAATGAGCATCTAACACAATATGGTTCAGTTTCCTGTATTACTGTCTCTTCATGAGGAAGCGGTAGAAACCGAGGCCAATGGCAAGTACACCAATGCTCAAGAGACCAATAGTCTGGGTGGTCGATCCACTGATTGGGAGATCTGGAGGGGCCGTTGGTGATGCCACAGGTCGTGGTGAAGATGGACGTGGTGAACCAACTGGCTGCCAGTTTCCAAAGGTGGCAGAGACCGTTCGGCCCTCCTCAATGGTCAAGGTCTTCTCTGTGGCAGTAGTAGCCGTCCAACCACTCTTGCCTTTCTCGCGAACGCGAATCTTATCTCCAGGGGTGAGATCACCGACCGTTCCACCTTTACCAGATTGCTCAGCATAAGTGGTGTACTTACGCCAGTTCTCATCCTCATTGCGATCCCATTCAAATTCCCAGTCGAGACCTGGTTCTGTGCCACTACGAGTACCATCACCGTTTTGGTCGTTAAACTTCTCAATAAAGAAGCCAGCAGTGACTTTCACTTCACATTGACAATCCGCATCATCAATACACTCAGAGTTTCGGCATTTGCCAGCACTACAAATCAGGTCTGCCGGACAATCCGAATTGGTAACACACTCACTGTTACATTGAGGGGTTATTGGAGTTGGACTTGGACTGGCAAGAGGTGTGGGCGAAGGTGAGGGTGAGGGTGAGGTTGAAGGTGAGGGTGAGGGCGATGGAGATACCGAAGGAGTGGGTGAAGGTGAAGCCGGAACAGTAAAGGAAAGCTCAATGGAGCAGCTATTCACATTCTGCGTACCCACCGACAAGGAGGCAGTGTTGGTAATCGACGTACCATCTGCATCGGCTTTAATTTTTACACGGAACGCACGTCTCGTCCTTGGAGAGGTTATTCTCGATCTTGAAGGCGAGCAGCGCTTCGTAGAG
>CAZRAG010000024.1:0-16973 GCA_964598125.1 uncultured Pseudomonadales bacterium
GTGTAGGCTCCGTGTCTCAGTAACCTTGTGGCCGATCATGCTCTCACATCGGCTACCCGTCATAGGCTTGGTAGGCTATTACCCCACCAACAACCTGATAGGACGCAGGCTCCTCCATTAGCGTCTTGCGACTTTTCCCTTGCGGGATTATGCGGCATTACCCCACCTTTCGGCAGGCTATTCCCCACTATTGGGTAGATTCCTACGCGTTACTCACCCGTTCGCCACTAAATCCACTCTAGCAAGCTAGAGCTTCAATCGTTCGACTTGCATGCTTTAGGCACACCGCCAGCGTTCATCCTGAACCAGGATCAAATTCTCACTAAAATTGACGGAAATGACTTGTCACCAATGACAAGACGTTTCCTATCGAAACATCCCGTCAGTTGGTGTAATGTCTATTTCTATATAAAAATACTTTCGCCCCTCCGGATAGAGGGCTTTATATGAAAGTATTTTGGGTTCTTGGTAGCAGAGAACCTGCAAAAGTTTCTCTGCTCCTTCTTGTAACTGAATGGTTAAAAATAACCATTCTGCTGTTTGTCTTTCTTTACTTGTTCACGAACATTCACGAGTTGAAAAGCCACAAAATTTGTGGTCTCGGAGTTTGTATTGTACATGGGGTCGGCCAGGTGTCAAGCAGGGGGATTGAGAAAAATTAAAGAGTAATTCCCAAGCATGAGTTTTTGGCCTTTACGCTGAATTTTAACATACAATCATTTTCAAATTAACTTGATTATTGATACTAAATAGACCCTCGCTGATTGTGAATTTCATCAATTTCTGCTAAAGCAATCTTGGCCAATTGAACAACTCCTTCTGGTCCTGATGAAGTCGAAAGCGCTTGTAATTGCCTCAGGGCGTCTTCTCTCTGTTCTGCTTGGAAACCAGAAATGTGTGTTCGCCTTAATTCTTCAACTTGATACAGTTGTTGAATGACATCCGGATTCTGAATAGCCCTAACCATAACCTGAACAACTGTATTTTCCTGCCCGTTGACCTGCTTCTTGCCAGAAAGAAGATCAGCTATATGAGTAATATCAGCATCAGACGGCTCATCCTGGGAAGAAGCGCGGATATAGGTGAGTTCACCTCCCTGTGTAAGTGACAATTTCCAGCCATACTGGACTTTAACTCCTTTAATAAGCTTCTCAACCACCTGTTTTTGTCGGGCGTCAAATTCTCTGTCAAGTTGTGATCTTGAATCGGGTACGTTTTCTAACAGTCGTCCGCATTGAGCTCGCCGTGTTTGGATTTCACGATCAAAGGAGGAAAGATTCCCCATAACATCAAAACCAAAACGCCAAGCTTGTTGGTCTAATGAACCAGGTCTATCATGAGGAGATCTCCGCCCCGCTATTTGACTTCTGTAAAGCTCATCGACATAACCCAGCTCGGCTGGCAGTGTGCGTGCTAAATCCTGATCCTGAATCGCAAGTTTGTCATATTCGGCAATTTTTTCATCGATCCGAGCAAGAAGAGCTCGCAAGCCATTTGGTTTGCTCTTATCAAAGGTCAGTGTATATTGATCCAAATTCTGTGAGATTCTTTTTAAAGCCTGTTCGATTCGTTGAAATCTCTGTGAATATTCCTGTTTTTGCTGTTGCAACTTTTGAATATCTTCTACGGTTGGTGAGAGCGGCACCGAAGAGATATCCCGTAGCCAATCATATGTTGGCAAAGAGGTTACAGAATAGGCATCTGTAACCCTAGGGATATCACGACTCAGCTCTTGGAACTGCGAATAAACCTGATCAATAACTTCCTGAACTTCTTCCTTAAATGGCGCTTCTGCCCCCTTCATAACTCGCACAATATCAGTTTTTAGAAAGGAGAAACCAAGATCTGTCAAAAGATCGGCCAATGCTGAAAGGTCTTTGTCGATTGCCTCAGCTGCCTTCTTTAAAAGTGATTCTTTCGATTCCGGTGCCGATAATTTTTCCCAACCCTGAACACGTGATTGCATCAGCGCATCGATTGTGGCTGCAAGTCCAGATTTCTCCCAAGCTGGTGTTAAGGCAATTTTTTTTGCTTCAATAAACAACTCCAGAAGAGGCGATTGTCCCAAGTTGGATGTTCTTGTTAGCTCAGCCAAGTCTTTTCCGTGATAGACACAAGCCTCGAGAAACAACAAACAACTACCCGCAGATCTTCGAGCCCCTTGAATTTCTAAAAGGGCTCTTGTTACTTCTGGAGTCACCAGATTCATAATTTCTTCTTCGCGAACTTCTGGAGGCAACTCTTTTACATCGATCAGCTCTGTCTGGATCATTTCCACGACTTGAGCGACCGTTGGAGCCGCTTCGGGATGTACAACAGGCTGAGGTTCTAATGATGTTGGTTGAGGTAATAATTCTGCTTGCTTTTGACGATCCCGAAGATCACCTTTGGTTTTCACGATCAGTCGGGAAAGCGCTAACAAATCTTCGGTGGCCACTTCAATCGCGGCATTTATTGCTTCGGTTTCTTCTGGAGTAATGAGTGGGTTATCGAGAAGTTCTTTGGCTTGGTCAGTGATTCTTCCCTGAGCAACATCAATCATCTTCTCTGAGATACTTGATTTTTCAGCGGAGTCACTCTTTTCACCCGAGTCATTACTCGATCTTTGAGTGTCGAATGTATTTTGGACCAACGTGCCAGCTTTTCTTTGACCATCAAGTTTCTGTAAAGCTCTCCAGGCTGGACGGATTGAAAAAATGCTTTCTGTCGGGCGTGTACTCATGAATACATAGTATTACAAAATTCCTGAGAGAGAAAGGAAAGTAGCCTTTAAGCCAGGACCCCACCACCCAAACACACCTCATCACCCTGTCCGCCATAAAACACCGCTGCCTGCCCTGGGGCAACACCTTTGATCTTGTCGGCAAATTGAATCGTTCCTTTGCCAAACACTTGGTCTGTCCAGGTAAACTGAGCAGAATACAGTAGTCCTCCATGGCGAATCCGAACTTTCAGCTCAAAAGGTTGTGCAGTTGTATCTGGCACAAAACTCTTGTCTCGCCAAAATACGTCTTCTATTTTGGCAACATCACGTGTTGTTTCGACGCCATAGCCCACTGTAATGGTATTGGTCTGCGCATCCTTGGCAATCACATACATTGGGGGCAAAACATGCTTCCACTCATCATTTTGCAAACGTACTTTTGGGAACAGCTCAAAACCATGGCGCTGACCAATGGTGTAAAACCACACGCCCTGATGCTTACCAATAATGGTGCCATCAACATCGAGAACGTCGCCAGGTTTTTCTCCCAAATGTTCGCGCAAAAAATCGCGAACATTGATATCGCCAATAAAGCAAATGCCTTGTGAATCAGGCTTGCTAGCAACCGCAATGTTTCTTTTGACTGCCTCCTCTCGCACTTGTGACTTTTGCCAATGCCCAATGGGGAAAACAATGTGCTCCAACTGCTCCTGCAAAGTTTTGTAGAGAAAATACGTTTGGTCTTTCTTTTCATCGGCGCCGCGCAGCAAAACCGGCAAACCTTCTTGACTCCCAATTTGAGCGTAATGACCGGTGGCCACAGCATCGAAGCCGTGACTCATGGCCCAGTCGTAAAACAGACCGAACTTAATGGCGGTATTGCACCACACATCTGGATTGGGGGTGAGGCCGCGACGATAATCTTCAAAAAATCGCTCCACTACCTGATCGCGGTAGGCCTGAATAAAATCGAGCGATTCGAAGGGAATTCCTAAGTCGAGTGCGACAGCGAGGGCGTCTTTGCGATCCTCGTCTGCCCGGCATCCTGGAGCACGCCAACACTGCAAAAAGACACCGGTCACATCATGACCGGCCTCTTTGAGCACATGAGCCGAAACCGAAGAATCAACACCGCCAGACATGCCAAGGGCAATTTTCATAGGGATATTATAGTCGACCCGAAAAGTCAGGGCCTGGCCCTATTCTTCTGCCCAGATGTGAAAACAAACAACATAAATAATCCAGGCAGGAAATGGGCATCGGCCTTTAGCGAACAAGCACCTGTTTAATCTATAAAGATAATGTCTGCTATTTGAAAATGCTCAGGGCCAGGCCTTTATTACTCTTCCGGAATCTTCACCAAAAAACCACGCAGGTCATTTTTTCCCAACACAATCATTTGCTTCTCGTCTGTTCGATCAGTTACCAGCCAGCGAGAGGTCTTCTCCTCGCCTTCCAAAGTAAAGACCACCTCAATTTGATCAACCAGTTTTTCGCGACCATCAATCGCGGCTGGTACTCTATCAACTACCAGCTCACTGGAATAGAGGCCAAGCTCCTGCGCAAACTTTTTGTCAATTTGCGATAAGTCGGAACCACAATTTACCGCTGCCAAAATATCTTCTTCATCCGTATTGTCCCCGCGGCGAAGGGTGATGGGTTCAACCACACCAATAATGCGATTTTTGTCACCTTCCTGAAAAGGGTTCGGCAGTTTGTTAAATAGTGTCATAGTGGTCTGTCTATTTTACTCTCTACTGGCAAGCGGAAATAATTTCGGTAATTGAGGTATTTACCGCTTGTTCAGCTTCACTGGTTAAGGAGCCGGTGTCTCTGGTAAATTTCTTAAGTTCGTTAAAACGGGCAACGAGTGTGGAAGTATAGTCTCGATAACCATAGTGACCAACACTGATTGCCGTCAAATCCAGATTATTACTCTCAATTGCTTGGCAGTAATCGTTAAAGCGGAAAATCATACAAGCCAGTCCGTCTTCGGCCGTTTGCTGATCACGAACTACAGACCAGGTCGGACTCCCAGATGCACATTTGTTAGCATCTGATTGCGTCCAGGTCACCGTGTTAATGAGCGGATTAATAACTTCATTAGGATAGGCATTCATAACAGTACACATCTGATCACCAATTTTGGCTCCCTCGTGGTAACTGGCAAATGCGGCCGGGGCACAACCAAAATGTTGGCTTAGATTTCGTGGATCGGCAGGGTCTTTCCCTGTTAGACCACCAGTTTCATTCATGGCAATCATCACGGCAATATACGGATTCACGATTTTGTCACCGTTGCAGATAGCACTATCCAACACCGTATCGAGAATGAAGTCGATACACGTCTGTCCACCACATTCACCATAGAGTTGAGAACGTGGGTACCTTTCGTGCGCCCAAGTTAACATTTCTTCCGTAAACAAGGCTCGAACCTCTTTGGCATACTTTTGCGCGGTACTTTCATCAACATAGACAGATCCACAAGTAAGCTCACTATTGGCCTTTCCGTATGTTTCGGAAAGGTTAAAAAGTTGGGCAAAGTAATCGCTCATGCCCTCATAAATTGTTTTCTTTTTGCCATCAATGTTGAGAGCATCACCTCCGCCGTAGAAATCTTCAAGGCCCGTATATTTTTGGATTAGGTAATGAGGGGTAAAAGCCATGCGACGCAAAAATTCGTGGAGCGCCATAGTTTTTCCAGGCACCTCAATGTTGGTTTCGGGATCTTCACCCACTTCAGCCCCAATAACATTGGTCAGACTCTTTTCCTTAACGATGTACTGCACTTCTTGGCATCCATTTGAAGGATCTGGTGACTGATTCTCATATTCTTGAGGATAGGGAATCCAGTCAGTCAGTTCTTCATACGGGCCAGCGATAAGTGCCTCGGTACAACTACAATCAGTTGGTGGACCAGTGGGTGAGGTCACAGCGCAGGTTGAACCAAATACTCTAACAGTCTTATTATATCGAGCATATCCGCGTTTTTCGGTGTTGTGTTCGCGGTCGTATTCACTCGTACGCAAAAACGCCGACATAAAATCAACGTCAGGATTCTCTTCCTTCCAGGGATAAATGGGGTTATCACCCTTCATGATGGAGTCGTACATTTGTGGACTCAGGAACATGGGTGTGATGTATGACTCAGCGATATCTATATCGATGGACTCATCCGGCAGGATGAGGTAGCTTCGACTCTTAGGAAACTGCGCTTCGTACGGTTGGCGATCCCAAATGATTTTGGCCGTAAAGAAGGTTTGAATCGAATCAATCGTTTTTTCGAGCACTGTTGGGTCCTCGGAATCGGTGAGTTTTTGCAGCGCCTTGTAGCTAATTCCTTCAGACTGTTCGGTTTCACCATAGCGCGTATTGTTTTGGTCGATCGGGCAGACATCAAAACTCCGGACAGAGTTTGGCCCGGGTGGTCCAGGAGACCAGTTCTCTGAGTTATACTGCTCGGTTTTTTGCACGCCGGTGTTCACCCGAGCGACAATGAGGCGAAGTAATCTAATCAAAAAAACATCAGAAGGTTGAAAATCATCAGGAAACGATTGGCGCAACTCTTCCAGTTTTTCTTTCTCTTCTTCTCGACCTGCGCTGTTAATATTGTTATTTTCATCAAATGTACATTCACCTTTTTCCTTATCAGAACAAGGCAAACACCTCTCTTCATCACAACTCAAAATAACCCCAGCCATGTACTTTTCACCCAAAAATTCAACCTCGTCTCCTTCGAGAGTTCCTAAAATCTTCTCAAAAGTATCCTTCATCAAAGTGTACGTATCCTTAACAATAGCCGCTTTATTCTTGGCAATTTTTTCCTGAACGTGAGTGGGCAAAACTGGTCCGTAGGTTTCCCAGAATGGACCAATAAAGTTGTCAGTATTGACGGTAACTTCATCAGGATTCACGGTTTCTGGGTCAATGGGATACGCAGCGGTTTGGTCAGGAGAAAATTGGTTGGTCGTAATCCCTGATTGGTACCACACAGGCACAACCACCATTTTCTCGCGAGTCAGTGGTTCGGGTTCTTCTCCCTTTATCCAGGAAGCAATCATTTTCACCAGATATTGCCCACCAATAAGGGGGTTGTTTCGGTCAAATAAAACATTATGCTGGACCAAAAATCCCATTTTGTAGGCTTTGGGCGTGTACGCCTCAATGCCCCGAACCACCTGCGCGGCCACCGAGTCATCCTTCATTTCTTGGGTGAAATTACTGCACACTTGGGGAGTGAGCAGGCCAGTGGCAATATCCCAATCCACCGAACGACCACCTTTCACTTTTATTCCTTCTTTCGCTGGGCATTCCGTGGCGTCATCGCCATACTTATCACAGAGTTCATTGACATAATCGATGTAACGCACGGCATTCAAACACTGTTGTTGAGGACTGGTTAAGAAAAACTGCGGAGCATAGCCTGGGCGCCGATTCGCTTGCACCGCTTCAAAAAATGTATCGTCAGGATTCACCCGCGATAAGTCAGATTCAATACTAATATCTCCACTTTCATCACGAAAAAGTGGTAAGGAAAAGTTCTGCAAATCATAGGATTCGGAATAATCAACCGTTGGGTATTCGGTAGAAGTACAGGTGGCATCACCATTAGCCGCTCCTTGATTAAGTGGGTCCACTTCATCGTTGGGTGCTTGCTGACAGGGATTCAGAGGCGGATCCTGCCCCTCAAAACTCGGCCAATTTATTTGAGTAGGCGCACAATACACTTGGCTATTGGAAAGATACTTGCGCCATTCATTGTCATCTTCCAATTTGGGGAAAATAAACAGTGGCTTCTTCCCTTCTTTTTTTTCATTACATTGCAAATCCGGTTCCAAACCACATGACGGATCGACATACGCCGAATGAAAATCCACAATACCACCCTCTTGGTGAATAAAAGCGGTCATACCGTAACCCTTGGTGAGATACATGGTTTCGCCAGAGCCCGAACCACCCACCGCCTCAAACTTGACGGTGGGTTCCTCTAAACACTGAACCCCGGCGTCGGCTTCCAACATGCTGTCATAAACCGTGATTTCTTTTTGGGTAGTGGATGAACCCTCAAAGGGTGTGGAACAGTGTGTTGGTGTTGGAAGGCTGCCACTTCCCGTTGTTCTGACTTGATTAAAGCCAGCCAAATAATCTGCCTTTATGTATGATTCTGCTCTTTCGTTGTTTGTGATAATCGTCCCGGTGGAAACACAGCGATCATAGGGGGCTCCCCAAGTATTGGTATCTGTATTAAAAGTGCGATAAAACGCCGGTTCGCCACTGGAACAGTTCACCCCACCCCAAACATGGTCTTCGAGAAAATAAATATATTGAGAATCATAAGAATACACAAAATACTGTTTGCTCCCATCTGGACCCTGTCCACCATCAACCAAAAATCCGCCTTCACCTGGAGCGCCTTGAGCTTGATATGCCGCCCATAATTCGGGAGACATGCGTTCCGTGCCACTCGTAATGTTGCCGCCAGGTGGAGTTCCCACCATAGTAGAACAAAAAAGCATGCTAAAAGAGCTGTTTCCCTCTGGAGCCCAATATTCGAGAAGATCAACTTGTCCGGCACCACACGCGGCCATAGCAGGAGATGCGGTCAGAACCAAAAAAGCAAAGGCCAATAAAAGAGAGCGGAAGAATCGTCTCACAGAGATTATTATAGCCCGACAAAGTACTAAACGAGGAATATCTTTGCGTTCACTTTTCTCTGGAAGGATATTCCTAGGAATATCCTTCCAGATAGGAATGTTAGCAAAGATATTCCTCTCTAGAGTTTTTTAAATAGGACACGCGCCGGTGCTGCACTTGAGGTGCTCGTAGTCAATGTCCTCATGTAAATCACCGGAATCAGCCGCCTTCTCAATCTCGCGAATAATCTTCATGAATTCTGAAGTAGTCACTGGTTGTTCTGGCTGATACTCATAAGCTGTGGAGTCCTGTTGCGGCATCACCGAACAACACTTCACTTTACTCTGGTATTGCTTGACCATAAGTGAGTAATCATCGAAACTCACTTTTTCTGGATTGTACTTGAGCGTATAGGAAACCTGATTACCAGTGTCGGGCAGTAGATTTCCTTGATCATCAACACCAATAATCCAGTATTTTTCCAGTAGCATGAGCCATTTGTACTGATCTTCTGGACTTGCCTCAGCGGCGGTTACGAGTTTGTCACCCATATCTAAGCGGCAAATCATAGGCTGAGTCGGGAAGCCAACCACCGATGAGCCGGTATAACTTTTGAGGTCCTTAACCGGATATCCTTGCGCTCGATAGGTATCGAGACTTGGATCATCGGAGCGATACTGCACCCAGCGAATGTACTCGCGCATACTGGGTAAGTGGGCCCCTTCGGTTAGGGCGAAAAGTTTGGAAACTGTTCCCGAAGGCTTAATCGTGGTATTCGTATGAGGAACATTTACGCCGAGTTGCTTGGCATACTTACTGGCCTCATCTTCCACGGCTCGTTTAAAACGATTGAGTGTCTGCCAGAAATCCTGAGAACGCTGTTCATCGATTACATCAGCAAAGGTATACCCAAAGTGATTCCAGGCAAATTCGTGGATACCGGTCATACCAACGCCAATGCGATTAGTGCGTTTCACTTCGCGATTGTAGAGAGAATCCATGAGGTTGACGCGAATGAGAGCGCGCGTAACCGCGCGGAAAGCTTCTTCGGCATCATCTAAGGATGGAGCAAAGAAAGGCACTACATCACCAATCACACAGTAGCCACCCAGCATGTTTAAAGTAATCTCTCCACAGGGGTTGGGAATCTGGTGATACACCTTAGCCCCGGCGCTACGGGCAACACGCGCCAGCATCTTTTCGGTGCGTTTCATGGGTTTGTATTTTTTACTTTCGGCGTACTTGCCATCACTGTAGCCGTCATATTCCGCGTCGTTCTGGACTAAGCGGTGTTGGTTAATGAAGCCTGGCTCACCAGTTCCATCGTAGTAACTTGCTTCAAGAATCGCTTTGAGTACCTTTTTAGCATGAGCCGTTTTTTGTTCCCAGAATTTTTCATCCACGGAAACAGAGTTATTGGCACTCCATAGAAAGCCACCGCGTTTAATATCGATGAAATCAAGCACTTCCGGATCTGTCCAGACTTTGGTGGCAATACGCGCACTCCGGCGGGCACCACCAACCAACACACATTCGGCCATGTAATGGTCAACAAACATTGCTTGCTTCCACTGAGGCATACTGGCCCCCTTCACGGTTGCCACGCGCTCAATGGCGTTCATGAGCGGCTTTGGACCACTGGCCGGTCGATCCTGCATACCATGAATAGGAGAACCTTTCGGGCGAACCTTGGAAAAATCAATAATCACCAAGTCATCTTTAAATTTCTTCTCGAACGCCATAACTTCTAAAAGCTCAACGGCTTGGGCCCAGCCTTCACGGCTATCAGGCACTTCAAACCAGTGAATGCCATCACCTTTGCCGTATTTGTGTTCAGCATCGCGAACACTTTCGTCCTTGCCCCATTCAAAATCAGGGTGTTCATCGGACAAAACGCAACGCAGATTGGGCATGTTGTCCCAGTCCACTAAGCACATATCGTCATCATAGGCACGACCAACGCCAGAACCGTTCATCAAAAGGTAAAAGACCAAGTAAGAAGACGAGGCCGTACTACAGTTAGTAAACACCTCCATGTTTCGCTCCGGTTGGGTGCTATCGCCATGCTGTAAGTGCCGACCAGACATGAGAATAGAGCCATTGGCAATGTGTTTTTTGAGCAAACTATATTCGGATTCACGCTCTTCATGATCTGTGTCGCCCAGAAGGGCGGTATTGCCACGAGCAACGCGCTCGGCGACTTCTGGCCAGGTTTCCCAGATTTCTTCGCCATTGTCATCAATATTTTTTCGTAGATAGGTACGGCGAGCAACGGCCATGCCCATACCCGGGTCGAGTTGTCGTTCCGTAAACTTCATGGGCTGGCGCACAGCAATGTTGCGAGAGACAGACGCCATCAAGCCCGTTTTCAACTGTTTTTCCAGTTCACTGCTGACGTGGCCGTTCGTGTGTCCATTCGAATGACCATTTTTCAGTTGGCCATTGGTTGAATGACCATTCTTTTTGGAGATTCCATTTGTCGACTTCTTAGAAGGAGTGGAAGGGGGAGCCGTTCGTTTTCGCATTCTTTTGACGGCTGCCGACGAGGTCTCGCTCATGTTCTGGCCTTTCTTGTTGGTGTAATTGTTTTTTTGATCGCATTATTCTTGGTTGGTTTGGTGGCTTTTTGCTCCTCTTTTTGGGACTTCTCCCCAGCCTGGAGCTGAACGATTTCTTCTTCAAAATCTTCAAAGGATTGGAAATCTTTATACACCGAGGCAAATAAGAGAAAAGCTACGGCATCAAGTTTTTTCAGACGATTCATGACGAGATTGCCAATCTCCCAGCTCTTAACTTTCGTGCTCTTGCGCTGACGGAGCTTTCGTTCCACGTCATCAATGAGTTCGTCAATATCCGACATGGCAATGGGACGCTTCCAGGTCGCTTTCACGATACCTTTTCGGATCTTCTCACGGTTGAAAGACTCACTTACCCCATTCTTCTTAATGACCACTAAATCTACGCCTTCTACTCGCTCGTAGGTGGTGAATCGTTTCTCGCAGTACTCGCAAACTCTGCGACGACGAATCGCGCGGTTGTCCTCTGCCAAACGACTTTCCAAGACAGAGCTTTGTTGCTTACCACAGTACGGGCACTGCATAAATTTTTGTGTTCAATTGTGATGGATCAGTGGGTGCATCCATCAATGTTGTTAATACTGCTCCGGACACTACTGGTAGCGCTCGGATGAACAGTAAAACACTATGGAGATGGTGTTGTAAAGAGGATGTTTGGCAAGCATTGAGGAAGAATTAGGTAAGTCTGACATCCAAAAAGCAAAAAATGAAAACTACTGAATTGCTTCTGTTTGTGATCTTGTTTTGGCAAGGACGGAGTTTTCTTGACAGTTAACTTGACCACACCAGCCATCGATTGTTTTCTTGAGCTCAGATAGTGTGTCCGTGCAGTCTGGAGTTCGATCTTCTGGATTGACCTGGGAAAGATAGATGAATGACTTACGCAATGTTTCTACAGCGTCTGCCCGATGATTTTTTTCCCAGGCGTAGCGGCTCGCATCTAAACGGTGCTTTGATCTTTGACACAATTCTTCTGGTTTTTCATCTTGAGAAATGGTGATCAACTCAATTCTGTCAGAAGCTCTGCCCGCAACATAAGGAAGTGAACCAGGTAAGGAGGGATCAAGCCAGTGCTCAAATTTGCATTCATCCTGTAATGCGGTATCTGCCGATTCCATTTCTTGGGCGATTACTTTTCCATGCAAAGACTGCAGAGAAAAAAAGACGACTAAAAAGCCAAAAATAAGTAAAAGAAGACTTGTTTTCCAGGGCCATTGCATATTTGTATTTCACTCGGCATTGCCAGCGGGACACATTTTGCGTTCTTCACAAAGTGAGCGAAGAACGTATTGTACTACACCGCGTATATCTCGATAACCAATCCCCACAACATATGAGACAGAACAAGGGAGTACATGTTTTTGGTTCGCAAATAAAAAATAAACTGGCCAATAGCAAACAAGGCCAACAATCCCATTTGAATGATAAATTGCGGTTGCCAACCCGTAATAATTCCTCGGAGAGGCGCATGAAAGAGCAAGAAAAAGAACACCACAAATGCCCCAATCAATGTTTCAGAAAACCAAGGGGCAATTCCTTTAATGTACTGCGTTGGCAAACCAAAAAAGAACAGCGACTCCCACCAAGCAGTGAGCAAGGCTAAAAAGGCAACCCACCAGAATCCCCCCGTTGCAAACAGGGCGCCCTGGGCAACTTGTTGTCCGGCACTCATTTGAATGAGAAGACCAGCGAATCCATACAGCCCACCAATCGCAATTCCCAGGAAAAGGCCAGGGAACAACTGGTTGTCATTCAGACCAAGTTCCGTACTGACAAATCGCGACTGGCTCGCAAACCAAACTACCGGAATTCCAAAAATAAGGGCTTTGGCAACACCTTCATCAAACCAGATTGGAAAAGAGAAGAAAGAACGGTAGAAAAGCCAGACAAAAAACAGACTGAGCATAATAAAAAAGAACGTATACAGTTGGCGGAATACCTGACGATGCCCAACCGGTGTGAGGGCGTCCACGGTCGAGGTAAAATGCGAAATGTTCGGTTTTTTGCCCTTGGAATATTTCGGTCCCAAAGAACTCACCGCCGAAAGTTGCTTTTTGGCTTTTCCGACTCGGTCACTATGCTTCATTCGAAGCTGACGCAGTCGGTGGTTTGAGGTCTGGGCGCGAGGCATAGAGTGTATCTATAACCATTTCAAATGTTTTTTGTTTGTTCATTGAAAAGGTATCTACCACTATATCGTAGAGTTCTGGCTTGTAGAAATCAATTTTCTCTTCTTTGGATGCCTTGCCAGCTTCAACTACCCACTTTTGCCACTCATCAGCATACATACGACTCCACTTGCTGATGTTCTTGTTTGCTCGATCAAGAAGGTGATGTTTGGCCTCTTCCACAGAAACTTCATCACGGTTCACAATTCGGTCGATCCGGACAGCATCATCAGAACAAACTAAAAGGATTTTCATCACCCCAGGAACTCGTTGGGCCAAAAATCCAGAAAGCCAAGACTCGAGAATCCACCCCTGCTCCGTTTCGAGCCGGTGGCGCATGCCGTAATCAACCTCTCGGTCGAAATCCTCACCATATACGGTGGCATCATGGTGGAGCTTTCCCGTTTCTGGATCAAGTAGTCCATTTTCCTCAGCGTAGGCGCGCATAAATTCTCCGCCTGAAAAACCACGCCAACCATGAAATTGGAGAATCTGTTTGAGTTCTTTAAGGAGAGTTGTAGAACCACTTCCGGGTAAACCAGAAATAGTAATATTTTGAATTGGTTGAGAATCCGTAGAAAGAGAAAGTGGTGTCTCCATGAACGAATTGTAAAGAAAGTGTGAGAATTTCACAAGTTTTTCGTGGTGATCAATGTGTAAGAAATGTGAGACTTACATTTTTTACAAACTTACATTTTACAAAGCTCATCATTTCAAGAATCAAACACACTTAATAGCCTGCTCCATGATATCTACAAACCGATACACTAACTTTTTTGCTTGGCCATAGCTCAGACAGTGTCGCTCATCAGGAAAATAATGAAAAGTGTGATTGCGCCCTTCCACCCACATGTTCCACATTTCCCGAGCGAGTTCGTTTCCACAATGATTGGCCACATCGTCAAAAAGCCACACTTCATCCCGTAAATTTTTGGTTAAATCAGGGTTAAAACTGCGGCCAATACGGAAATGTCGGCTCCGGAAATGGGAGTCATTCAAGATTCCCAAGTGAACAAAGTAATGCTTTAAGAAACCCTCATACGCCTTGGCCATTGGAAAAACCATAAACGCATAGTCATGGAAACTGCTGCGGTGGTCAGGTTCGGCAAAGTGTTGTGTCAGCGTAAGACTATCTTGAATATGTTCCAGGATTTCCTGGGAAACAAAAAATCGCAAAACCGGCGATAAGACCAATGAAGTGGAATACGGCATACCATTAGCATAAGTGAAAATGTGGACGAAAACCAATTACTGTACAAGGAATATCTTTACATATACTGCCGCCTGGAAGGATATTCCTAGGAATATCCTTCCAGAGAAAAACATATGTAAAGATATTCCTTGTTTGGGCACCGTATAATGTATCCATGACGTTCTGGCAAAAAAGTAAGAGATTGTTGAAGGATCCTAAAAGGTCGCGTCAGATCGCTGCCCAGCGATGGCAGCAACAATCTTTCCTTATTAAAGGACTTTCCCTTTTTTTGGGTTTGAGCTTTTTGGCTGGATTATCGCTTGTTGTTGCTTTTATCAAAGATCTTCCTTCCGTGGGAAAACTTCAGTCCAACGAAAACTTTGCAGTGAGTACCAAAATCCTTGACCGCGATGGAGAGCTGCTTTACGAAATTTTCACCGACACGAATCGTACCCCGGTTAAACTCGATGAGCTTCCACCCTACATTGCTCAAGCAACCATTGCCATTGAGGACAAGAATTTTTATCACCACTTTGGTCTTGACTATCTTGGTATTCTTCGCGCCTTAATTAACAATATCCAGGGAAAAAGCCTCCAAGGTGGCTCAACCATCACCCAACAACTCGTCAAGGTGTCCCTGTTGAGTCGCGAAAGAACATGGGAGCGCAAGTTTAAAGAAGCTGTATTAACTACTCTCACAGAAATTCGCTACTCCAAAGACGAGGTCCTTGGTATGTACCTCAACTACGTTCCCTATGGGGGAACTGCTTGGGGAATAGAGGCGGCATCGAAAACATTTTTTGACAAATCAGCTCGGGATCTTTCCCTGGCCGAAGCCGCCTATCTGGCTGGACTACCCCAATCACCCACTCGTTACTCGCCATTTGGGAACACACCGGAGCTAGGTAAAGCTCGACAGGAAGAAGTCCTTCGCCGGATGGTTGAAGAAAAATACATTTCTCAACAGGAAGCTGACAATGCCAAACAACAACCCCTTCACTTTGCCCAAGCAAAAGTCAGCATTAATGCCCCGCATTTTGTATTTTATGTTCGCGATCAGCTCGTTGAGGAATATGGACCAGCTCTGGTGGAAAGAGGTGGCCTCCGGGTAACCACCACGCTCGATCTTGATTTACAAAACACGGTTCAGGCTTCAGTGTCGGCGGAAATCGATAGTCTGGAAAAATATCGAGTTGGTAATGGCGCCGCGTTAGTTACTAAACCAAGCACTGGTGAAATTATTGCCATGGTTGGCTCTCGCGACTACTTTAATGCCACTTCAGAAGGAAAAATCAACATGACCATCCGTCCCCGCCAACCAGGATCTTCCATGAAACCCATAAACTTGGCCACAGCTTTCCAACTACGCAAAGCCACTCCTGGCACGGTACTACTCGATATTCCGACTTGTTTTGAAGCCATTGGCTCGGCAGCCTACTGCCCACGAAACTATGATGGCAGTTATCATGGTCCGGTCACCATGCGCCAAGCTTTGGCTAATTCTTATAACATTCCGGCGGTTAAGGTCACGGCTCTCAACACGATTCCCAGCCTCATTGAAGTTGGTTCGGCCATGGGGATTACTTCTTTCCGTGAACCCAAAGATTACGGTATTTCACTTGGTTTGGGGGCAGCCGAAATTAAAATGGAAGATATGGTTACGGCCTTTGGAACCATGGCCAATCAAGGTGTAAAGGTACCGCTGATTTCAGTGCTCAAAATTGAAGATTATCAAGGAAATACCATTTACGAAACAAATCCACAAGCCCGCCAAGACGAAATCGAGAAACAGCTCTTTTTGGCTCCTCAGGGTGACGCTCAAGAAAGACCCTTGCCCGACTTTCAAGCCGCCGCGAATCCTGATAAGAACAATATTGTCCGAGTGCTTGAAAAAGAAGTTGCTTGGCTTATGAGCGATATTCTGTCGGACAACCAAGCGAGGGCGGCCGCCTTTGGAACCAATTCCCAACTCAATGTCCGTGGCTTTAAAGTGGCCGCCAAAACGGGAACTACCAACGATCTTAAGGATAACTGGACCATTGGCTATACGCCAGATTATGTTGTGGCCACTTGGGTGGGTAACAACGACAACAAACCCATGAATCCCTATTTAGTGAGTGGTATCACCGGGGCTGCTCCTATCTGGAACGATATCATGACCTATCTTTTGAATACGTATCATCCGGCTGAGGTCACCCCTTGGCCAGCAAAACCAGAACAGGTTGTCCAAGCACCATTTTGTCGACGTTCCGGCGCCCTGCCTAATCCGGCTGGTCCAGAATGCGAAATGGCTTCCGATTACTTTTGGAAGGGAACCGAACCTCAGGCTACGGAAGCGGTGAAGAATCAAACCTGGATTGTCAGCCAGACAGGCTTGCCCGCCCGTGAAGGTGATCCCACCGACCAACTCAAACTTGAAGAACGAATTCTTCTCACCGATCCCTTTACCCGCGACTATTGTCTGGACTGTCAGCGACAAACGGTTGAGGTCCCGAAAGAAGATGGCACCACCGAACACAAGCCTGTTCCCGAAAAGTACACTGTTTCGGCGGAAAAGGTGTATGAGGCAGGACAGTTTAGTGTGCTCACGGTTCCGAGCGAACAGACAGAACAAGACATCGTCGAAGCTGCAACGGAAACGCAACAATAACAAGTCATTTTTCCTTTATAAGACAGGAGGCTTGCTTGCTTGCTTGCTT
>CAZRAG010000024.1:17073-18371 GCA_964598125.1 uncultured Pseudomonadales bacterium
CAATAACAAGTCATTTTTCCTTTATAAGACAGGAGGCTTGCTTGCTTGCTTGCTTACTTATTGAATGGAAATTTTTCTGATGAACCAAGTCTCTGAAGACGTGCTATTGAGGTAATTTGTTTAACAATTTCACTAATGTGTTCTCTATCAGTAGCATTTGCGAGGTTTTCCAAAAGAGCATCCATTGCGCCAGATCGATATTCGCTTGCCGCCGAAAATTGGCCATCACTAAACATATCAAGCATTTTCACGATTGCTAGTCGATCGCCACCTCGATTTGCCCGCTTTGCTTCTAAAATAACATCACTGATCTCAGCTTCCCTGTACGCCATAGTTTCTCCTGTAAACCACAATTTACATTTCCACTTTATACACTACGCTACCGGCAACAAGATACGCCGCGGTTTCGTCGGCGCTTAAAAATAGGTCTGTCACGCCGCCAATTTGTTCGGATGAAACTTGTTGTTGATACACACCATCTTTGTTCAAAACTACTAAGCGATTCTGAGCCGGTTCCACCACCACAAGTTTCTCGCCTTCCTCAACCGCTGCCACTAATAATGAAGAAGTGAACGGTTGTAACAAGCCGGTAATGGCAAAATCGACCCGCGCTCCTCGACTTAACCGATAGATGTTGCCGCCATTTGTCCCTAGCCAAACATCTCCATCAATAGCCAAACTTGAAGCTGACGCAAAATCAACACCGGGAGCAGATCTCACCCAGCCTGAGGGGCTCGCCTCTTGATCCTCTCGGTTCATGCGCCACAGTTGCTGCTGAGCCGTATCAAGAACATATAAGTTCGTTCCAAATCGTTCTAAAAGAGCCGCTTCGGATACATCCTTTAAATCAGCAATCACGGAAGGATCATCGCCAGATAATGGAATCTGCTCAATGGTTTTGTTTTTAAGAACAAAAGCATTTTGAGCTTCGACCACGATATCTTTACCTTCTGCCAGTGAATCCTGGACCACTGTTTTGTTGCTTTTGCTATTGACGTTAAGAGTGATGAGCTTTTTTTCATTGGCATCAAGAAAGACTGCCTGATCCTCGTATCGATCCGCCCGAGTGGCCAAAAAGTTTGCCACCACCAAACGGAAGTCATAATAGACAGGCAAGTTCACGAGATCCTTTTCTCCAGAAATATCCTGGTAAAGCCGCTCAATTCCCGTGGTCAACTCAACAAGCTTAGTCCGGTTTTGACGATACTCAACCCGAGTAGCCTGTAATTTTTCAAGCAAAGATTTTGTCGCATCTCGTTTTTGGAGTCGCTCTTGTTCGGATATAGCCTGAACTTGCT
>CAZRAG010000025.1:0-17941 GCA_964598125.1 uncultured Pseudomonadales bacterium
CCACGGACTCTCCGAAAAAGAGAAAGCAGTTTTCGAACCCATTTCCAAAGAAATCCACTCTCGCTTACAGTTTTTGCAAAAAGTTGGCCTTGGCTACCTCACTCTGAGTCGCGAAGCCAATACGCTCGCCGGTGGTGAGGCCCAACGTATCCGGCTTGCATCACAAATTGGAACGGGTTTGTCGGGAGTTCTCTACGTTCTTGATGAGCCAACGATTGGTCTTCATCAGCGTGATAACCACCGACTGATCGAAACCCTTTGTCATCTTCGCGACCTGGGTAACACGGTCGTTGTGGTCGAACATGATCGAGATGTCATGGAAAGCAGTGATCTCATTTATGATTTCGGTCCTCTTGCTGGCATCTTGGGAGGCGAGGTAGTAGCCCAGGGGACTGCACAAGAAATCCGCGATAACAAAAAGTCACTGACTGGCCAATACTTGAGTCGCAAAAAGGATATTTGGCTCGAACCACGAACCCTGCGCATTGATCAACGCAACAAGTTTCTCTCGATTTTTGGTGCCCGCGCCCACAACCTGAAAACTATTGATGTCAGCTTTCCACTCCATCAAATGGTTTGTATCACTGGTCTGTCAGGTTCTGGAAAATCGACCCTTTTGCACGATACCCTTCATCAGAATCTTCTTGATCAAATGGACCGCGTTACTCAAGAAAAGCCTGGTGCCATTGATCAAATGACTGGTCACCAGGAAATTAAGCGCCTTGCCCTTATCGACCAGAGTCCTATTGGTCGTACTCCTCGTTCCAATCCAGCCACCTATACCAAGGTGTTTGACCTGATTCGCGAGCTTTTCGCCACGACACAAGATGCCAAAGAGCGTGGCTACAAGCCAGGCCGATTTAGTTTTAATGTAAAAGGCGGTCGTTGCCAGGCTTGTAACGGTGACGGACAAGTCAAAATCGAGATGCAGTTTCTCCCTGATGTTTACGTGAACTGTGATGTCTGTAACGGCACTCGTTATAACCAAGAGACGCTTGAGGTTCGCTACCGCGACAAGAATATTGCCGAAGTGCTTGAAATGTCCATTGATGAGGCCTACACCTTTTTTGAAAATGCCAAAAGAATCCAAGAAAAGTTGAAGACACTTGTCGATGTGGGACTTGGGTATATCAAACTTGGCCAGCCAGCACCGACCCTCTCTGGTGGTGAAGCCCAGCGGGTCAAACTTGCTCGAGAGTTGACCACCAACACGACCCAACACACCTTGTACTTACTTGATGAGCCAACTACGGGTCTGCATTTTGAAGACGTGCGCAAACTGCTCATTGTTCTCGACACCTTGATTGCTCAGGGAAATTCAGTCATTATGATCGAACATAACCTCGACGTCATCAAAAATGCCGACTGGATCATTGATCTTGGACCAGAAGGTGGTGATGGCGGCGGGCAAATTGTTGCTCAGGGTACACCAGCAGATATTGCCAATCATCCCAAGTCGTTGACTGGTCAATACCTCAAAGAAGAACTCCGTTACAAAACAAGTTAGCCTAAAAAAGGCTGAAGAACATCCCATACCAATGGGTTGGTATTCTGGGCGGTGAGCTGGATAAGCGGGACAAATCCGGCAAAAGTTACCTTTTCATCACTGGGTTGACCCAATTGACTCACCAAATCAGCTTGATAGAACAAAAGTACGGCATGATAAAAGCGCTCTTCCTGAGCGTGGTAAAACCAGTCTTCGGTAGAATGGAGCAACTTTCCAACCTGAATGTGGGCACCAAGTTCCTCTTGCATCTCACGTGCAATGCCTTCTTCAATGGTCTCTCCTAGTTCTACACCACCTCCAGGAACGGTATAGAGGTAATTATTCTTGTCCTGCATTAACAGGACTTGATCATCATGAATAATGACCCCGTATCCAGAAATTCGCCATTCCACGGAAGATCCGTCGTACGTCACCGGTTGATTGTTAGCCGTTCTCCAGGGCTTAGTCGAGAAGTCAATCATAACCAGACCTCTTCTATGTAGTGAGCCAAGCCATCATCATCACAATCCCCAATAACTTGGTCTGCAATGGCTTTGAGTTCGGGCACCGAATTCCCCATGGCAACTTTCCACCCAACGCTCGCTAAAAATTCAAGATCATTCTGACTGTCGCCAAAACCAGCCACTTGAGAAAGAGATATGCCCGTAATTTCCGACCATTTTTGTAGACCTTTAGCCTTGGTGACTCCGCTGCTCGTAATATCCATGTAGGGACCATTTACTTCGCTTACCATTTCCTTGACTTCAATGTTGGTATACGGTTTGACCATCTGGCGAACATCGTCATTGATCCACTGGAGACACAACAGAGCGGTTGACCAATCGGTCAACTCTTCAAACGACAAAAAATGCGAAAACTTTTGCCGTTTACGCTGGTTGGAGTACAGTTTTCCCTGGTGTTCTATCTCAATTTCAGCTCCTAGTTTATCAGCCTGTAATGCAATTTCTTTAACCGTGTTTGATGGCAAAAGATCTTGAGAAAGTATCTGACCACTCGTGGTGGCAAGAGTTCCACCACCATCGAGAACATGAACAGTCTGAGAAGGAAAGAGCGACAAAATATGAGGAGATTGACTCAATGCTCGACCAGAACACAAAAAAGGATAAAAACGACCTGCGGCCACAAGCTTTTTGAGTATTTGCCTGGTATAGCTTGTGATCTCCTTCTGACGAGTAGTGAGTGTCCGATCGATATCAAAAGCAAAAGCTTGAATGTGCTGTGGCGGTGATATCAAGGGTGAATGTGGCGCCATGATCTAAACCTTGAGTCCAAAATACTCGGTCATTTCTTTGAGCGCCGGTAAATCCTGCGGATTGCTGCGCTTCACCAACTTCCACATGATCGCCAGGGCTTGCGGTGTTTTGAGATCATCTTCCATGAGCTCAATAAATTTTTCCATTATTAGCTGTGTTTCGGGTTGAGCAGAATCCGCCTGGTATGGCAGAACATCTTGCCAGGTTTGATAACCCGCCTCGGACATCATCGCTTGAATTTTTCGGAGTAAGCGCTCGTATCCCTTTTGGGCTCCTTTGAGTGAATCCCAAGTAAAGTTCAGTTCGTCTCCATGTTGAGCGCTTAAAAACAACATTTTCAGGGCCATGGGTGAATAACCTTGATCCGTGAGCTCTTTCAGGGTCAAAAAGTTTTTTAGGGACTTGCTCATTTTTTGGCCTTCAACACGCAAAAAGTTATGGTGCACCCAGTAACGCACAAACGGGCGCTTCCCGGTTGCCCCCTCTGCCTGAGCAATCTCGTTGGTGTGGTGAACCGGAATATGGTCAATTCCTCCAGTGTGAATTTCAAACTGCTCACCCAAGTACTTCATACTCATGGCCGAACACTCAATATGCCAGCCAGGAAAACCCACACCCCAAGGAGAGTCCCATTCCATCTGGCGCTGTTCGTCTTTGGGAGAAAACTTCCAAAGAGCAAAGTCGGCAGGGTGGCGCTTACCCGTAACGGGACCAATGCGCGCCCCTTCCTTGAGCTGCTCAAGATCGAGTCGAGCCAATTCGCCATAGTGGGAATCTTTACTGGTATCAAAATAGACACCATCGTCAGGAATAATGTAGGTAAGACCTTTATCCTCAAGTTGTTGCACTTGGGCAATCTGTTCGGAAATGTGTTCCGTGGCCCGGCAAGATACGTCTGGACGAAGGAGATTCATCGCGTCCATATTCTGCCAGAAATCGGCTTCATAAAACTCAGCCAACTCATGAGCAGACATATTTTTAGCCTTGGCTGCCTTCTCCATTTTGTCTTCACCAGAATCGGCATCGGTAACCAGATGACCAACATCCGTAATGTTAATGACATGGCGGACAGTGAAGCCAGCCTTTTGAAGAGTGCGGATAAAGATATCGTCATTGGTATACTTCCGCAGGTGTCCAATGTGGGCTAAATCATAAACCGTAGGACCACAAGCATAAAAGCCAATCTGCGTGGAATCTGATAGAGAAGTTACAGTATCTACACTATTTGTTAGTGTATTGTAGATTTTCATATATTATGAATACTTTCGATAGGTTTACTGTACTTTATCATGCTCCAATTGATGAATGACTAAGGCATCATCGGTAACATCCGGAGCTTGATCGTTGCCCTTTCCTTGAGCTTGCAGATCTGCTTCGACGTCATCGCGGCGAGTCTTTGCTTCTTCTACTTCTTGACGCTTTTGGTCAATTTCGAGGGCTGCTTGCTGCTGGAAGGCCGCTTCTTTCGCCGCCATTTGCTCCGCGAATTCTTTATCTTCTCGCTCTTTCTTTTGCTTGGCATCTTCTTCTTTGGATTTCTCGGTATTTGCCTCGGCTAAAATTTCCTCAAGTATTTCTAGTGGGGATTTTTCGCTATCGGTCTTGGCATCTGGTGATGGCGGCGCTGGTGTCTGGGTTGGAGTCAAGGTTGGCAGGGTATCCAAGGGTGTAACTGGCGCTTGAACAGCATCCATGGGAGGGGCCGAAGTAGCGACCCCTGGGTCACTCGAAGGGGGAATCATGGAAGGCAAGTCCTCCAAGGGAGCAACAGCCTGGACAGGCGGAATAGGCGCCTCAGCAGGGGTGGTGGTGGTTGAAGTCGCTGGCTCTTCAACCTGAGAAAATCCAATCGTTTCCTTAGGAACAGCAGTGGTATCACCCTGAACAACTATAGCCTGAGGATCATAAGCGGGAGAGTTTGTTTTTCCAGGTTGGGAAATTGGTGGCTGAGCTAAAGTTGATTGATTTTGATCACTTTGAGAAGCGATTGATGTATTACTTATATTTAAGTCATTATTTGTACTATTTTGATGAGTATCACCACCTGCAACCGGTTGATTTAAAGAAGAAATACTTGGTGAACCCGCTGCTTTGTTACTCTGATCCATGGGGTTAGCGTACGAACTCAGGAGAAAAAGGTCAAGCAGGTGTCGGGTGAGAGGTGAATCAGGTCAGGAAAAATCCACTTGAGCAAGGAGACTCCTTACAACGATCGACGCCCCTCTAGCGCTCGAGCAAGGGTAACATTATCAGCATATTCAATATCCGCCCCCACAGGCAAACCGTGACCAATTCGCGTTATGGCGAGCTTATCCTCTCCATATCCGGCATCACGAATAAGTTTCTCAATATACAGAGCCGTGGCTTCACCCTCCATAGTAGGGTTCGTAGCTAGAATAACCTCGCTTATTGTCCCTAAACGGGTAAGAATATCGCGTAAAAAGAGTTGATCCGGTCCAATGCTTTCTAACGGGGAAATGACCCCATGGAGCACGTGATACAACCCATGGAACTTGTCGGTCTGCTCTATCGCTAGAACATCGAGCGGATTTTCGACCACACAGAGCACGCTGCCATCTCTACTCGAGTTGGCACAGACAAAACAGGGAGACTGCTCATCAATGTTGTGACAAATTTCGCAAAACTTTGTATTTTGCTTGAGTTGTTTAAGCGAATCCGCAAAATCGTCGATAACATGATCAGGAACATGGAGTAAATAGAACGCCAGACGCTGAGCCGATTTTGGTCCAATACCTGGGAGCTTTTCGAATTGCTCCACTACCGCCCGAACTGAACGAGGAAGTTTCATTGCTTGAGAGCGGTCCGACTAACGACCACCCATGAGACCAGAAAGACCACCGGTCATTTCTTGGAGCTTACCGGCGGCAAGTTCTTGGGATTGCTTAATAGCTTTGTTTAAAGCAGTAACGGCAACGTCAGAGGTTACCCCTTGAACACTGAACTCTTTAATGCGCTGATCACCAGAAATCACCACGCGGACTTCTCCTTCTTCAATAACAATTTCTTCTTGAGCCAGGGCTTTTTGCATCTGCATAGCCTGCTGACGAAGTTTGTTTAAATCACCGAGGGCCGATAAAGGATTGGCCATAGCTCCTACTTTCTTTCGATTTTTTTGTTCTGCGTCTATTCTACCTGTTTATTGTTGAGAAGAAACAACCGCCAGGACGGGTGATCCCACGGTTCGGCCCTCCTCGAGCGATAAAACTGCTTCTTCGACAGCCTGTAAGAGTTGATCTTCTCCACTCTCATGTGCCTGAACCGAAATCTGCTCGGTGGGGGCCTCGACACGACAGAGAAATTGTGCCTGAGGATGAACCTTTTCTCGCAGAACTTCTAAAAACACGGCAGAATACTTGGGGCTCTCCAACTTTTCTTTATGAAAAATCATATCGAATTGGATTTCGATGGTTGCTCCCTCGACTGCGCCGAGTTTGGCATTTCGCAGAAGTGATTCTACTGCCTGACTTTTCGTCCGAACAGCCAACATAAGGTGATTCCACTGTTCAATCAAGGCTTGACGATCAAGGCTTATCTCCTGATTGATACGAGCTGACTCTGGAGATACGACCTTAGAGGCTTCATCCTTTTTTAAGGGTAAAGCCGTTTTTTTTATTCCCTCAGCTGTTTTTTTTGGTTTCGATGATTTTATTCCCGATGAGTTTTCTGGGGGCGAAGTTGTGGAGTCGTCAATCTGCTCGCCAAGACACCAGGAAACACAGGCAAGTTCGAGCTTGAGACCATCTACTGGTTCGTACCCTCCGACTCGATTAGCCAGATGATTGAGTAGCTGTACAATGTGCGCAATAGTAGTTTTTGATTCTTCACGCTCAATCGCCCGGTGAAGGCGATCTTGCAATTGACGAAAGACCGCTTGTTCCAGAATTGAAAAATCGAGACCCTGCTGTCGATAATCCTGAAAAAACCGAGAGACGGCTGCCACATTCTTAGCAGCCAGAATCTTCAAAAGCTCCAAACTTTGCTCTGAGTTCCCAATTACAACTTTGAGTTGTTTGGCATCAACTACTTTCCCCCGGACAATGGATTCAAAGTATTTCACGGCATCACGGAAGCTCCCCTGGGACGCCTGAACAAGCTGTTGAACAACATCCTCAGACAAGGAGATATTTTCTTCCTGAGCAATTCGCTCAAGTACTTGCTGAATTTCTTCAGAGCTAGCCTGCCGGAAGCGTAGGATTTCGCAACGAGATTGCACTGTGGCGGGAATTTTGTGGAGCTCGGTCGTTGCCAAAACAAAAACTACTCTTTCTGGTGGTTCTTCCAGCATTTTTAGGAGAGCATTGAACGCTTCGGTGGTAAGCATATGAACCTCGTCAAGAATGACGATTCGAATCAAGCCCTCGGTGGGCACTACCGAGATCTGCTCGTGCAACGCGCGAATGTCGTCAATTCCCCGGTGACTGGCGGCATCTTGCTCCAAGACCACTTGTGACTGTCCCTGACCAATTTTCATTAAAAGACTGTTGTCATGGCTCGGTTCAACCAGGGGTCCTGTTTTCTCCATAACATGCTGAGCATTTTGGGGTTCATTGAGAATCTTTGCGAGAATACGGGCCGTTGAAGTTTTTCCCGTTCCTTTTGGACCCGCAAACAGATATGCATGAGCATACCGACCAGATTGAAGAATTCCCTCAAGATACTCTCGTATGGGAGTCAAAGCGAGCTCACTAACCTGAGAAGGACGATAGATTCGATACCATGCCATGCTGTAGTTCTTATACCTGAATAAATGATAAGAAGCAACTGAAGATAAGGACCTTGCCCTTATACTATCAATATGCGACCGACTAAACTTAGCGTTACCGTTTTTCTCAAACACAAAAATGAATTCCTCTTTCTTCACCGTAACCAGCAACGTAAAGTTGACCCAAACCGTCTGAACGGTATTGGTGGGAAAGTTGAAATAGGAGAAAACTATCTTGAGGCTGCCATTCGAGAGACTAAGGAAGAAACGGGGTATGAAATATCAGCAGATAAAGTCACTTTTGCAGGTTTCGCTCACTTGTTCGACGGTTATCCAGATGACTGGCTCTGTGCTTTTTTTATAGCTGAGGTGAACAGCCTAACAATACCGCTCGGAAATCACGTTTCAGAGGGGCAACTCATTTGGATACCCCAGAGATCTGTTTTACAATCATCACACGAGTTAGTTGATGACTTACACTATATTTGGCCGTTTATTCTAGAAAAAAAATTTCCTTTTTTCCTGGCAGCTAAAGTTGATGAGAACGAAAAAATCAGCAGCTTTCAACTTTCCTCTATTGGCTAGGACCTGGCCATCGTTCTTGCATATGGCCAAAAGGCCCCATTTGCGGGGCCTTTTGTAATGTGTATTTTTGGAAGTTCCAAACTTTAACGTTTTGGTGATTGTCGCTTTCGGCGGGCACTTCCACCTCGGCCGGGTTTGCGACTTTCTTTCATTCGTGGGTCTCGGGTTATAAAGCCAGCATCTCGCAAAGTTTTTTTGAACTCAGAGTCAATTTTCACTAAAGCACGAGAAATAGCCATGATAGTGGCATCGAGCTGTGAGGCAACACCTGATCCATCAGCTTTGACCGTAACGGCATATTTGCCAAGAGTATTGGTAATTCTAAATGGTTCCGTAAAAAGCTTTTCAGGATTAACTACAGAATTGAAGTAATCAGACATTGGCTTATCATTCACGATATAGTCGCCAGGTCGCAGGTAGACACGAACCCGTACGGTCGCGTTCTTGCGGCGGCCAATAGCGGCTACGTAATCTCCTTGAGGAGTAGCCATGGTTGGTCGAGCTGCCCGAGAGGCCTTTTTCGCAGAGACTTTTGGAGCGGCTTTTTTGACTACTCTTTGGACTTTGCTAGCTGGTTTCTTAAATTGTTTTGCCATAAATACTTTTTACCTTTATGCTTTCAGTTTGTCGCTGTAGGGATGCTCGGCAGCTGGGAAAACCTTTAAGCGGTTGAGTCTTGGTTGCTGTAAGCGATTCTTTGGCAGCATACCTTTAACAGCTGCTTCAATGATTTTCTCAGGGGCTCGTTGGCGAAGTCGTCCTAAGGTTTCCTCACGGAATCCACCTGGTTGACCACTGTGGCGATAGTACATTTTCTCGATCTCTTTTCGACCAGTGACAGCGACGTCTGCGGCATTGATAACGACCACATAATCTCCTGCGTCAATATGAGGAGTATAGGTTGGCTTGTGTTTCCCAATGAGCCAAGTGGCTGCTTGTGTTGCTACTTCACCTAAAATCTTGCCTTGGGCATCAATGATATGCCAGGTGCGCTCAACTTCGGCTGTTTTTTGCATGTACGTCTTCATAGTGTTCTCGCTTATTTCGTTTCTTTCACCGACACCTTCTTGGCGGGCGCTTTCTTAGCCACTGCTTTTTTAGCAGGAGCCTTTGCAGCTGCCTTTACTTCTGGTTTCTTTGCTTTGGTATCTTCGTCTTTTGATTCTGTCTGAGCGACTGCTTTTTGAGAAACAGCTTTCTTAGGAGCAGCTTTTTTGGCGGTTGCCACAACTTCTGCCTTGACTGGTTTTTCAACCGGAGCATTCACCAGTTGAAGCTTGACCATTGAGGCATCATCACCACGACGATGACCGAGTTTGGTCAAGGTGGTAAACCCTGATTGGCGATCGGCCACGGCGGGAACCACACCATCAACGATATGATTCACCACTTGCTTGGAGCCAAAGAAACTCTCAAGAGTTCGGCGGGCGTTTAAGGTTTGTGGCTTAGCCTTGGTAATAATCTTGTCGGCTAAACGACGAATGATTTTTGCCTTGGTTTCGGTGGTTTCAATGGCACCCTCTTCAAACAAACTGCGGAGCATTCCCTTAAAGAGTGCTTTGCGCTGCTTGGTATTTCGACCGAGGGCTTTTCCTTTTACATGATGTCGCATATCTTCTCAATTCTGAATTACTTCTCTGATTCTGCCGGTTCTGGTTTAAACCCAGCGTTAACTTTTTGCAGGGCTTCTTCAACCATATCAACTGATTTCTCACCAAGATTTTTGACAACCGAGGCTTGAGCCTTGGTGATTTTTGCCATATCGCCAACGGTATTGTAGCCAGCTTTTCGCAAAGCATTGGCAATACGGGTGGGGAGTTCAAGCTCTTCGATGGTTAAGCGACTGGTCTCGTTTTGAGGCTGGCTTACCACTTCAGTACTCTTTTGGACAATATCGGTAGGATTAATCACCTGTTGGAAGTGACCAATGAGGATTTGAGAGGCTTGGTTGAGCACTTCGCGAGCATCAACCGTTCCATCGGTCCACATCTTGATAATAAGTTTGTCAAAGTCCGTACGGCGACCAACACGGGTCTCTTCTACAGAATAGGCAACTTTGGTGATAGGTGAAAAAATGGCGTCAACCAATAGTTCACCAGAAAGATCTTCTGATTCTCGATCTTGTGCGGGGCTATAACCTGAACCAAACTCAACGGTGATATCCATTTCTAAAGTAGCGGAGTCAGCTAAGGTAGCTAAGTAGTGATTACGGTTCACAATTTCAACACTGCCAGGGCAAGTAATATCACCAGCCGTAACGGTACCACCCTTTTTCTGGAGTGTCATGTGAATAGGATCGGTAAGTTCAGATTTGACATGAACTTCTTTGAGGTTGAGTAAGAGTTCGATCACATCTTCGGTCATCCCTTTGACGGTTTCAAATTCATGATCGACACCCTTAATCTTGACAGCCGTAATGGCATGGCCCTCAATGGAGGAAAGCAAAACTCGGCGAAGAGCATTTCCTACAGTGTGACCATAGCCTCTTTCCAGAGGTTCAAGGACAAATTCGGTGTAGTTGTCTTTTTGATCAGCAATCAACACGTTGAATACAGGTTTAATCATAGGGCTCCTTATCTTGAGTAGTATTCCACCACGAGTTGTTCTTCAATACCTTCGGTAATGTCTTCACGCTCGGGTAGTGCCGTGACTTTACCGACAGTGGCTTTTCGCTCCAACCACTTGGGAGGTTGAGCCGCGCCCTTTTCGCCTAAAAGCTCAGCGATATAAGGAATCTTGGCTGCCTTTTCATCAAGTCTAATTGATTCACCAATAGAAACATTATAAGAGGGAATGTCTAAACGCTTGTCATTGACCAAAACGTGACCATGGTTAACAAGTTGTCGAGCGGCGGCCCGAGTAGGGGCAAAACCCAAACGGTACACCACATTATCCAAACGGACTTCAAGCATCTTGAGTAAGTTCTGACCAATTGCCAAAGGATTCTTCATGGCGAGCTGGCGAAGGTACTTTTCTTGAACGCCATAGACGTATCGCACTTTTTGCTTTTCCATGAGCTGAACACCGTAGTCAGAGACTTTGCGGCGCATTCTCCGGCCATGTTGACCTGGACGAACGTTCAAGCGGCGAGCCACTTTAAGAGCATTCGACTTTAAGCCAAGATCTTGGCCGACTTTTCTAGCAAGTTTGTTTTTTGGTCCTGTATATCTAGCCATGTTTCATCTTCCGTGCTTTTGTTCCGTTGTGAGGGATGGGAGTAACATCGGCAATCATGCCGAGAGAGATACCGGAGTTACGGATAACCCGTAAAACAGCATCGCGACCAGGACCAGCGCCTTTGATGAATAAGTCAGCGGTGCGCAGACCCATTTCGCGGGCTTTATCGAGTCCTTGTTCAATTGCCACGGTGGCGGCGTAAGGAGTCGATTTGCGTGACCCAGAAAAACCGACCGCACCAGTGGAGCTTTGCGAAATTGCATTGCCTTGGTCGTCAGTGATGGTCACCAAAGTGTTGTTAAAGGTGGCACTAATATAAATGCGACCCTTAGGAACAACCTTGGTACTCTTTTTACGAGTTGATGTTTGTCTCGCCATAATGATTAACCTTTTTTAGCCTGATCTAATTTGGCTGCCATTTCTTTCGTCATTGCACCCACTGTTCGGCGCTTGCCGCGTCGAGTACGGGCGTTGGTTCGAGTTCGTTGACCGCGAGCAGGAAGCATCATGATGTGACGAATTCCGCGATAACTTCGCACGCGCTTGAGGCGCTCAATAGAATCGCGAATCTTCTGGCGAAGGTTTCCCTCAACCTCAACATTGGCTTCAATGACTTTTTGTAAACGATTGGTCTCATCAGGAGTGAGCTCATGAACACGTTTATCACCATCTACCTTGGCTTGATCGAGAACAGACTGAACGTTCGAACGACCAATACCATAAACATAGGTTAAAGCGATAAATACTTTTTTTTGAGCTGGAAGGTCAACACCGGCAACACGTGGCATATATTTTATCCTTGAGTTTGATTGTGTCGTCGGTTCGTACAACGAACTTGAATCTTGCCCTTTCGACGGACAAATTTACACTGACGACAACGTGGTTTTACACTTGTTTTGTATTTCATGTTTATTCTTCTGTTTATTCTTCATTCAGAACATTTGCTTGGTCTTCTCGCAACCTACGAGTGATCCGGCCTCGGTTCAGATCGTAGACGCTGAGTTCAGCATTTACTTTATCACCAGGTAAAACCCGAATGCGGAAACGGCGCATCTTCCCATTAAGGGTACAAAGTACCGTTTTCCCCACGAGTTCTTCTGGTCCTTCAGCAATGTTCACTCGAAACATGGCATTTGGCAGCGATTCAGTTACTTCTCCCATGACTTGGAGGGTATCTGTTCTTTGTGAGCTGTTATTTACCATGTAGTGTTCCTGATTTGACAGAGCCTGGATTGTAGCAGATTCATTGCCTGGCATCAAGACGTTTAACGATCTCGTTAAAAATGGTCTGTACGTCTTGTTCTCCGTCAACTTCCTCGAGTTGTTGCTTGTTGCGATAGTATTCAATCACTGGTTCGGTAAACTCATGGAATTGTTGGATGCGTTTGCGAATGGCCGGAAGGGTCTCATCCTCACGAAATTCACCGCCATCCATAATACGCCCAGCAATGCGCCAGAGAGCTTCTTTATCAGAAATGTTGAGATAAATAACTCCGGTCACTCCATTTTTGAACTGTTCAGCTTGAGGGACAGTTCGAGGAAAACCATCAAGAATGTAGCCTTTTTCGTATTCTGGCCGTTCCAGATATCCTTGAACAATCTCCGTTGTTCTCTCATCAGGAATAAGCATACCGGCATTCATGACTTCTTTGATGTAGCGACCAAGAGATGTTTTCTCGCGGGCGAGGTTGCGAAAGATATGACCAGATGAAAGGTAAGGAATATCGTAATATTCTTTGAGGAGATTTCCCTGAGTTGATTTTCCGGCGCCTTGAATACCAACTAATACAATTTTCATAAAGTCCCTTCTTTAGACGTACTCCTCATAGCGATCATGCACGAGTTGTGATTGCACTTGGGTGATGGTATCGAGAACAACAGAGACAACAATAAGCATTCCGGTTCCACCTAAAGTTAAGGTAGAAATACCAGTATATTTTTGGGCCAGAAGCGGTAAAACAGCCACAATAGCCAAATATAAACCACCAACAAAGGAGACTCGCAAAAGGATTCGCATCAGCAATTGAGCCGTTGGTTTTCCAGGACGGACACCAGGAACAAAAGCACCAGACTTTTTGAGATCTTCAGCAAAGTCTTTGGGATTGAAATAAATGAAAATCGAGAAAAAAGTAAAAGCAAACACAAAGGCAAAATACAAAGAAGTGTAAAAAGTGCTGCCTGGAGTAAAGAGCGCCTGGGTCTGGCGAGCCAGATTTGCCATCCAGGTAGGAATATCCATATTGAGCAGCAAGGTAGCAAGTGTCGTGGGCAAAGTAAGTATGGGAAGCGCAAAGATAATTGGCATAACACCAAACTGAGTCACCTTAATAGGAATGTGAGACATTGAGCCACCGTAAATAGCTGATCCTCTCTGGCGTTTGGCTTGTTGAATGGGAATTCGGCGAACCGCCTGCTGCATGAAAACAACTGATCCCATGAGAAGGAGTAAAGCGACGACAACGAGCAAGACCGTGGTATTTCCTAAGAAACCACGCAAGGCATAGGTTTGAGCTAAAGAGGTAGGAATACTGCTAATGATGCCAATAAAGATAATCCATGAGGTTCCGTTGCCAATACCATGTTTAGTCAGGAGTTCACCAATCCACATTGCCACCAAGGAGCCAGCAACGAGTGACAGAATCATAGTGGCAAAATCAAGTGGTTGTTGAGCAGTGAGTAATCCCTGGGAACGCAACAAAAACATGAGTGAGAGCGACTGAACAACGCCAATGGGGACCGTGAGAAAACGTGTCCATTGTTGGAGCTGAGCTCGAGATGCCTCGCTCTCCTTCTGCATTTCTTTGAGCTTGGGAATAAATAGGCCAGTAACCTGTAACAAAATGGAAGCGGTGATGTAGGGGCTAATGCCGACGGCAGCAACTGAAAAGTTAGCTAAAGTTCCACCAGAAAAAATATTCAAAATACCCAGAAATTGATTTCCAGCCAGCAAGGTCTTTAGCTGTTCGATGTTGACACCAAAAAGAGGTACAAAAGCAATAAAGCGAAATAACGCAGTTAAACCAAGTGTCGCCAATAGCTTATGCCGCAGGTCTTTGGACCACCATAAACCTCGCAGCGTCTGTAGTACTTGTTTCACGCTTTTACTGAACCACCAGCTTTTTCAATCGCTTCACGAACTGGTTGGGAGGTTTGCACCCCTTCAACCGAGACTTTAAGTTCGAGAGCCGTTGCTCCAATGAGTCGGATTTGGTCGACGGTATTGTCAACTAATCCAGCTTGGTGCAATGATTCTGGGGTTACTTGCGTAAGCTGATGCTTAATAACATCAGTCAGTTGGACTTCCTGTTGGTTTTGCAGGGTAGTTAAACGACCCTTACCACGAAGCCAAGGCAAACGTTTGACGAGTGGCAACTGCCCACCTTCAAACCATAATGGTCGTTTTCCGCCATTACGTGAAAGTTGTCCCTTTTGACCACGGCCTGAGGTGTGACCACCTTTTTTGGAGCCATAGCCACGACCAGCTCGACGTTTGCGATCGTTTTTAATTCCTGGCAATGAATTCAAGAGACTCATGTTCTACCTTATTCTTCTTTTGTTGATTGCGGAGCCGTTTCTTTTGGCTCAGCTTTTGCTTTTGGAGCAACTGCTTTTTTAACCGGAGCTTTTTTGGCTACTGGTTTTTTGGGAGCAGCTGTTTTTGTTGAAGCCACATTCTTGGCTTTTGCTTGTTCAGACTTCTGATCTTCGGCTGCTTTTTGTTGAGCCTCACGCTGCAGTTCTCTTTCCTGTTGCTTGGCTTCCTCTTCTTCTTGGGCAACTGACTTGAGTTGAATGCCTTTGACATCAACCATGCGGCGCATTTCTTTAAGGGCAGCAAACGTAGTATAAACGTTTGAAGCCTTATTTTCTGTCCCTAAAATCTTACTAGAAATATCACGAATACCGGCGGCTTCAACCACGGCCCGAACAGGACCACCGGCAATAACACCGGAACCACGAGGAGCAGGCTTTAAGAAAACTCGGGAAGCACCTTGCTTGAGTTCTAAAGGAAAAGGAATGGTTGTTCCATCCATAGGAACAGTGAGCATTCGTTTCTTGGCTTTGCGAACACCTTTTTTGATGGCACTGAGAACATCTGGAGCTTTTCCAAGACCAACGCCAACTTTTCCTTGATGATCACCAACAACCATGAGAACAGCAAATCCGATCTTGTTGCCACCTTTCGTTTTTTTCGAAACGCGGTTTACTTGAACGACTTTTTCGTCAAAGTTGGATTCTTCTCTTTTAGCCATAGGGGTTATACCTCAATTCCTTCTGATCGAAGTGTTTCAGCAACGACTTTGACTCGGCCATGATAGTTATATTGACCACGGTCAAACGATGCTTTCGTAATTTTTGCTTTTTTCATTTGGGCAGCAAGCTTTTGAGCGGCCAGGACGGCTCTTTCTGTTTTGGTACCAGCAACTTTTTCTTTTCCGAGATCAGTTCCTGAGGCCAAAGTAATACCACGCTGGTCATCAACTGCTTGAACACTCATGTGTTTATTAGAACGATACACCGTGACGCGAGGTCGGTCAGCCGTACCAAAGATCTTGGCACGAACACGGCGGATGCGTTTAAGTGTACTTTGTTTTTTGCGTTGAACGTAATTCATGGCTTCCTTTATTTAACAGCAGTCTTGCCTTGCTTGCGGCGAACTTGTTCGTCTGAGTAACGAATACCTTTTCCTTTATAGGGCTCAGGTGGACGAATTTTGCGGATATTGGCAGACACTTGTCCGAGGAGGTGCTTGTCGATACCAGTGATCACAATGGTTGTATTGCCATCAAGACTAAAAGTAATTCCTGGAACTGGAGCCACTTCAACCGGGTGAGAAAAACCAACGGTTAAGTTGAGGCCAGCACCTTTCATGGCGGCACGATATCCCGTTCCGACCAATTCAAGTCGCTTCTCAAAACCTTGAGACACACCCACAACCATGTTCTCGATCAAACTACGAGCTAAACCATGATTGGCACGAGCCTGTCGGCTATCTTTGGAGCGCTCAACGAGCAACTCGCCTTCGGTAATCACAAATTTGGTAAATTCGGGCATGAGGGTTTTCAGTTCACCCTTTGATCCACGAACAACAACTTGGTCATTCTGCATTTCCACGGTGACACCGCTGGGGATAGTGATGGGTTTGCGTCCAATTCTTGACATATATTCCTTACCAAATATTAAAGAGCACTTCTCCGCCGATTTTTTCTTGTCGAGCTTGAGCAGTTGTTTTAATCCCTTGAGATGTAGAAATAATCGATGTTCCATGACCAGAGAGGACACGTGGGAGTTTTTCAACGGAAGAATAAATTCTCTGTCCTGGTTTTGAAATTCTCTTAATGTTGGTCAAAGCTGGATAGCCATTCACATAGCGCAGTTTGATAACGAGTGAATCTTGTGGTTTTTGGGCGACACGGTTGACGTCAGCAATATAGCCTTCCTGAACCAAGAGCTCGGCAATGCGTTCACGCATTATTGACGCTGGAAAAGCGACCTCGTCCTTGTGAGCCAAGTAGGCATTCTTAATCTGAACAATCATGTCTGCTACGGTATCGGTCATATCTATTAGAAGCTGGATTTTACCACGCCAGGCAGCTCTCCTTTATGGGCTAAACTCCGGAAACACAAACGGCACAAACCGAAGTGACGGTAGTATGCACGTGGGCGACCACACAACTTGCAGCGATTAACGGCGCGAGTTGAGTGATTGGCAAGCTTACGTGCTTTAGCGAGTTTTGATTTCTTAGCCATGCTGTTTTACTCCTCTTTGCGAAAAGGCATTCCTAATTTTTGTAAAAGATCAAATGATTCTTCTTTACCAGAGCTATTGCGAATAGTCATAACCATTTGCAAACCACGGATACGATCAATTTCGTCGTATTCAATCTCTGGAAAGACAATTTGCTCTGTTAAACCCAAGCTGTAGTTTCCAACTTGGTCAAAGGCGGTAGCGGAAACACCACTAAAGTCTTTTACCTGAGGGAGAACGAGAGAAACGAGTTTATCGTAGAAGTCCCACATGCGGTCACCACGAAGGGTAACAGCGACACCAACTGGATCACCTTGACGAGTCTTAAAACTCGCAATGGATTTACGGGCGGCACAAATATTGGGCTTCTGACCGGTCATTTTGGTAAGTTGAGCAATCACCGCCTCAGCTGATTGCTGACGGTTGGCTTCCTTACCGATTCCCACATTGACGGTAATCTTGGAAAGGTTGGCAACACTTAAAATGTTCTTCTTTCCATATTTTTCCATCAAGAAAGGAACAACTTCTTGCTGATAGGTTACTTTTCTTCGGTTCATATCTTTTTACCAGTTTTCTTATAGACACGGACTTTGTCACCTTTTTCAACTTGGTAACCGATCCGGTCTGGTGCTTTCAATTCTTCATTCCAGATAGCCACTTTAGCAGTGTCGAGTGGTCGCTCTTTGCGAACTCTTTCGCCAGCCTTACCAGACATTGGTTTCATGTGACGGGTGTACATATTGGCACCCTGAACCATGACCTTATTGAGACCAGGAAGAACGGCCATAATTTTGGCTCGGAGTCCTTTGTCTTTACCGCTGGTTACGATGACTTCATCGCCGACTTTAAATTTCATAATACCTCTGGAGCGAGAGACGCTATTTTAGCATAATTTCTTAATCAGCAGAAATCTTGTTTGGACCGTCCAGCATGAGGGGAGCTACCGG
>CAZRAG010000026.1:0-17787 GCA_964598125.1 uncultured Pseudomonadales bacterium
CTCGTGGTCAGACGCTGGTCAACCTTTCAACCAATTACCAAGGTGGTAATGCCGCCAGTCTCCAACGAAAAATTGCCGCTGTCCAAAACTTGAATACTCAGGAAACATACGATACGCAAAAGGAACTCATTGGTAAACAAAGAGAAATGGCGACAGTTTCGCAAGACAATTCTCAGCAACTACGCGATATTACCAAAGCTTCTCTTGATGAAACACGAACACTCATTTCACTCAATGATGAAATTCTTCGTTCGGTTCAGGAAAATCTCGATGCACTCGAGAGCAATAACGTTAATGGCCAGCAAGATGCCGCGGTTCTCCAGACAAAACAACTGAAAAGCCAGTATTTAGCAGGTTTGAACCAGTTGCGATCTGGACTTCGTCAAGCAGAATACCAAGGGGCCAATGATGAGCCAGCAGCACGCCTGGGACAACTGCAAAAAGATATCACCCTCAAACAGCTTGACCTGCAAGAAAAATCACTCGATATGGGAAAGGAAATTTCCTCACTGCAACTTCGACTTGCTCAAGTCAGTGAAGGTCTCATGTATCCCGGAGCTCCCTTAGCCAGTACTGTTGAGCGCATCCATGTGCGGGCCGGCCAAATGGTAAGTCCTGGGAATCCACTCGTCAGCCTGCAAGCCTCTGGCCAAGCTACCTCCATAGTTGCCCTTGTCCCTCGAGCAATTGCCCAGTCCTTTTCTAAGTTGGAACTCGCAACGCTTGAGATAAATGGAGAGCAAATCTCTCTTCCCGTGAGCTATATTTCTCAAGAAGCCGTTCAACAGGGTCTCTATAGTATTCGCTTTACTCTCCCCGAAGAACAGTCTTCTCTGGTGAGTGATGGACAGGTGATTGCTGTTCACCTCCCTCTTGGAACAGCGGATACGAGCGAAACCATTCCTTTTATTCCTCTGGACGCGGTGTATCAAAATTCAAACAATGCTTTTGTCTTTGTTGCCAATGATAATCATGCCCGAACTCGTTCTGTCAGCTTAGGAAATGTCTATGGAGGGTTCGTCGAGGTTCGTGAAGGTCTGAGTGAAAATGACCAAGTTATTCTTGATCGGAATGTTATTGATGGAGATCCTGTACAGGATAAGCAATCTCCAATGGAATAAGAATGCTCTATGTCTGAAGAACTCCAAACCTATCTGGGTAGTCTGCAATTTGATCCACGCCTTCTTAAAGGTTGGGTGGCTGGATATCTTAAAAATATTCGTTTAATGATTCTCCTCATTCTGACAATTTCAGTCGTTGGAGTCTGGGCTTTGATTACCATGCCCCGTTCACTTAATCCGGAAGTAAATATCCCGATTGTTTCTGTTTCTACCGCTTTTCCCGGAGCTTCACCAGACAGTGTTGAGTCTCTCGTAAGTATTCCGGTGGAAAATGCGGTAAAGAAAGTCAAGGGGATTACGAACTATACCTCTTCATCGCAGGAGAATTTTTCACTGGTCGTCCTTGAGTTTACTGCTGATACTGACCCTCGAGCAGCTCGTGATGAGGTTAGAGCGGCGGTGGAACAAGTACAGCTTCCAGAAGATGCCTTAGATCCTCAAGTTCAAGAACTTGATTTTGAAGATATTCCCGTCTGGACTTTTGCTCTGACCAAAAAGGGGAATGGAGATACAGCAAGCTTAATGCGTCTTACCGAAACCGTTCGTGACGAACTGGAGACAATGAGCAGTGTCGACCGCGTCATTTTGAGCGGCTTTGACGAACAAGAAATTCAAATTACTATGAGTCCGAGCGAAATATCCCAAAGAGGGGTCGATCCATTCGCTCTTTCTCAAACGGTTTCAACAGCGCTGCTGGCATTTCCTGGTGGAGCAGTTCAGACCGAAAAGAATCAACTTTCTTTGGGAATGAATCCATCAGCTGATAACCTTCAACAACTGCGAGAACTGCCTGTTCAAATAGATGGGCAAACCTATCGCTTAGGAGAACTTGGAACAGTCATGGAGCGCTCTGTTCCTGGACAGCAACTCTCATACCTAGCAACACCAGATCATGGAGCTCAACCTGTGGTTCAGTTTTCTGTCTATCGTACGAAAAACACCCAGTTTGATGAAGCAGCTAAAGCTATGCAAGCAAAGGTTGAGGAACTCATTGCTCCCTACCAGGATCAATATGAGGTCATTACCATTGCCGATTATAACCAAGAAATTGACACCGCCTTTGGAGATCTCATGAATAACTTTTGGCAGACCCTCGCTCTTGTTGCCGGAACGATGTTTATTATCTATGGATTTCGACAAGCTACCGTTGCCTCATTGGCCGTTCCTTTCCCTTTGCTTATTACTTTTGGTGTGATGGTCGCATTAGGAATCTCTCTCAACTTTTTATCCATCTTTTCACTGCTGATCGCTCTTGGTTTATTTGTGGATAACGCCGTAGTTATCATTGAAGGTTTTTCTTCTTACTACAAAACAGGAAAGTTTTCCCCTTTGCAAACCGCGATTCTTGTTTGGAAAGATTTCTCTGTTCCCCTTGTTTCTATCAATTTAGTGACAGTTTGGGCATTTTTGCCACTTTTACTTTCGAGTGGAATTATTGGCGAGTTTATTAAGTCTTTACCAATTATTGTGTCCGTTTCTATGTTTGCCTCGGTAGTGATTGCGCTGCTGTTTACGCTTCCTTCCATGATGATTCTAGCGCATCTGCAGATTCCAAAACGAGTCATTTACTTGTCGTATGGTGCGATAATTACGGTCATTCTCGCCCTGAGTTGGTCGCTTCTTCCTCAGTCTGTCATGCAGGTACCAACTTTCCTGGTGTTTGTTTTTCTGCTTTTTCTGTTATTCGTGTACCGTCGCAACTTGGTTCAACTTTTTCAAACTTGGCAAACCAAGGTACCCTGGTTACAAAAAACCAAGATGCTTACAGCACGAGTCATGGACCGAGGAATTATCCAACTGGATCCACTCACCCGTTGGTATCAACGCCAGATCATGAGACTCATGGCCACACGAAGTGCTCGCCTCAAAACCCTTGGTTTAGTGATTACCTTTACTCTTGCCACTTACCTTTTATTGCCATTAGGGTTTATTACAAACGAATTCTTCCCAGAATCTGACATGGACACACTCTATGTTTCTGTTGAACTTCCTGTTGGCACACGAAGTGATCGAACAGCCTTCGAGATGCAATCCCTTTTAGAAGATCTGCGCCAGACCCCAGAAATAAAACTGGTTCTTGGAGAGGTTGGTCAAGGTGGTTCAGGAAACCTCCTCATGGGTAGCGGTGGTGGTGGATCAAATACCATGAACATAACCCTTTTACTTAAACCCATGGATGATCGAAAAATTACCTCGATGGATATTGCGCAACAACTCCGGGAAAAGTATGCCAATTACCAGATTGGAAAACTCCAGGTACAAGAGGTCCAAGGAGGTCCACCGGCTGGTGCGGATATTGACATGAAAATTTTGGGTGAAGATCTGGGGACTATCGATATTTACGTATCCCAAATCGAAGATTACCTTCAATCACAAGAAGGAATCACGAACATTAACACCTCAGTAAAGGACGGACCCAGTAAGCTGACCTTCCAGGCTGATCTTGACGCTGTCCGGACATATGGTCTCAGCGAGGCGCAGATTGGATACTGGATTCGTTTAATGGGCAGTGGTACCCCATTAGCAACCGCTCGTTTCACAGATAAAGAACAAAAAATAATGCTTCGATTTTCACCTGAATCTGCTCAAGTGACCGACCTTAGTCAACTCACTATCCCGACTAATGCTGCTGGTTCTTTACCTTTACTAGAACTAGGCAATCTCAAGCTGGAATCGAACCCAACCGTTATATCACGAGAAAATGGTCAGCGAAATATTGCTGTTACAGCGAGTGTGCTGGAGGGGTACTCTACCACTCAATTGAATGAACAACTCCAAAACTTCATCGAAAATGAATTACATTTGCAGAGAGGATACTCCTGGAAAACGGGTGGTGTTAACGAAGAAAACGCACAATCAGTCCAGTCAACCATCCAAGCCATGGCGGTTTCTGCCATTCTCATCTTAACCTCCATGGTCGTTCAGCTGAAATCGTTCCGCAAAGCGATTCTTGTCATGCTGGTCATTCCTTTAGCCATATCAGGTGTGTTCTTTTGGTTTGCTGTGACGGGAACACCTTTATCCTACCCTGCTCTTATTGGTTTGCTTTCGTTGTTTGGCATTGTCGTCGCTAACTCTATTGTCCTCATCGATAAAATCAATCAGAACCTTGAAGCAGGTCTTCCACCTAAGGATGCTATAGTTGATGCCGCGACCAGCCGCTTAGAACCCATTGCTTTGACCTCTTTTGCTTCAGTTGTAGGTCTTATTCCTATTACCTTGGCAGATCCTCTTTGGCGGGGTCTTGGTGGCTCGATTATTGCCGGTCTCTCATTTTCAGGAGTCCTTATGCTCTTTTTCATTCCCGTGGCTTACTACTACTTTTTCCCTGAGGTTGGGAGAAAAACAAGCAAATAAGCAAGAGGATGACTCTTACTCAACCGTTAACACGAGACTTTTGAGATAATTACTCTCAGGATGATAAATGTTAATTGGATGGTCTGGTGCCAGTCGATGCTTATGAATAATGCGAACCATTCGGCCAGTTGACTGAGCGGCCTGAAAAACAAGTTTTTGGAAAAGTGTTTCATCCACGAGTGCCGAACAAGAAGACGTGATGATGGTCGCGCCTGAACTTGCCCCTGCTATGGCCAAACGATTGATATCACGATAGGCACGCATGGCATTGGTTATATCACTTCGCTTTTTTGCAAAAGCAGGAGGATCCAGAATGATTAGGTCATATTGGGAAAGGTCGTTTTCTCGTAACCAAGAAAAAACATCAGCCGCAATCGCTCTATTACTTTGCTCATCAAAGCCATTGAGAATCAAATTTTTGGTTGCCCCCGCAATAGCTGATTCAGATATGTCAATGGTATCAACCCGTCTGGCCCCTCCCTTAAGAGCAGCAATGGTAAAACCACCAGTGTAGCCAAAACAATTGAGAACAACTTTGTCTTGTGAATTTTCCTGCACAAGCTTGCGCATTTCACGTTGGTCAAGAAAAAGACCGGTTTTTTGCACATGTTGAAAATCAATTGTAAAACGCAGACCGTTTTCATTGACTTCGAGCGTTTCAACTGGATTACCATACACCCAACCAATATGTGGCTCCAAGCCTTCAATGGTCCGACTGGGAGTATCTGATTTTTCCCAAATTGCACTGGGTTTGAGTTGCTTAACAAGTTCATCAATCACAAGAGGTTTAAGGAGATCCATCCCGAGTGTAGTAATCTGTAACACCAACACTTCACCGTATCGGTCCACCGTTAGACCAGGTAAAGCATCACCCTCTCCGTGAATAACACGATAGGTGTTGGTTGCACTCTGAGAAAACCATGCCTCACGAATCTGGGCAGCAGAGGCAATTCTTTGGGAAAGAACTTGATCGATAGGCTGATCATCCCAAGCAATCATCCTCGCTACAATAGAAGTCTGACGATTGAGATACGCTTGACCTAAAAATTGATGCTCAGAATCAACGACCTCAACCAGTGAGCCATCGGAAACGTCTGAAGGAAATTGTGCGACCGCTCCCGAAAAGATCCAGTGATGATGATCGCGAACTGGCTTATCTTTTCCAGATTTGAGAATGAGCTGTGGATGAGACATACGCAGCTATTGTCGCACATCGCCCGCCTTTCTGCTGAGAGATACTCTCAACAAAAAGACGGGCGTTGTTGTGCCAGGTACTTTGACTTTTGTCAAAGACCCGTGTTTAAAAAATCAAATGTTGGAGCAATCTTAACGATCACCGCCACGATCACCACGACCACCGCCGTAGCCACCGCCACGACCACCGCCGTAGCCACCGCCACGACCACCGCCATAGCCACCGCCACGACCGCCGCCATAGCCACCGCCACGACCGCCGCCGAAACCACCTCGATCTTCTCGAGGAGCTTGAGGACGAGCGACCTTGACAAAGAGATTGCGACCATCAACTTCGCGCTCGTTCAAGCCTTCGATACAAGCGTTGGCTTGATCTTCAGTCTCGAATTCGGCAAAACCGAATCCTTTTGAACGACCGGATCGAGAATCAATGATGAGCTTGACTTCGACAGGAGTGCCGAATTCAGAAGCTAATTCACGTAAATCATCTTCCGTGATGGTGTATGGCAAATTGCCAATGTACACTTTTTTAGTATTTACTTGAGAAGGTTGCATAGTGCCCTTTTCTCTCGTCGCTCCCTGATCAACGGAGAGACGATTCATTTTCCGGACACGCTGCTATCAAAGACAACTGTCGGTTGACCAGACTGTGATTATAGCATGGAAAACACAAAACAAGTGTGAATTTGCACAGCTCTTTTTTGCTTTTACATAAACACTTTTTGTTTCCCTTCCCATGTTTTTTGCTCTCTTAGCCTGACAAAGTGTTACAGTACAAGAATGATTCTTGGCACAACCTATAGCTATCGTCAAGCCAAGTGGCTTGGCCTAGAACCAAAAGAAAGCCTTCAGACCATCTGTACTTGGCCCTTCCACTCTCTTCGACTTGGTGCTTACTGGGATGAAATTGAAACATTACCCGGAACATATGATTTTTCTCGATTGCGTGAGCAACTCGACACGTGTCTTCAATCTGGTAAACAAGTGGTCCTCACCATTGGTGTGAAATCTCCCCGCTGGCCAGAGTTTTATTTTCCCACCCATGTTTTGCCAGACCTCTCTTCTCAACAAACTCAGAAGAAACTTTTGTTTTTTATACAAAAAACCGCCCAACTCGCCAAAAAATATCCAAATGTCACTCATTGGCAAGTTGAAAATGAGCCACTTGATCCATCTGGTCCAGATAATCTGGTTGTCCCTCTCAGCTTCCTGGAACAAGAGATTGAGCTGCTTCGATCAGTCTACCCACTTCCTCTCATTGTGAATCTCTGGGGAAATGACCTCTCCAGTCGAGGAAATCTTCAAGTTGCCCAGAAAATTGCTGATATCGTTGGGCTCGATCTTTATTATCAACAGTACATAACCAGAATCCTCGGAAAAAATATCTACCGCGGGCCGCGTGATCGTCCATCCTCTTTGGAACAAATGATTGTTAGGAGTCATAAGCCCACATGGATCATGGAACTCCAGGCAGAACCATGGGAAAGAGATGACAGCACGTTTAGGGGAAAGAATCCGGAAAGTTTCAATCGAAATAAATTACAAAAAAACTGGGATACGGTGAAAAGTTTGCCAGTCGAGGCCATCTTTTTCTGGGGAGCTGAGTACTGGTTGTGGCAACAAAACCTGGGAAACCCCGAATTTGTCGAGTGGTTCAAAAATCTTTGACCGCCATATTTGATGGTAAAAAGTTACCCTTAACACCCCATGGCAGCCAAACACTGAGCTTTGGCATCGGCATCTGGAATCTGATCACAAACCGCACAATTATTGTTCGGTCCAGTTGAGTCTCCTGATTCTTCTGTGGTAGGCATGGACGACTTGAGTTGGTCTATTTGTGTTTGAAAGTCCATGAAAGTCACATCGGTCGGAACCACAAATTTGTTTTCATCAACATTCCAGGGCTGGCAGGAAAAACGTACGTCTGGAGCTGGCTCCGGTGTTTCTTCTCCTCTTATCTCAGTATTTTGAAGCGATGTATTGGAAAAAAGATCATCCCCTGTTTGCTCAATCAAAAACTTCATACCCGTTGATTCACCAGTCTGCCAGAAGTATTGATATTGACCATCTCGCACAATGTTTCCCTCAATTTGACCCCGATCACCCATCTGAGAAAGGAAGGTTCCACGCATCTTTTGACCTCTCTGGGAAACATACATCTCGCCATTTGAGGCATCGAGGTTCTCTGCTTGATAAGAAAAAGTGCAGTGGAAGCTTGCATCAGAAAGCATCAAGTCTTGGACAGAAAAAATTTGGTTCTCAATATTCGTAGCAGGTTGGACATTACTGTCAGCTTGCTCGGTAGGAGGAATAGCGAGTGGCTCTTTGAGCATTTGCCAATACGCAAAAACCCCAAGTGCTAACAAAAGAAAAATCACCAGGACTGCAGGAATGACAAGTTTTTTCATACATCTAGTATACCCTTCTCTTAGAGAGACAATTTGCCACCTTACGATGAGAGAAAAGCTATCTATACATACGTTGCTCGAGCCAGCTGAAACTGCGAGTCACGCAGGTTGTCCGCACTCAAGGGAATAAGCCAGGACAGATTCGCTATACAGTTTTCTGGCAAGCACTTAATGTCAAACCATTCTACTGTTTCATCGGTCATTGATTGAGCTGGTACCGGTTGTGGGAGAATCGTCGCCATCACTTGGGTGTAGAACAATGGTCCTTCAAGTTCGGCCACAAGCTTCCAATCTGAAGAAACAATCATCAACCCAGTTTCTTCCTGAACTTCGCGCACCACCGCCTCAAGAAACGATTCGTCAGTTTCAAGTTTGCCTCCAATGCCATTCATCTTCCCTTTTTGCCAGTCTGGACGATTTTTGTGAATCAGCAAGACCCGGGAAAAATCGTCTGAAAAAATAAAGGCAAGAACATACTTTTTAGGTGGTGGAGGTATTTTCTGAGTAATGAGTGTTATTTTTTGTTGACGTGTCAACCTCTTTAACTGGGCTTCTCTGTGTTGAGCGGAGCTCCGATCAAGTAACTGCTCTTGGTAAACCAGTTTCACGGGCAGTCGGGAGCGCGTGTATCGGGCCCCATTACCAGAATTATGTGCCGCAATCCGTTTGGCAACATCATTGCTACAACCGCTATAGAGCGTTCCATCAGCGCACTCCACAATGTACACCCACCAGGGAGAATTTTCGGGTATCATGTTGTTAGTGTAAACTTCAACTGATCCTATGACAAACCAAGTCTTTAAAAAAAAACAGACCAATTGGCCCAAAGCGTATCAAGTTGAAGATCCTATCCCACTCACCGCCGAAACCATCCAAAAACTGAAATCTGAACTCCAACAACTTCTGGTGGAGCAAGACCAAGTCATTGAGCGCGTCAAAGTGGCACGGGAAATGGGTGATCTCTCAGAAAATGGTGCGTATAAATACGGTAAGTTTGAATTAGGAAAAGTCCGGCGAAGAATTGGAGAAATCAACAAGCTCTTGCGGCTTGGAGTAATCATACAAAAGAACACTTCGGGAATCATTGATTTTGGAAGTGTGGTCACACTCACCAGTAACTTAGGGAAACGGACCTTTACCCTCGTGAGTGAACACGAGTCCGATCCGAGCAAAGGCAAGCTCTCTGATAAAAGCCCCATTGGTGCGGTCGTCAAAGGCAAGCGAGAGGGCGATACGGTCGTTGCTCTTCTTCCCGCCGGGCCAATGGACTTTACCATTCTTCAGGTTGAGTAGAACTCACCTTTTCCCAAGCTAGTTCAAGTTTGTCACGAAAAAGATTTCAAACAAAATAAAAGAAACGTAGAGACACAACAAAATAAGACTCTCTTTTCGAGAGAGTGAATTCCTGGAGCGAGCAAAAAAGAAGAACAAAACTAATCCCAAAGCGAGAAATGCAAATCGTTGAAAAAAATGATTCGGTAAATAAATAGTCTGGCCATGTAAAAACGTGAAGACACCCAGTAAGAGGGTGTTTGCGCTGGCAGATCCCAAGTAGTCGGCAAAAGCTACGTCTCTTTTTTTGCTCAGAATCGATCGAAATACAATGGAGATTTCCGGCAAGTTTGTGCCAATGGCCACAATGATCAAGCTCACAAAAAATGGTGAAACATGGAATTCATCGGCAAAATACAATGTCGAGTTAACTATTTGATGGCTCGCACCAATTAAGAAGGCGATACCAATAAAAGTTCTTACAAGTAATTTGACCCAGTTCTTATTTTTTTGAACTAAACCACTCCTCACTCGATCCCAAATTGTTGATTGAAAGGAGAAAAAAGCCAACAATGAAAAATAGAGCAGGACAAGGAATACTGCTTCCCATTTGTTTAGCTGCTGATCAGCCGTTAAAAAAGCTGGTGCAACTATTACAAGAAGTGTGAATATAAGCTGTTTTTTATCGAGCTGGGCAGGAATTTTTACGCCGTTGCCAACAACCCCTAAGAGTGGAATGACCCCAAGCAGTAAAACGATTACTCCACCCAACAAATTACCCGCAACAATCACTGGATCATCATTAAGAATAGCAATGGTGCTGATGGTTATTTCTGGAAGTGAAGTAAGTAATCCGAGAATAAAAAAAGAAATAATGAAGGCGGGTAACCGCCAAGATCGAGCCAAATGAGAAATAGAAGAAACAACCAGGCCTGAACCCACCCAAACCAAGAGAAAACTCAAAAAATATAACGCTGAGTGAATGAGCAGGGAATTCAACATGAAAAGATTTCTTCATTATAGTTAAGCATGTCCCAAAACAGAATGGAAGTTGAACATCTCGACAAGAATTTCTTTTTGCAGTGTAAGATAAAAAAATGATTGCTCTTGCAAAACTCTTCACCTGGTCTAAAACCATTCATCGCCAATCAATGTGGGGAATGATTATCCTTGGATTGACCATGGGAATTACCGGTTCCATGTTGAAATATCCCATCGCTTCGAGCAGTATTCCTGGGGTGAGTCTACGTCTGGTTCGTTATCTTCATAATCAAGTGAGTCCTTTCTTTGGGTTACTCCTCTTTGTTATGATGGTTACCGGTATATACATGTACTGGTTCCCTTGGTACACCAAACGACAAGCCCTCAAAAAATCGCAAAATTTATCGTAGACCATTGCAGAAAATCAGGAAAGGAATATCTATGGGTTTTGAGGAGAGACTACAACAAAAACTTGAAGACTGGAATACTGTGGCAATTGACAACGTGGAATCACTCTTTAATCGTGGCCACATCAGCAACAACGCTGAATTATCGAGAGAAGAGGTTATTCGCCAACAATTTGGTCAACTCGTTACTTCACTTTCCGGAAGCGTGGAAGGTGGACTCTTTACCCCTTCTCCCGAACGATTTTCCCAAATGATCAATTCACTCATTGCGGTTCGGGACAGATTCAATATTAAAGCAGACACCTCTGACCCGAACTCTGAACCCTATCACCTTGACGAGGTCATTGAGCGAATGAAAAAGAGGCTTGGTTACCGGTAAAGAAGAAGATTACTTACTTCAAACGCTGAGGAGTAAGTTGTTTTTGTTCTGTTTTCATCCAGGTCCGGCAGAATTGATCAATCGGTAAGTCAACCGGATTAAAATCAGCAATCGAGTTGGTATAGATATAATTCTTGATTTGATCAGCTTGACATAAGGGATCATTCACAACATAGAAATAACTTCGGCTATCGATGGGTGAACTAAGAGACACAAGATCGAGTTTGTTATCTTCATTCAGAAGGTGAGCGGACATCGTTGCCAGAAAGCTCACATAGTTGCACTTGGCAAACATTCCTGGATCTACCAAGTGGACTTGATCTTTGGTCTGCATTAAATCTGGGCAATCCGAATTGACCAGCACCCTCCCAAGGTCATATTGTGCAGAGGAGGGCGAGGAAAACTGCTGGCGTTGCTGTGTATTTAAAGTTGGAAGCCAGTGGTTATATGCCAGAATGGAACGTGCTTTGCTGTAAGCTCCGTCTTCAACAATAACAAGCGTTGGTTGGTCGATTTTTCCTACATATCCGGCAAGCAGTTCTTCCGAAAAATAATGATTATCGGCAGCGACAACCCCATAGCGGCCAAGATAATTCACACCAAAGTTGATTGTTTCAAAAAGGAGAATTCCCAATAGGGCTACTCCAAGTACTTCTCTCCAGGGCTTTGTTTTCCCCCACTGCCCCAAAACATACAAGCCACACCCTGCAAAGGCGAGTAAAACCATATAGGTCAAAGCACTTCGAAAAATTGACTGATACCCGATCGATATGGCACTGGCCACCGGAGATACTAAAAGCAGAAGGAGAAAGAATCGTCCTTCCTTTGGCTGATGGTATAACCACCACCACAACCCAAGCCCCACCAAAGGTAAGGTGCTCAAGTAAAAAAAGCTATGCACCACAAGTGAGAATTGAAATCCGGATTCATAACCCTCCCCAACTAAACGATACACATCGAAAACTGAAAGATAGCGGAGAGTCACTTCGCGAAGGCCGACCGTGTATTTATTGATGACAAATTCTGATCCAGGGATAGAGAGCGATGTTCTTCGGTAATCATTAACCAAACTTGAAATATAGGCTTCATTGACGATTTCACTTGATCGAGCCCCATACTCGCCAGCCTTTTGCATACTCATGGTATAGCCCATCAAGCAGAGCAATAAACCCAGGACAGAACTGGTTGTGAGGATCTTCCATTTGTTGGAGAGTGGCTGAAACCAAAGCCAAACCGCCAGTGATCCTGCGAGCGCCACCGAAACAAATTTTGCAGCGTGGTACGTAAAATAAGCAAAAAAGAGCGAAGCAAGGGTAAGAATGAGAAACATAATTCGTATTCTCATTGTTAATTTCTTCTGACCGAGAAACCACACTCCAGCGACAAAGCTCGTTTGAAAAAAAAGACTAATGATTGCTTCATACCCCATCCGCGATAAGTGAATACTCCAAGGATTTACCATCATCACTGCCAAGACTGCAGCAGCAAGTTCCCACTTTCGAGTTTGTCTGAAGATGAGCAAAGAAAAAACAAAGATACCGAGCATCCCAAAAACAGCAGCGGGAATATGTCCAGATTGTGGGCCAGTTCCAGCCACAGCTTGAAAGCCAGCGTGAAAGATGCTGGGCAGTTCAGCCATATAATTTTGAGTGCGCACTGGAACAAGCTGGTGTGGTGTCCAGTCTCCACTCAAATCAGTACCCCACAAAAGCAGTGATTCACCCGTAAGAACGTAATCTAATTCGTCATGATAAAGAGAAACAGGAATTGAGTTCAGATGAAAAAAACGAATCATTCCTCCAAAAATGACCAGAGAAAAGAGGCCAATGAGCCAGAGGTGTCTGAAAAGTGACTTGCTGGGGAAAAAACGAGCGAATGATTTTCCGGTGAGTTCCATAATGCTACGAGTATCGCATAGTTAAAGCTCTCATCTCAAAAGCAATTGCAGCCAATGAAAAAAACCAATTAGCGAACGGAAACGTTAGAGATTTTTACTCTTCCAGATCCATAGGGCTGTTGAACTGTTACCCGATGGGAGGTCGACAATACATCTGGATGAACGGGCAAGATGCCCCACAAGTCAATGTCATACTGGGAGATAGCATGCACATAAAGCGCCTGGTCTTGAACCTTAATTTCTAAGCGATGGGGAAGATCGTTTAATCGGAAGGATGACTCGAACTCATCATCCGCATAGAGATCAACCAGAATATCTCCCTCATAAGTTGTAACATGTACCTGCCAGCTGCTGTTTCCCTGAAGTGATCGACTCTCAACAACCAGCGTATCTGAAGATGTCATGCCTGATACATCAAAGCCTATTACGGAAAACTGAGCAACTTCTTCAATGATTGTTGATGCCTGACGGCCAAGATTTATTTCGATTTGCTGTTGTGAGACTTCTGTTCGTGCAGTTGGTGCTGCTCTGGGAAGCGTGGGCAATATTTTATCTTGACGAATTTCAGGTGTGTTTTCCACAATGTGAATATATGGCTGATCTGAATCATCCTCATCACCACAAGCGGCCAGCGGAAAAGCAATGGAAAAAGCTAAGAGAGCAAGAATAATCCGGCGATAGCGATTACCACCTTTCAAGGGAGATTCCACTCCATCAAGAAATCTGTCGACTCTCTGCAGCATAAAAAAATTATAACGGATACACAAGGCAGACTACAGGGGAAAGATTACATCCACGCAGTGAGAGCATGTCCTAAGTAGTAGGGCCAAATGATGATAGCCCAAACACCTTGCCAAAAATTGAGATCAAGAATGCCAATGGTAAACATCCAGGCGGCAAACCAAAAGCCGCCACAAATAGTGTGTTGTTCAACTTTAATTTTTTGCATGGTATCAATATAACATGGGCGTTTAAGAGTGGAAATATGGAGGGGAACTCTCCCTCTCGACCCTTTGGTGTTATATCAATTTCTCATGTGCGGAGCACCACTCGCTCCGCTCGGGTACCCGCCAGATGCTTGCTTTGCCGCGCACTTGGCGGAGGTGGTGGGACGATGTTGGAACTTTTCTCCATGTTTACGACTTCTCTAATAACCTATCAAAATCAAAAGCTAGAAGCTTTTGTATGGAGAAAATAAATAAGCCCACGGCCATACAGGCATAATTCAAAAGCATTTTCATATCTTTTTCAGTAGTAGGAGGAGAAATTATTCTTTTGCTCACTCCGTAATTTCTCATAAAATAGAAATGAGAGGGAGCATTTGGATGTACATAATCAGAAATGAAAGAGTAAGTCTCTTCAAATATTCCCTTTAAGCTTTCATCTACTGAAGATAAATATTTTTCAGCTTCTTCCAAAGTAGCATGAATGTTGTATGGTTTTGGAATATCACCATCCCTTCCCGCGTAGCTCGCGGTGCCAGTCGAGATTCTTAGTAAAACATGGTTTGCTTGTTCTAATGTTTTTGCTTTTTCAAGTTTGGAGAGTAAGAAGGTAATTAATATTACTTCCTCAAAGATCATTCTTAGTATTGCAAGTGAAGAAAAGAATTTTTTTTCAAGTATTGCAGCTAGGAGCTCTTCTGTTTGACCAATGATTTTAATAGTAGCGGTAGCAATAATTACACCAAGTCTTGTCTGAGGAGTTGTAAAGCTGCTTTTTAAAAAAGTTTTCTGATATGTAAGCTTTTCCAGAGTTTCAAGATGTTTGAGCAGCTCTTGTCTCATTTGCAACTTACTACCAATATTTCTCATAAACACTCCAAAAAATATTAACGGATTTCAACTCTTCTAAATGATAATATATCTTTAAATGACAAAGCAAATAGAAACATATCATTGTCATCTGGTATCTCAAGTTCTGCTAAAACAGTTTACTGACAAATCCGGTAAGGTAGTTGTTGTCGAAAAAAATAATGGCTCAGAACAATACACTGAAACAGATGAAACAGGATTCATTATTGTCCCAACAGATCCTTTTAAAAAATTTGAATCAGTATGGAAAAAACCAGAGCGTCATATGGATGGAGTGATTGAAAAGATAAAGGACGGAAGCATATTTCACTCCCTTCCACATTTGAAAACGCTTAAGCGTTTTATTGCTATGCACTATGTAAGAAGTTATGGTTTCATATTTCTCTTGTCTGAATTGGAAGAACAAGCAGCTCAGGAAATCATTGAAGAAATCAATAATTCAAATCTTGATTTTGAAAAAGCTCTTGGGTGGTTTAGAACATCTTCAAGGCCAGAAACTCCCCAGATGATGAAAGAGTATTATGAAAAAGTTTATGCTGAAATTGAAAAGTACAATGTTGAAATAATTAAAACCTCTGAAGATTATCCGTTTAGTTTGTCTGATATTCCTGTCTTAAATTATTTAATCCCTGAAAACAGACTGGGATTAAGAGAAGGAGTGGGTATACAAGCGGATGCGGTGATGTTGCCAGTATCACCCCATTACGTAGTTTCTTTGACCTCTAGAAATCAAGACTCGCATGTACTTGAGACGAACCAGAGTGGAGTTCGGATAATTAATGATTTAACTAAAAGGAATAGTTTGAGACAGTATTACATTCAATCAGAAAATGTATGATTCATCTCTAAATGTAATTGCACCTGGTTTGGCAGAGGTATTAGTTTCCAACGCCTTATCGGGAGACAATCGCCGAGCTTAGCGAGGTGATATTCTGGCGCCCGTGGCGTTGGGAACAGTTAGATGTGAGGTAGGCGCTGCATAGCATCTTTAACAACTGGCGCTTGTTTGTTTTCGCTGTGTTTCTTTTTCTCTCGGCGTTTGTTTGGTCTGCTTCACGATTAGGGCTTGGAATTTCTCGATATGGTTATTGCGGTAGTGATCAATTTGATGTATTTTGATCACGGCGAGAGCTAGTTTCAACTGTTGCATCCATTAAGTAAACTTAATGTATCACTCACAAGGTCTGAATGACCACTTCGGTGGTCTAGCTTGTGATGCCAATTCCCTTCAAGAAATCAAATCTTTTTTTCAAAGTAAATACGGCATCGATCTATCAGATAGCGAACTTCTAGAAATCTCTCAATCTCTGTTCTACCTCGGTAGGGCTATTTCTCGGTATTGCCAACAAAAGGGGGTCAAAACATGATCTCTAAACAGTTGGCGTTGGACTTTAGTCCGAGCCAAAACAATTCTGCTCGACTTGATAGTACCGTTAAAGTAGAACCCCAAGATTTTCACAGTCAATATCAAGCAGTATTAACAGGTAATATTCTAGAGATTCGTGATTTTCAGTACCCAGTTCATGTAAACAAGAAGGCACTGTTTCGAAGATCTGGGATGAATCCCAGTCGTCATGAGGAGTATAAAGAAAGAACTCTTCACCTGGCTAAGAACAGACTCATGATCTTAGCAAAAGCTAATTTTCAGGGAAACTCAAAGTTTCTTACACTGACATTTCGAGATGATCCCACCTTTGATATTACCGATATAAAAACATGTAATAAAAAGCTTCGACTTTTTTTAAGAAGGCTGAGAAAAAGATTTCCTCAAGTGAAGTATATTGCTGTAGCTGAGTATCAAAAACGGGGTGCAGTCCATTACCACATGTTGTGTGATCTCCCTGTAATTCCAAAAGATGCTCTCGCTGAGTTGTGGGGACATGGATTTATCGATATTAGAGGAATTATGGCCAATAATCCAAAGATTGGTGGTTACCTTGCTAAGTACCTGACTAAACAGCTATACAAAGGTGAACAAAGAATAATTACTTCAAGAAACTTAATTCGTTCTAAAAAGTATTATGGTGAACAGGCAAACAAATTAGTGCATCTCGTAAGTATCACTAACTTAGATCCTGAGTTTCAAAATGAATATTGGACTGCCCGCAACGGGAACGTAATTTTTCGTGAGTATAATCTCTCTAAAGTGATTAAGAAAAAAGCTGTATGAAATACTTCATGTACTGCCGGAAATCCTCTGAAGAAGATACCAAGCAGATGCAATCACTGGGTACTCAGGAACGAATTCTCACCGAATATGCCGTTCGCAATGATCTAGACATTGTCGAAGTTATCAAGGAAAGTCGCAGCGCTAAAGACGATAACAACCGCCCACTTTTCAACCAGATGCTTGCTCGAATCAAGGCCGGAGAAGCAAATGCTATCCTTGTTGTTCATCCTGACAGATTGGCCAGAAACATGATTGAACTTGGAGAGATCACCAAGTTGAGAAAGCTTGAATACCTCAAGGAAATCTGCACTCCATCAGCTACATACAAGACCACAGCTGATATCTTCCAACTTGAGATGATGGGTGTTTTTGCAGCTCAATACTCGAGAGACCTCTCCGATAAGGTAAATGCTGGAATGAAAAGCAAAGTCATGCGTGGGGAGTATCCTTCTCAGGCCCCGATTGGTTATCTCAATACAAAGGCTGGTTTAATTCCTGATCCTCAAAGGGCTCACTACATCCAGGAGGCTTTCAAGAAATACAGTAGCGGAACATTATCACTCCAGAATCTAACAAAATACTTACACGCTCAGGGTTTTAGAACAAAAGCGGGCAAGAAGGTGTACAAATCAGTTATTGAACGAATCCTCAAAAACAAAACCTATTATGGTGTTTTGGATCATCACGGCACACTTTACCCTGCAAATCATCAACCACTTATTACTAAGCAGCAATTTGATGTCGTTCAGGAAGTTTTAACTGGTCGAAATAGGTCAAAGAAGCAGAA
>CAZRAG010000027.1:0-17577 GCA_964598125.1 uncultured Pseudomonadales bacterium
TAACCAATCATGTGCCCACACCGGCTCAAGAAAAGGTCTTTAATGCTATTCTGGTTGCCAGTCTCGATCATGGCCTGAGTCCTGCCTCAGGATTTGTTCCTCGAGTGGTAGCCAGTACAGGCAATGATCTTCTTCATTCACTCGCTGCTGGAATTATGGCCCTCGGCCCGTACCATGGCGGCGCTATCACTGGAGCGGCCAAGGTAATCAGTCAGGTCAAGGAACAAGGTTTAGACTCACTGCAAGCATCACATCTTGAGAACAAAAAAAGGATCCTGGGACTGGGTCATCCACATTACAAGCATAATGATCCCCGAGCTGATCAACTCTTTAAAATTGCACGAGATGCTGGTATTGACCATACGCACCAGGACCTCATGCTCGACATACAAAAGTATGTCTACGAAAAAATTGATAAACACCTCGTTATCAATATTGATGGAGCCATCGCGGCCATTCTTTTAGACCTTGGCTTCCCCACCTCCGCTGGTAATGGCCTGTTCGCACTCGCCCGAACTGGTGGCATGATTGCCCATATTCTTGAAGAATATCAGGAAAAACCGGTTCGCCGAATTGACGAGACGGAGATTCAATTTCATCTTCCAAAGGAGGAAGCCCATGTCTGAAGTAACCGCTGTTGTTCTCGCTGGTGGCGTTGGTACCCGATTTTTGCCATACGTAACAGATAAAACGATCTTTCCTTTTATGGGTCAGTCGTTGCTCTATCGAACGCTCAAGATGGTACAAAATGCCGGCCTGACAAAGGTCATTGTGGCCACCAACGGAGCGAATCATTCATGGTTACAATCGCAACTTGGCACTGATTTTGCCGGTCTTGACATTCAGCTTCACCGCCAATCACAACCTCAGGGAATGGGTGATGCCCTCCTGTCGGTACGAGACCTTCTCCCTGAGAAAGACATTCTTGTCATGAATGCTGGTGACATGGTTGCCCCTCACTTATTGGCCGGACTTCTACCAACCGTATCGGGTAAGTATGCCGTTGTTACCGGGATGGAAACTCAGGTGTATCAACCACTTGGTTACTTTGAATTAGAAGGTCAAAGCGTTGTGGGAATTCAAGAAAAGCCTGGTGCAGACAACATGCCCAGTAATGTGGCTAATTTGGTCTTTCACTATTTTTCCGACCCAGAAAAGTTTTTATCGCTCATTGAAGAGGCCAATCAGAAGTCTCAGGGAGATGATATCTATGAGCAAGCGCTCACTGAACTGATGCGCCAACATGACGTCTCTCTCTACCGATACAATGGACCTTGGCAGAAACTCAAGTTTGGTCACCATGTTCTCGATATGACGGAATACTTTTTGCGCCAGATCGAAACCCAGATTGATCCCAGTGCCCAAATTGCTAAAACGGCGGTTATTCATGGACCAGTGGTCATTGCTGCCCGGGCAAAAATCCTTGATCAAGCTATCATTCAAGGACCAGCCTATATTGGCGAAGATGCCATGATTGGCAACAATGCTTTGATCCGCAACAGTATCGTGGAACACAACAGTGTGGTGGGATATGGGAGTGAAATTGTTCGCAGCTATATTGGTCCGGAATGTGACCTACACCATGCCTATGTGGGCGACTCAGTCCTCGAAAACGGGGTACATTTTGGATACAACGCTCATACCACTAATTTGCGGTTTGACCGCCAACCAGTGACGGTTAAATTACCTGATAAAAAGATCGAAACGAGTAAGACAAAACTTGGAGCTTTGATTGCCAAAGGCAGCGAGGTTGGTGCCAACTCCACCCTTATGCCAGGGGTTACCATGGGTGCGAATAGTCTTGTTTTTGCCGGCTCACAGGTATATACCGCTATTCCGGATGATTCGACCATGAAAAACCAAGTGCAGCAAGTTATTACTGCCAACGAATCCATGTAACACCTGAGTTCTTCTGGTGTTGAGAGAGAGATCAGATATAATTCAATTACATTCCTCGCCGGGGTGGTGGAACTGGTAGACGCGCGAGACTTAAAATCTCGTTCCCGCAAGGGAGTGAGGGTTCGATTCCCTCCCTCGGCACAAAAAAGAATTCTGTACATCAATCCTTTGTCTTTTTTCGGGGTTGCTTTACGACTTTGACTGTCAGCATAATTAACAAATCACAGGTTTTTGCGGCCATAAACCTATAGTTTTTGGTTATTGACACTTTCTTTTCAACAAGTTAAATTACGTACAACTTTCAAAACGGAGAAAACTCCAGTTTTGATCCAAGAAACGAATCCGCGCCAAAAATGCGGAGTGACACCAAGCATCAATGCTGGAGTTTTTTTGTTATCGGAGACTAAATGGCATACAAACTTACCGGAGAAAAGGTAATAGGTTTGGCTTCAACGAGTTATCGAAGAAGGCTAGCGCTACAACAGATTCCAGGTGTGGAAGTCGTTTTTGTGGGTGGAGGTGAAGAACCAGATACTGAAGATCTTGTCACTGTCGCTCTCTCAAAAATTGCCTTTGCCTACCCCATGATTCTTCAGATGTGCCGACGAAATAATAAGGAACTTTCAGGAGTTGTAGCAGCTGATACCAATACTCACATCGGCGTTATCGAAAACAATGATGTACGACTCGCTTCGAAGAAAAAACCTGACAGTATTCAAACACCTCGAAAACATTTTATGAGAATGAGCCAACTCGCTAAAAAAATGGGTGAAGGATACTATGAGGTCTCTTCATCTGCCGCTTTGCAGGACAAAACTGGAACAGTGGCCGGAACAGAGGTAACGCGAGTGGTCCTTCACCAAGAAATGATTCGCTTGCTAGCAACACCAGATGGATACGCTCAGTATCTCGCAACATTTGACAATTTTTACTCAAGCCATGCCTACTCACAGAATGGCTTACCCCCAGTTACTCCACAAAACCTTTCTGGGGGCATTTCTCTGCCTGTGCTCCTGAAAATGGGTGCGGTCCGGGCTGTTGATGGTGTTGACCTCCACCGGAACACAGTCAGAAAAGTTGACGAGACCTTGCACAGAGCCTTGCTGAATGTGGCTGTCGGTTTTTCTCCAAATGTACTGGAAAAAATTCACCCTGAAGCTATGCAGTATCTCCTCCAGTGGTCTTGGTTACAAAATGCTGTCAACGAAGCCCAAAACAGATAGAATAAAATTCTATGGCCCTTTTTACCAAATCTATTCAACAACCTTCTCACCCAAATGACGGTTTACGCGTATGTATAATGCGACGTCCAGGAGAGTATGAGGACTGGGATTTCTGGATGCCAAAACTTTCTCCCTCACATGATCTTCTCAATGCCTATAAATATGAAGGTCTCAGCTGGGAAGATCTCCAAACACGGTTTCAAACAGAGGTTCTTGGAGTTCAAACAAGACTTCTGAAATTTCTCACACAAACCGCCCAGCAACAAAATGTGACCCTTCTTTGTTGGGAGGAAACTGCAGATAAATGTCACCGTCGCTTAGTTGCTGAAGCTTGTCAAAGGATTGAACCCAACTTAGAAGTATCTCTGGATTAGTGAGGTATGCCTCCACTCATTACCCTTATCGGCAACATTGCTTCTGGGAAAACCACTGCCCTTCCTCTGGTTGGCCAAGCCTTAAACGCCCACGTCCTCTATGCTGATGAGCTCTTTCAAGTGAGCCCGTTTCGTGATCGCTATCTGGAAAACACACCCCGTTGGGCCTTCTCAAATGAGCTTTGGCTTACGGAACAGCGCTACCGGTTAACCACCCAAACCATTGCGGAACATCCTGAAGAAGCTATTGTCATAGATAGCGGTTTGCTCATGAGCTGGGTATATAGCTATAGTCATGTTCTAGTTGGAAACTTTACAGAGTCCGAATGGGAACTCTATGACCGACTATTTTCTCATTGGTTTTCACCATTACAATCAAGACTTCAGGTGATTGCCTTTAACTGCACTCTGGAAGAAAAGTTACGGCGTATTCGCAAGCGTGGCCGTGATTATGAACTTTCTGCCTATACACCAGAGTATCTCCAGCAAATAGATCTTGGACTTGAGGCTCTCAAAGAAAAACTCAAAACTCTGGGTACTCCTTGCCAGGAATATGATGCCAATACCTTTGGCGACCTGGCAACAAACACGCAAGATCAGGAAAAGTTTATTGCCTTGATGCATCAAGATTTCCAATCAAATAGCCTTTAATCAATTCTTACATTCACAAAGCATGCTCGAGCCGTTCATATGGTTTTCGAAGCAACCACAGCACGAGTCAAAAAAGAAGTTCTTAAAGCTGGAGCTAACCAGGAGATTGTCCAGTTAGCAGACTATCCCGCGTATCAAAAGGTTATTGTTGATTCATTTTTAAGCTCCAACCCTCTCGTTTTTGGAGTGGTTCACATCAATATTCTTGAGGAGCTCATTAATGACGTTGAAAAAAATGGCCATCTTGATGAAGCGATCTATCATGCCATGGAACTTATCTTCCGGGCTTTGGCCCATCTTGAGTTTGGAGACATCCTGGAAGAGCGTCGCCAAAATGTTGAACACCATTTTTTGAAGATCAAAAATGACTCTCCTCCACGTTGACAAATCAAGTACAATAGACAGTATCAACGTGCGGGAGTAGCTCAGCTGGCTAGAGCGTCTGCCTTCCAAGCAGAAGGTCGCGGGTTCGAATCCCGTTTCCCGCTCCATTAAGAAATCCCCATCAGGGGATTTTTTAATGGAACGTGAGGCAAGGATCAAAGCCTGTTCCACACCAAGTGCGAATGAATATGAGCACCAGGTAGTACCCGAAGCCTGAAAGGCTGAGTGGTGGAATCCCGTTTCCCCTCCCCTACGCCACAAAGTATCCTCTGGTGTAATACATCACAAAAATTGCCTGTAACAAAAGCGATATTCCCATCCACAGCCAAGTCACCCATCTTGGCTTACCCGTTAACCAAAGGGCAATCGCAAAAAATAAAGGAAACATATGCAACCCATACCTTGGCATTCCCTGAAACGTCCCTGTAACACTGGGAATAATCCAGCTGACCGCCCAAAAAACCCAGTACGAAAACCGGATTCTCTTCCAGGACCATATGAGCCAAATAACATAAAACAGGGCAAAGAAGAGTTCACTGCAGGCTACCCAATAAACCAACGTATCCATGGGAACCGTCATCATCATGCGACCATAACGCCAGACAGTTTGTAGCGGAAAGGTGAGGTGGCTACGATGCCAAACCGCCGCATTGGAAAAAAAGAGGCTCCAGTCACCAAACTGCCACTGTATCCAAGCAAGGTAAGCTGCAAATGCCCCAGGAATAAGTAAGGCCCAATAAATTCCCGTTCTCCACCAGTTTTTTGGCAAGAAAAGCTGCCAATACTTTCGTGAAAACTTGGAGAAGTAGGGATCAAGACCAATCTGAGAGCTTACTTGTATGAAGTATTCCATTCCCAAGAAAGCAAAAAGCGCTAAACCATTTAAACGAGCCAATGTGGCCAAGAAACCAACGACACTCGCCTTGGCATATTGGTGCTGACGTCCAAAGAAAAAGGTCGCTAGCGAGAGCATTACAAAAAGTGAATCATTGTAAACTGCTGAGAGATAATGGCCTGTGGGATATACAAGGTAAAGAGTAACAATGAGCAACAGAAGTTTTGATTGTTTTTCCAGTTGCAAGAGCCGCTTAAGAAAAAAGAAAGCTCCCCAACTCAACAAAAGGCTGGCGAAAAGTCCGGCAAAAATGTAGGGCAAACCCGTGAGCTGCTGTAAAACACGGATAATAAATGGAAAAAGCGGGAAAAAAGGGAGCTGCACAGTCTCATAGCCATTCTTGGCAATGAGCATGAAAACGACGCCATCCATGTTGGCCCATGGCCATGCCCAGCTCGGGACCGGTCGTAAGGCTTCAAACATGTAGGCAGAAAAACGTTGTTGAAAAGGCAAGATCTTAACTGAAATAAGAGTGAGGGCAATGAGCCAAGTCCGCCATAGACTATATATTCCAAAATACTTTAGACAATTTCTTGCCATAGACGTATCGTACGTCTTTCGCAAGTTTCACTCAAGAACAAATGCTTTTATCGCAAGCTTTTAACAAAATCTTTAATGCCTTCTTCAAAAGAGATCGTTGGCTCCCAACCTAATGTCTTTTGGGCAAGTGAATAATCTAAAGAGCTCTTTGTTTGTTCCCCTGGCCGAGCTGGACCATGTGTTTCTTCAAACTGTGTTCCCAGTGCTTCATTCAGTAAATGAAAGATTTCAACGGCAGTAATTTCCGTAGTCGTGCCAATATTAAAGATACCTGTGGAATCGTATTGAAGGGCGAGCAGGTTAGCTCGAGCAACGTCACTGACATGAACATAGTCACGAGTGTTTGTACCAGGACCATTAATGATCGGTTGCTGTCCGGCTAACATCTTTTCGGCAAAGATGGATACAATTCCAGATTCGCCGTGAGGATTTTGTCGGGGGCCATAGACGTTGGAATAGCGCAGTACCACATAGGGTATCTGGTATTGAGAAAGGTAATAGTGCAAGTAAAGCTCTCCCGCTCGTTTAGAAACACCATAAGGTGAAAGTGGTTGTGCCTTCATGTCCTCAGTGAATGGTGTTGGCTGATCTCCATACATCGCCCCGCCCGTTGAGGCCATCATTACTTTTTTGACTCCCACTTTTCTGGCTTCTTCCATAATATTGAGCAAACCTAAAATATTGTTGGTGGCATCAAATTGAGGATTTTGGACAGAATAGCCTACCTGAATATGTGCGGCATGGTGATTAATAACTTCTGGTCGGAATTCCTGCATTACCTGAGCGACAGCTTCACGATTGGTGATGTCGGCTTCGAAATATTGAGTTCCTTGAGGAATATTTTCGCGCTTTCCTGTAGAAAAGTTATCAAGTACAGCAACATCATGACCGTTTTCACGATAGATATCGGCCACATGAGAAGCAATAAAGCCTGCTCCTCCCGTCACGAGAATTTTTGCCATAGTTTCCTTTCAATCAATTCTTAAGGTTGGATTCCTTGCTCTAAATATAACGCATCTTGCCAAAAAAGCTCGTGCTGAATAGTCAGGACTGCTGCCAGATGAGCGAGCAAGACTATACACCCCAAAATTATCCATAACTGTTTTTGAGTCATGCTTTGCCATTTCTTTGGAAGAAAGAGTGTTGAAAGACCTAGGCCTGCCCCCAAGAGCCAAATCTTGTTAGCCATACCTTGATATTCAAAAGCCGTCTTTCCAAGTAAAAATACCCATCCCAAACGAACTTGAGCCGACATAAGTAACCAACTAAAACTCAACCACCAGGCACTCTTTTCCTCCCAAGCCCGAGCCACTACCCATCCCAAGCTGTATACCCAGAGGGGCCAAAACACTATTCGGTACCAACCATGCACGGTTGTTTCGCCTACACTTAAAAGATAAAAAGCAAGTTGGGCAAAAAAGAGAAAGAGAATTAAGGATTTTTCGCTTCGCTTTTCTTTGGCAGTTGGAAGACCAAAAAATGCTAAGAGTCCCAGACTGAATAATCCTACTTGATTCCAAACATCAGCAAAAATCCCTTCGACTAAAGTATTGGCCCACCACCAAGTTGAGAAGAGTGTGAGCAACCCAGTGTTACGGGCTGCTTGTTGAGTCTGCACTTGCCAAAAAAGTCCAAAATCAAAGAGAGAAACATAGCCTAACAACAGAATGATTCCACCCCCAGTTCCTAGCAGTGCCCACTTTAAAGCAACTTTATTGTTGGTGTACCAGCTGGCGGCGATGCTCCCGGCGCAAATGGCTAAGCCAGATATTTTGGTCATTGGAGCAGCAACATGGACTAACATCCACATCCACTTGTGCCAACCCTTGAGAGCCGTTGATTGCAGAAGCAAAATCAACAAGATCCAGGTCACCAAAAGATTTTCACTCACCACCAAGCGGGAAAGAAAGACAATATTGGGAGCTGTGGCCGCAAGAGCAATGCTGGCAATTCTCTGAACGGGATTTTGGGTGATACGCATGATCCACCAAGTAAACAGGCCCAAATTCAGCATTCCCAAAAGAACGAGAGGAAAACGGACGAGTTTTATAGAAGGTATTTCTTTCCAATGATGTCCGGTGACGGTTTGAACAATACCTGGCAAAAAAGAAAAAAGTGGCGGGTGATCTAAGGCCGGCTTAACCAGTTGGAACGAATTGTGTTGAAAAGTCACGGTTTCAAGAATGGTATAACCGCTAAAATATGACCAGCTCACGGGTTCACCAGTTTGCAGCAAACTACTCCCTAAAATTGTCCAGGCCACTTCATCTTGTGTTTCTCCAGCAATGGGAAAATATTCATACTTCCACATGCGAAGGCCGGCTCCCAGGACTACCAAGAAAACAATCATCAGCAACTGCCAACGACGTAATATTTTGTTCATACTTCTTTGTCTCTCCCTATCTTAAAAACCCAAGACACAAAAATCCCTAAACTGATAATGCTCAACGTATTACCAACTTGTCTCCAGACAGTGCTTTCAGTAGTTTGAGTATGAATTTGGTAGGGTGTCTCACGAGCAGACAACTCGTATGCAATGAAGCCTTGTGACAGTTCTGGTCTGAGAATAACGTTCTGTCCATCTGCTGTTGTTTCCCAGCCAAGAAAGTAGACGGTAGGTTCTGTAACAACAACATGAGTCTTGGTGAGAACCGAATATTGACGTTCTGAACCATTCCATAATTGTGTTTGTGTAATCTCCCCCTCGCCGCTTGTAATTTGGGCTCTCGGCTCCCAACTTGTCAGTGTTTCTGCTTGAAAGGTTATTGGCCTATTTTCATTGCGAGTGAGCGTCGTTGAAGCGTGTAAGACATAATAATCACGCTCGTAATGAAATCTGTCAGCTGGCTTAAGAGAAACGTGTTGAGCAATTTGCACGATCAGAATACTCAATAAAAAATATTTCCAGATGATTTTATTCTGGCTATAAAACCAGCCACCAAAAAAAATAAGTACCAGTGTGAGCGGAAAAAGGAGTCTCCAGGGAAACTGCAGAATGCTGAGCATTGGTAGTTTTTGCCAGAGCCAAATGGACCAACTCGAGCTCATCCATATCAAAAATATTGCTCCCACTCCAGTAAACAAAGAGATGAGTGAATCTGTCTGCCAAATATCCATTTTTCTTTTTACTATCGCAGTGAGCGTGCGAATCAAAACAGCAAAATTGAGGACTAGTAAGACAACAAAAATCAACCCTATACCAAAACCAAGGGAATCCAGTGGTCCCGACCGAGAAAAGCCAAAAGACAGTGGCGAAAATAAAATCTGTGCTAAAGACAATGTGTTATCCACAGCCCGGGTCGCTAACTCGTCTTGTTGAAGTATGGTTTTGTTAAGTTCTCCTAGAGCAGGAACCCAAAACCACAGGGTTAATCCGACACCTGTTGTCCAAGCTAACAACAACGAAATAATCCGTTCTTTTTGTAACCAAACAATTGAAAAAAGAAAAAGTGCTGCAGCGAACATTAAGCCAAACAAATTATGTGCCAGTAAAAGCAGAGTCAACGAAAGCGAAAAAATCGGCCACCAATATTTTTGCCTTGTTTGTAAAGACAGAAAGAGAGAAAGAAACGCAAACGGAACAAGACCATAACTCCAGATTTCGCCAATACTGCCACGAAACACAAGCAAACTCGCAAGATAACTTGAGAACAAATAGAGTAAAGTGGCAAACCAAGCACCAGACTTCCAGGGTGAGCGATGAAAAAAGTACCAAGTACTGATTGCGCCAAGTAACAGTGCGACTACCACCTGAATTCGAAAAACCATCTCAGGATGGATCTTTAGGAGGAGCTGAGGAACAGAGATAATATTAGCCAGAGGATAATTAAAGACAAAAACCGGGAAGCCATACCCACTAAAAACATAGGGGGCAAAACGTGGTGGCCACTGTCCTTCCCGGAGAGCAGCCGCATAATTTACAAATCGGACAAGATGATTCTCTCCATCATGCGTGTAGGGAAAACGTTCTCCCATGTAGACATTTGAGGCCAAAAGAACGAAACCAAGCAAGAGAAGAATCATGGGAAGCCAGCGGCGCAACCAAATCATGCTTGTCCTTCTCTGCTAAGGATTTCTTCATACACTTGACAGGTAAGTTGGGCGGTTTTTTCCCAGGAGAACTTTTTTGCTTGCTGTCTACCAAGTTGGATAAGTTTTTCTCTTTCTTCACCACGTAACTTTAGTGCATTTTCAACTCCGGTAACCAGTCCTATGATTGTCGGTTCAATTGCAATCGCCGCCTCACCATATACTTCAGGGAGAGATCCAGCATTGCTACTCACCACGAGAGCCCCAGCCTGAAATGCTTCTAACACTGGCAAGCCAAAACCCTCCCAAAGAGATGGTTGAATAACGGCCACACTTTCGTGCATCACGGCACTTAAAAGCTTGGGTGAGTCATGAGGAATATCAAGCACATGAACTCGATCCTCAAGATCATTTTCGCGAATTATAGATGCTAAACGTTGACCCTCCGGAATACTTTTATTGTGGAAAGTGCGACTCACCACACAGAGATGAAGATCAGATGGTAACTGAGTGAGCGCTAATAAAAGCGCCGGAAGATTTTTGTTGTAGTTAATATCACCAACATACACAATGTATTTTTTGGGTAATGAAAGTGAACTCTCTAATCGACGGGCCTGTGAATCAGAAAGTTCAGATATCTCTGGGTTTCCGGCTAAAGGCACCACAAATACCTTGTTGCTCGGAATTGAAAGTTTTTCCGTAATTCCATCCTTCGAGGCTTGGGAGTCAGTAATAATCGCAGTGGCTTTTTGAACAGCCCACTTTTGCCTTAGCAGCTTGATGGTTCCTTTTATTCCAGCTGGATACTGCTTTGGATAGAGCAAAGGGATAACATCATGAATGGTCACGATAAACGGGAGTTTATGATTGGTGGGCAAAGTAGCAAAGAAAAAATCAAAAAAAGGGTAATGGATAAGGTCAAAGTCAAGTTCAGGAGAAACAATTTTTTCAATAACTTCATGGGTTGCTTGAACAATGAGTGATTGGTTTTGTGGTGAAAAATCCCGAAGTGAAGCTAACAGTTGGCGAGTATACATTCCAATGCCGCGATCTTTATTCCCATCAGCCAGTGGTGAAGTATTCAGCAAAACTTTCATGCTTGTGTTTTTTTCATTTCCCAAAATTTAAAGTAGGCAATTGGAAAGTGTAAGCCAGAAAAAAGCGCAAAAGCCAAACCTGGAAAGCCATCTACAAAGCCTTTGTGTCTTCCATAAATCATGACAAAAGTCACCAGTGGCTTCCAAAAAAGATACTGAAATGCCTTAGAGATACTCGGATCCCAGCCCTCTTCCAACCAACCTGCTGCCGTTAAAGACGTATAAGTGTTAGCCTTTCGTAAATAGACGCTAAAATCGGGAGAGTTATAGTGGAGCAAATGACCTCGAAGCGTACCAACACTCCCCTTTACTTCCATTTGTTCGTGGACTGATTTCATAGGCAAGAATGCTTGGCCTGTTTTGTAAAAACGGATAACGGCATCGGGATATTGACCACCTTTTTTGAGAAATGTTCCTAGGAAATAATTCTTTCGGCGCAACCAATACCCAGCATCCTGCTTTGGAACTGGAGCGTTGAGAATCTCCTTAATATGTTCCTTCATCTCCTCGTCAACAACCTCATCGGCATCCATCTGGAGCGTCCACTCTTTGGTTGCTGCATCCATTGCCATCTGCTTGTTGATGTGGAAAATTGGTTTGTTGGTAGTTTTGATGACTTTCGCACCATATTTCTTGGCAATTTCCCGGGTAGCGTCGGTTGAAGATCCATCAACCACTATAAGTTCATCAGCAAGGTCAGTAATACTATTCAATGAACGCTCAAGATTGGCTTCCTCATTGTAGGTTGCGTAGACCACTGACAAAGAATGCATTTGTTTTTGTTTCATAGATCTATGATAGCCCACTTTTGACTCGACACAGGAGCGAGATAATGTCCAGTAAATTCACTTGGTTTCTCTTGGACAAAAGAAAATCGACCCAAACGCTCGACCCGAACCAAACCAGCTGTATCAGGTTCACTACGATGAATCGTTTCCCAAAAAACCATGGGAGACATGTTTGTTTCATTGGCGACAAAGGTATACAAAACCCCATGGGCATCAGCAACGGCTACGTCCTGAAGGTCAGATGGTAAGGATTGAAGAGCAGCAGGTAAGCCAACTGGCCAGCGACGATCTTGAACATCTAAAGATCTCCAAAGTGCTCGGCTTGGGACCCACCACTGCAAGAAACCAGCCATCAAAAGAAAGATTAAGACACTGAGAATTGAGCCTTTCCTTGGAAGAACTGAAATATTTTTTTCAACTTCAGCAAAGACAACGCCAGCAAAGAGAGTAATCATGATAAAAAAGAATAAGCTACGGGTGGCGTGCGGAGCGTCGACGGTGATAACAGCAGGCAATAGACTCCCCAGTAAGAGACCAAACATCATCAATGCTTTAGACCGCCATCGTGAGAGTTGCAAGGCCTTCACAAAGGCACCAAGACTCATGGCTGCTCCAATTGGGATAAGAAAGTGCAGGTGGCCAATTCCGGGTATTGTATGCCACGGATTACTCCCCCCTTGTGTAACGAGGAATATCCAACTAAACGAACGGAAAAGATTTTTTACAACAAGAAGACCAAAATAAACATATTGATTGCCAATAAGTGTTTGATTTATGCCAGAAAATGAAGCCCTGTAACTTGGGTACAGAGAAAGCAAGGTTGGGTCCGAAAAGAGTGAAATACCCTCTTTTTGCATGGTTGCTGGCAGAGTAAGTAAAAGCAGCATCATCATGGTAGCGAGTATTCCACTCAGAAGAGATTGACTTTCTCGTGATTTGATCCCATGCCAGAGTATCAATACCCATAAAAGCAATGGACTTAAAAGAAAAGGTGAATTGTAGGTGAAACCACCCAGGAGGAGACTCCCAACCACAACGATACCTGAACGAGCTGTAATAGGTTTTTGCAGTAAGACCACGAAGCTCATTAAAAAGAAAAACAGACCGACGTTTGCCTCAAAGCCAACACTACTGTAATGCCAACTCCACGGTGATAACACCAGAAGCAACGCGCTCCACCAACCAACCGATTGGGAGAATAAGCGTTTTCCCAGGAGATACATGAGTACGATATTTCCCAGTCCAGCCATAAAAGAAAGAAAACGGACACTTACCAGGGAAAAACCAAGCACACTTCCTACAAGTGAAGTGCCATAAATATATCCAGGAAGTTTATAATCTCCAAAAGAACGAAAAGTAAATGGCAAAAATTGCTGCCATTCATCTCTCCCTGTTTCGGTAATGAATCGCGCATTGAGAAGTAAAGCGGCCTCATCTTGATTGAGAACAGGAACATTTTGCCAAAAGAAATACCCAATACGCAAAACCAATGCCAATAAGAAAAGAGCTATAAGTGCTTGTTTATTCATTCGGCTTATTATTGTATTCATATACCTCAAAAACAGTTTCACCTGTTTTTCCTTTAATAGTGTGTACTATTTTTTGGTGAGCAATCTTTGTCCCCGCTGGCACCACCAATAATGACGTTGTGTCAGAAATTGCTTCTTGCTGCTCGAATTGTACGTTCTGGATCTCATACCGTTTAAAACCTTTTGAGGGAAGTTCTTGGATTTCTTCCCAACCTAACCCACTCACCGGAAGATAGTACAGAAAAAAGCGATCATCGTTCATGTTGACCCTGATGTTTTGCTTCTCATTTTGCTCACTCAGGTATTCAGCCAACTGCAGATATCCATCTTGCCACTGAATTGCTGACAGTCGGGGGTACACAGAAAAGTAGTGCCAGGTAAAAAAGCTGAACTCGAGAAGAAAGCAAGCAACTGTTCCACTTAAAAATAATATTTTTGCTTTTTTATTGGTCCAATGCCATACCCAAGTTATGCCAGCTGCCATCACAATTGGTAATACGGGAACAGCATTCAACGAACGCAAACTATGCGGTACAACCTGAGGAACTGCCGCCGGGACAAGCGCAATGAGCCACCAAATAGTGAGGAAGATGAAAAGCCTTCTCTGTGTATTCCACAAAGAGGTTGCCCCAAAGATGAGTAATGGGAGCGTTGCCCACCAGGCTAAACCAGAATAACCGTTCCCATGCCGGAGGTTAGTATCCCCACTGGCAAAAAGATAATCAGCAGAGAAAAACGGAACGATATTTCGAGCCAAATCCACAACAATAAATGTTTCTTGGCTATACAAGACTCGACTCCACAAGGAATTCCCTGCCCGTTGACGCCAAAGATTAACTTCGTTTTGCCGAGTTGGCTGATTAAGAACATTAACGGTACTTAATCGTAGTTGGTTGCTGGCCTGGTAAAAGTCTGCCTGAAACATTGGCAGGAGTGACACCAACCAAGCAACCATCCCTAACAAAATTAAGAACCAGAATCGACGGAAAGTAGGCCACCAAACACTGGTCACTACTATTATGAGGATTGGCCAAACATAACGGACACTAAAATAGGTATAGAAGGCCGTCGTTGCCAAAAAGATACTTATAAAGAGTAAAAGTAGTCTTTGTTTGGTTTTCAAGGTTGGATGAGGAATCACCAAAAAACAAACCAGACTCCATAACACCAGTGCCGCAGCTAAATGAGCTTCAAACCCAACTCGAGAGAAATGAATGGACCAGGGCAATAACCCCATGAACGTTGCCGCAACCAAGCTCTGATGTTTTGACCACCCCAAATTGCGAGTGAGGAGGTACACCGCAGGAATCATACTGAGTCCCGCCAGGAGACTAACAATTCTTACACCAATTAGGGGATCATGAACGAAAAATGAAATGCCAGCAGTCAGCCAGATATAAACTGGAAGCTTGAAATCGCCATAAGAAATGAAAATTGGTTGCCAAGCCGAACGATTAAAAATATCTTGGCCAGTGGCCGCAATACTTTGGGCATCGTCCCAAATTGCCATTTCGTCCCAATACAATGAGACTGGTATTGAGCCAAACTGCCACAAACGAACCATCACACCAAGGCTCAGAAGAAAAAAAGTGAAAAGCCCAAAGGTATGTCGACGTAACCAAAGCAATGCTTGTTTCACACTCTCATTCTACTGGAAAAATGAGTGACGTACATTTCTCTTTCCCATGATGAGATTCTGTTTGTTTCTCTTTGTATTCTTCTTGCTAAGGTGTTTCAACAGAATTTGCATAAGTACTTTGGATTTTCTCAGTTACATCCCGTGCAAGAACGCGTTCTTAGCCTACTAACACAACAAAATGATGTTCTCGCCGTTCTGCCAACCGGCTTTGGGAAGTCACTTATCTACCAGTTGTTTGCGCTCTCACAACCAGGATTAACCATCGTTATTACTCCCCTTTTGGCTTTAATGTTTGATCAGGTCAACAAACTGCAGGCAAAAAACATATCAGCGGCCGCTTGGAATTACCTGACACCCCCAAACGTAAAACACCTCATTCTTCGTCAAGTCAGACAACAGAATCTCAAACTTCTCTACATTTCCCCAGAAAAATTACAATCGCCACTTCTCACCAAAGTCCTGCAACAAACCAACATATCATGTGTCGTTATTGACGAGGCCCACTGTATTAGTGAGTGGGGCGCTGATTTTCGACCGCAGTATCGCAGCATTGGTTCATGGATACATACCTATTCCATTGCCCGACCTCGGCCACTATGTTGTGCCTTTACAGCCACAGCGAGTCAGCAAATGGTTGGTGAGATTTCCCATTATTTACAACTGCACAAACCACAAGTTGTTGCTCAAGCTTGTTTTCGCCCGAACATTCGCTGGCAAATTTTGACATGTCCTTCAGAAAACTGGAAACGCTATCTTTGCAAACATATTTTGACCGCCTGGAAGCTACTCACCAAAGAAAACACTGGCATCATTCTCATTTATGGGGCAACCCACCTTGATGTTGTGTGGTTTACTCTCTGGCTACGTGATCATGATTTTCCTCAAACTGAGTATTTCCATGCTGGATTGACTGAAAAGGATAAGATCAGAATTCTCGAGATGGTGATGCACACCAATTCGGCTATTGTTGTCTGTACCAATGCCTTTGGTATGGGAATTGATCTCCCTCGCGTTCGTTTAGTCATTCACCTTACACCACCCGTTACACTTGCTGCCTATGTTCAAGAAGCAGGGCGAGCCGGAAGGGACGGTAAACTTGCCTATGCGGTTACTTTGTTTCAAGCTCAAGATTGGGCAAAAAGAGTGAAATACCAAGTGCTCTACCCAGATAGAGAAAATCGTGAAAAGAGAATCTTTGAGGCACAGGCTGTTTTGAAATGTCTCACAAGGAATGAATGCATTTCCAGACAGATAGTGCGATATTTTCGCCTCCCGGAAACACCTGTCTGTTCATTAAGGGCGTGTCAATGTATGTACTGTCAACCAAAATTTCCCTGGAACTGTCTGAATGAAAAAGATAAAAAATCTTAAGCAAGCTTCGTGAGAATTTCTGGCTCGCCATTTTGAACATGTACCATATGTTCAAACATAACGCTGTAACCACCATCAGCGGTTCGGGCTGTCCAGCCATCACGATCATGTGTTAATTCGGAACCCTTTTCGCATACCTGGCATTCCACGCAGATCACCATATCTTTTTCAAGCACCAAGCCCTTTCCCGCAATACCAAAAGCGGGAATTTCGGGGGATTCATGCAGTTTTTTGCCAATACTATGGCCAACATAGTATTTGACGATCGAGAACCCAGCATTCTCGGCTGTACTCTGCATAGCATGTGATAAATCACCAATCTTATTGCCGGCTACAGCGAGCCAAACAGCATTGTTGACTGCTTCCTCACCAACCTTGAGAAGGCGATCATGAATAGCTGATAGCTTACCTACAGGAAAAGTCCGACAATGGTCAGAATAATATTTATTACGAACCACACCAAAATCGATGCTGACCACATCACCCTCTTTGAATACTTTATCGGGTGTTGGAAGTGCATGCACCACTTCATCATTGACACTCAGGCATAAGGCATACTGATATCCCTCATATCCAAGAAAAGCGGGCTGAACGCCTTCCTGCTGGCAGCGCAACCGGGCCTGATTCTCCAACTCTGCCGCTGAGACGCCAGGAGCCACCATCTTGCCAAGTTCGTCAACAATTTGGGCGGTGATGGCCGCGGCAATTCGCATTTGCTGCAGGTCATACTGGGATTTTCGACGATTCAAGATACTCAAAACAATTCCTTTTGACCTGTATTTTACTCCTCAATCTTGCGAATGATTGCACCCATACTATTGAGTCGATCAGTGATGGCCTCATAACCACGCTCAACATGCTTTTCGGTATCCTGAATTACAGAAGTTCCATCAGCAATAAGACCAGCTATCAGAATAGTTGCTCCTGCCCGAAGGTCTGGAACGGTAAAGGTACAGGCTTTGAGTTGGGCAGGACCATGAATTCGAAGAGCATGCTTATAATCTGGCTTATCGTCCTCGGCATTAAAGTTATAAAACTTTTCGGGATACGGCACCTCTGGGTTGTACATTTCGAGTTTGACCCCCATTTGTTGAAGAGCGTCAGCGTACTGAAAACGAGAGGTATAGACCGCTTCATGGATTTCACTCACTCCCTTGG
>CAZRAG010000028.1:0-15729 GCA_964598125.1 uncultured Pseudomonadales bacterium
CCTCGCTCATATTCTGGCTGATGAGTGTTATCGACCTGAGTTTGGTTTTTGAGCTAATAATCTCGACAAAATAACTTCTGATTTACCTAGCTTGAAATTATCGAATACATCTCAGCAGCCTTACTTTTTCTGCTTGCTCTCTAATTAGTGGTTCTCCACATCTCTTTGATGGGTGCGGAGTGTTATCACTCTGTGAAAAAAGTGCAAATCCACCAACTATCATCGCCAGCAAAATTGCTAAAACCATACATGTTGCTTGAACACCTAGTGGCATGAGTGTTGATTGAAGCTCGGTTTCATCGACTTTTTTATCGCTTATTGCTGCAATTTTGTCATACTCTTCTTCATCTTCTGGCATATTTGCCCAAATACCTTCTTGTTCATTAGACAACTTGAAAGCCTTTGCAAAAAAATTGAGGTTTACAACTGTTTGTATAAGTCCAGCAATAATTGAAGTAACCGTTAGTACCCAGCTTATAAATAACACTACTTTCAAACCCTCAGCTAAACCTTGCATGTCGGATACCAGTGGAGATGTTAGCCCTAGAAAAACTGTTGCAACCAAAAAAAGCGTGTTTGATAATCCCTGTTCAGTTTTGTTTGCTAGCTCAACATAAAGATTTGCCCTCGTGAAGTGCGATTGGTGGTTTCTCTGAGCCCGCTCTCTATTATGATTTTTTGCCACTTTTTGAGCCTTTCACATTGGGGGTTTTAGCAGCAAAACTGTTGCCAATACTCACTATTTTTGATGGAGCAGATTTAGTGTTTGGTGTTTTTGCAGCAAAAGATTTACTAGTACTAATCTGAGATATTTTTTTCATAAATAATACTTTCTGTTATACAAATAATTATAACAAAAAGATTCGTATTATTTATGCTGTCACTCTTTGTCGAGAACTTTGTCGTTTATCATCTTCAAAGCAGGTTCAATGCTTGTGTTGATGCCGATAACCGACACATCAAGCTGTTTGACACCTGCGTTGGGAGTATCAAACACAATAGGCTTGAGTTTGAGGCTTGGTCTATAAACCGTTCCTTCCCTATAGTGAACTTTGAGTACATCGCTGAGGTTGGGAACTTCTACTGGCTCAGAGACGCTGTCCGTTTGGTTAGTCGAAGATTGAGATGGGTTTGTTGTTTTTTCGCTGTCGAGCATTTTGTCCAAATCTGATAAACTTCTTATCTAAGTCAAAAAAGCGAAAGACTAGAGGATACTGCTTCCGTTTCTGCCTATTATACAGAGTATTTTGGAGTTCTGGGTCAGTATCGTTGAAACACAAAAAAAAATCCGCCACTGGCGGATTTTTTTGTGAGTTATTGTGCGTTCAACCAGCCGCTCCATAGAAACTTTGATGCTTGCGGCTTGGTTCCTGGCCGAGCGTGAGCTTGGCCGTACCCGAATGGGTGGAATCCCACCTGACTCACCAATAAAAACGGCCACCGGCCGTTTTTTTATTGGTGAGTCAGGTAGTAGATGAAAAGCCAAAGTTCGCGACGGGATCGAGCATCCTGTTCTCTCCATGCATTCGAGATAACCCGAGTGCATGCGGAGCGAGTACTCTGATGAGTACAAAGTGGAAGCGAGCGTAGTCGTGAATCCAACCCAATATTTAAGCCTATAGCCTTTACATTTAGGCCTGCATTTATTATAATAGCCTTTCTATCCTTTTTTTCGAAACGAGGAGAAACCCATGGTTCTGGTAACAGAATTTGTGGATATCAAGTTGTACGTGGTGGATTGCGACGGCTGCGTTGAAATTCACTTTTGCATCTTGATCACCTACTGGCTGCCCCTGGGCAGCTAAGTAGCGAGAAATCAAACCGCTGGCGAGCTTCTCGCCGGCGGTTTCTCTTTTCGCGCTATAGTAGAAAAAGTTATGAATGTTCAACAGATCTACTCCACCTATCGTGTCCCCTCAAACCTTCAACAACACATGCTTCGGGTCGCAGCGGTTGCTTACTCTATCCTTCAGGGCTGGACGGGTGAGCCGGTCAATAAAGAAGCGATTATCCAAACTTGTTTGTTTCACGATATTGCTAAACCCGTTACCTTCGATATGCAAAAGCAACGACGCTATGTAAGTACCGAAGAAGAGCTTCAGGAAGTGGCAAGTCTCAAACAGTGGTTGCTCGAAACCTATGGAAGTAACGAACACGCTGCGGCTGAAAAGATTTTTTTGGAGATTGGGGTTATCCCTAAGGCAATTCAACTTTTACAAAATCTCGAATGGTCGTATATCCCCAAATTATTACTCCAAGACGATATTGAATCTCTTTTGCCTATCTACGCTGATATGCGTATTGGACCACAGGGAATTTTGTCACTTGAAGATCGATTAACAGATCTCGCAAGCAGAGCCACGGTTGAGGATTTTGATCAACAAGAGCAATCAGGCAAGCACTTAGAGTCACTGGTACGTAAGCAAACAACAACCAACCTGGATACAATGAGTGATGAAGATATTGCCGCCGTGATCGAAAAGGAACTCTCTCAGTTCGAGATCAAATAAGACTGACCATATTTGATATACTCAAATTCTATGTCGATGACGATAAACGCTGAACTGGCAGATTACCCTGAAGTTGAAAGAAGAGCTCTCCAACTCACTCAGCTCCTCAAAGATCATGGAAAAGAGGACGGGGTCGTGCACTCCGCCTTTTGCTACATTGAGAGCGTCATCCTTCGCCATGTTATTAAGTTGTTTCGAGCTGGAAAATTGTATGGTGGTCGCGTGGATGAGGTAATGAAGAGCCAGGGTTTTGACAACTGGACCGAAGAACAAGTTGTTACCGTTGCGGCCATTCAAGCAATTGAGCATTGGAGTTCGAAAGAACTCGGAATTTCTTTACCTACCAGGTAAATATTGATTTAGAGAGACATTTTTTCCATTGTTATGCCTTCGGTGGCGCAAACTTCAAACTCGATCCCATTGGAATCAAGCACAAAATACGCAAGGTTCGAGATGCTACCATGGGGCAAAGATTTTTCACTCCCAAAGGCCAATTGGATGAGAAAGCTCCGTAAGACACCAGCATGGCTCACCACTCCCAGTGTTTTTCCTGGATATGCAACAGCTGCCTCCCGAATAAAACGGTTGAGTCGTTGAGCAATCTCCTCATAACTTTCGATATCATCACTCAGTTTGAAAGAAAATTGTTCCCTCTCAGACAACGTGTCCCTTTTTTGGAGCATTTCTTGAAGTTCTGCTCGGAATTCAGGAACGGTCTTACCTTCGTACTTACCCAATGTTCCTTCACGTAGAAGTTGGCTGGTTTTGAGCGCAATTTGACGATCTAAGGCGATTATTTGAGCGGTGTGTTGGGCGCGAAAAAGATCAGATGAGAAAATTTCATCAAACGGAACGTCTTTCAGAGTGAGAGCTCTTTCTTGCGCTTGAGCAATACCGAGTGGTGTAAGGGGTGAGTCCTGGTGGCCTTGCAGACGCTTTTCGATGTTCCACTCTGTTTGACCATGACGAATGACGTAAAAACGAGTCCAGTAGGGCAAGAGTTTTGGTAAAGGCATGCCGCTAGTATAACGCGAGGATTAGCTGACAATCGTTGGAAAAGGATTTGCCCCCTGCTATGAAAGCCAGGGGGCGACGGAAAAGCAGCTAGCTCATTTCTTGCAGATGATTTTTCTTTATCTGCTCGAAAATGGTGACGGGAATTTCCGCACGACGGTTGGTCGTGCGTGACTCCAAACGGACGTGGCCGTCACGCTTGGCGGGAACTTCCTCAACCACTTCTCCCTGGTCAAAGACCAGATAATCGACATCAATGATGGCGACTTTAACGAGATACTTCATGATTTCACGCTCCTGTGAAGGAAATAAAGTAACGGAAGTATTATATCCTATAATAAATGTACATTCAACTTTCAAGAAGTTTTTGGATGGTTTCACCCACTTGAAATCGGGCATCATGTATTTGCAATGGTTGAGGCAGTTTTGCTCGAATCTGATCAATAACAACTGGGTAATGAGTGCAGGCTAAAGCAAGAGTATCCAAACTGTTCAGAGGAAGTTGTTGCAAACAGTCATCAAGTAAATTGTCAATCCAGGCAGCATCCTGAGCATCAATGGCCGTGGCGAGCTCTGGACAGGCAATGCTGACAGTAAAACTGTCAGGAATGCTACTAGTAATATGTTGGGCAAACCACCCACTCCGTACGGTGGCAGAGGTCGCGAGAAGGCCAATGCGTTTGCTGATTGGTTCGGTTAATAAGTCTGAAAGAAGAGCTTTATTCACACTTATGAGAGGAACGGGAGAATGAGTTTGAACGCGATCAAAACAGGTACTAGAAATCGTGTGGCAAGCAACCACAATGGCATCGACATTTCTTTCCAGAAGTCTCTGAACCATGTTATTGGCAAGTTCAAGGATTTGTTCATTCGTCTTTTCACCGTATGGAGCGTGTTCTTGGTCATCAAGAAAGGTAAATTGTAATTCGGGAAATCGCTGCCGGAGATAGGTGGTGGTTATTTCACCACCCTTTCCCGAATCAAAGACACCAATGTGGGTAATGTTCATAGTTAAGAAAAGTGCTTTTTTATATCCGCAATAAGCGTAATTTGAGCGGGAAAAGCGATTTGATCGTTGGGAGGAAGTTTGTCCAGCGAAAACCAAGCAAAGTCGGCAACGTCATCAGCGGGTTTAATGTCCAGTGACTGCAGTTCGGCCAAATAATAGACATCCCCATTAAAGCGCCGCTTTCCTTGATAAAAGTACTCCGTTGGTCCATATATGCCAAAAAGCTCACCTATAGTAGCCTGTACACCAAGTTCTTCTTGAATTTCACGGGCAACCGCTTTTTGGGGATGTTCGTTAGGCTCAACAAAACCACCTGGGAAGTCCCACTGACCAAGAGAAGGATTTTTCGCTCGTTTAACCATAAGCAATGTATTGTTTTGAAAAATAACTGCACTCGAAGTGGTGTTGAGATTTTCATACAAGACATATCCGCAAGAATTACATTGGTGGTCAAATCCCTCTACAGAATTTGATGGATATTGGGTTCCGCAGACTGGGCAAAAATGATATTGAATTTCAGTGGGCATAGGAACTAACGATTATTACGGCTTTGCTGAATGGGTCGGTGTGACTGCTTCCATTCAGCCTGAATCTGTGCGATTCGATCAATTATCTGGGTAGCAGCAGTAGTGTTTATCACCGGCACATGTTGATCTCTTTTTTCAGGTTCGATGGGGCGTCTGTTTGCCATACACGTCAATATATCATGGAAGAAGAATCTCATCAGGATGTTATACTAGGCATAACCAAGCCAGAGTGGCGGAATTGGTAGACGCGCACGTTTCAGAAGCGTGTGGCCTCGCGGCCGTGGAGGTTCAAGTCCTCTCTTTGGCACTCTATCGGTATCTTTACAATACCTATCCATAATCAATCAGCGCGACAATGGAAAGGAGCCATATGGCTATAAACTACCACCGCCTGATAGATCAGGTCATGAAAACGCTGACACTTCAGCAGAAAGTGACACCCAGCACCCCCAGCCAGTTTCGCGCTAATTTTCAACAGCCCTATATTACTGTGGAAAGAGATCCTGGTAGCGGTGGTCGACCTATTGCCAAGCTCCTTGCTCAGCGCCTTAACTATGAGTTTTATGACGATAAACTTCTTGAGGAGATTGCTCAATCCACCCAAATCACAAAGCGTGTTATTGAACAAATAGACGAGAAAAGTCGGTCCATGATTCAAAACATGACGCAATCGCTTCTCAATCCAGATTATGTCTCTGATGTGAAGTACATGAGAGCACTTATAAAAGTAATTCTGACGCTTGGGTATAAAGGAAATGTCGTCATACTTGGACGGGGTGCTAATTTTATTCTGCCTGAAGGTAATAGTTTGCGAGTTCGGATTACTGCTCCATACAATATTCGAGTACAACGAGCGATTTATTACGAAACAAAAACTCCTGAGCAAGCCGAAGAAACGGTTCGCAACATTGAAAAAGATCGCCGTGATTTTATTCGGCAATACTTTAATAAAGATATCGCTGATCCTAGTTATTACGACCTTGTTTTAAATACCACTTTTTTCTCTTTAGATGATGCTGCAGAAATTGTGGAGACGGCCTATCGCCGAAAGTTTCCAAGCTTCCGAGGTGTCCCACGTTTTTGGAAATAAGCAGGAGTCACCCTGCTCTGGTGAAGTAACTACAGTCTGATTCACTTCTCATCCAGTATTCCATTTTGAGATAGCTACGCTATAATGCTCTAGCTTGCCGGGATGGCGGAATTGGTAGACGCGCTAGCTTGAGGGGCTAGTGACCATTAACGGTCGTGGAGGTTCAAGTCCTCTTTCCGGCACACAACTTCGGTGGTTAACCCGAACCCTGGTCGTTTAGCTCAGTTGGTAGAGCGTCCGGTTTACATCCGGCAGGTCGGGGGTTCGAGTCCCTCAACGACCACTCTTGAAAACAGTAATATAGAGCCAAGCTAGCCAAGATGGTCACGGCGCGTGTCTGAAAAACACGAGATTGAGGTTCGAGTCCTCAGCTTGGCACCATATTGGTGCATTGTTTGTCGGTGCTACAATATTGACCATAGCGATTGATTGAAAAATCATTCATCAATTGCGGAAGTAGCTCAGTTGGTAGAGCGTCTCCTTGCCAAGGAGAAGGTCGCGGGTTCGAGTCCCGTCTTCCGCTCCAATGAAAGTCCCCGTAAGGGGATTTTTTTTTGGAGTGAAGGTTTTGGAGAGAAACCTTGTTCCGACGGGATCGAGCACTCCAATTCCTCATTGCACAATAGTCTTTGTTTTGTTTACCCTATACTCATGTCACAACGAGAAAAATTCACCCCCGAAGCGGCTCTTCATGCGATCGTCCATTTTTTGGGCGTACTGCTTTTATTCTGGGTGGTGAGCATTCCACCTCTTTGGGTTGCGCTGGTACTCATTGTGATTGAGCAGCTCCAAATCATGATTCTCGGTAATTGCTTTTTAACCAAACTTGCACACAAACGTGGTTTTATGATTGGGATGAGCTACTGGGAGTACATTCCCTACATGTTTGGTGTCAAAGATTACAAGAAGGCCCAAAAATATATTGACCTATTCATCAAAATGGCACTTATAGGTATTCTCATCATTCGGATTTTTAAGCTCCTATTCTCGTTGATTTAGGAGACCTTATGTTTTTTAGATTGTCTGCTTTCTGAGTTTCCAGCCTGAAAACATCACGAATCCCAGTAATCCTAATCCGAGAATCAAAAATGACCCGTTGAGTGACCAGTCTGCAAATTTGCCGACAATGGGGTTAAGGATCGCGAGAAATATCTGACTGCTCATGGCAATGGTCGAGAGAATGGTTGCTCGCTGTGCTGAACTGATTTTCTCGTTGTAGATGACCGCAAAAAACGGCTTACGACTCATGCCAATACCGATAGACAAGTAAATCCCCAACAAAATGAGCCAAAGTTGACCAGCCAAGGCAACAAGAAAGAAACCACTCGTAGCCAGCAGACCGCTCCAGAAGATCACCTCATGACGACTTCCTCGCTTCTGAGCAATCCAGCCATACGAGTTCATGGCAATCATTTCTAGGAGGACAGCTGTAGCCATAATCCAGCCAAACCAGGTGATTTCAATTTTCCCCAGCAAAGCCGCCTGATAGAGCCAAATCATCATTTTGGCCACACCCGCAATAACAGCCATATCCAGGGCTAAGAATTGAATGGTTTTGTGTCCACGAAAAAATTGCCAGCCCGCCTGGAATGTATCCCAAAATCGGGTTGCTTCGCTTTCGACTATTTTTTCTCGTTCAGGTTCATGAAGAGAAAGAGCAACTATGGTGGCGAGGATTGACGGCACTGCCTGCAGCCACATAACTTCTCTTGGAGTGAGCCAATGCAACAGAATTCCTCCTATTAAAGGACCTATCATAATTCCCAGCATGCTTAGGCTGTTTAAACGAGGCAAAATCGTTTTGTAGCGTGATTTGTCGACACTATCACAAGCCAACGCTTCAGTTGCTCCAGAAGCCAAAGCAGCTCCTGTGGCCAGTAAAAACTCTCCCACCATGAAACTCATAAAGTGAGGAAAAACAGGATACCAGGTATGACCAAGTATCATAAAGAACCCAGCGAGAATCAAGGAAAGACGACGGCTGAAAACGTCGGCAATTACCCCAGTTGGAATCTCAAGCACAAAAACACAGAGCGTGAACCACGACTGTAAAATCAGCGTTTGTGACAAACTGAGCCCACCCCACCCTGTAAAAAACGGAATGAGCACAGCTCCAAACAGATGAAAGAAAAACAAAAAGTTAAAAGCGTAGAGCTTCCATATTTGTTTTTTTTGCTTGTGAAAATCCATATATCCTTTCTTGATTACTTGTTTTGACATAAAAAAACTCCGCTGGTTGCGGAGTGGGATCTTCCTTTATGTGAGGTGCGCTTACGCTACATTCTCCTTCCCACTACCGCAAAGAACAGCATTATTTTCGATGCTGCCCATACAACGTGGCTGGTAGGTAGAAGATAATCTCACCATGTGGGAAGTATAACAGAAATTCTCTGTTTACAAGAATGTTTTTTGAATCCAGTTGACAACTGCTTCAATTTCTTTTTCTTCCGTATCCTTGAAACCATGATCACAACCAGGTACAACTCGAGTTGTTATGAGTTGCGGATTGGGGTGGATGTTTTTGAGAATTTGAGCAGCTTGCGCTGGTGAGCAGCCAGCGTATTCATCAAGTTCACCATATAGGATAAAAGTCGGTTGAGAAATTTCTTGAAAATAACGAAAGAGTGGTTGAGATGAAGGTTTCCAGTCGGTTGTAAATTCGGTAAAAGGGAACGTATTGTAATCGCCATCAGGATTCATGACGTCATACAGTCCCTGGTAGCTCATGATCCAGTGTGAAAGATCTGTCATGATCAACTCTTCCTTTTTTCTCTGGTTTTCAGGAGAAGGGTTTTGTTGGTAAGCCAAAACTCTTTTTTCAGCTTCTCGATAGAATTGTTCGGCATTTTCGGCGAGCATCTTCCACCACAAACCGGTATCGTCCCCTCCTCCAACCAGGATTGTGCCAGCGATTTGGTTATTGGGAACAAAGTGCTGGTAGACACAAATTTTGTTGGCACCAGTAGATTCACCTAATAAGAGAATATGTTCATAACCTCTCGCCTTGAGAGAATCAAGCGCGCTGTTGATGTCAAATACCGTTTCTGCAATGACCTCGGTAGCAGTTCCCTTCATCACTTCGACTTTTTCTTCACCTACTCCACGACTGAATTTTTTGAGGTAGTGTGCCCCTCGATTGTTAAAAGCCAAAAAGCTATATCCAATCTTGGCAAGCTCTTGGGCAAAGAGATTCATTTTTTTGGTTTTATAAAAAACCGAAGAACTGCCGCAGCCATGAAGAAAAATAATAGCCTTATTTGTTTTCACTTCTGGTTGAAAGAACAGCCCAGGGAGATCAAGATTATCACTGGTAGTCAGGCTAATGAACTCAGGTTTTATGGTCATATCTGTATGTTACCAAATAGAAGGAATATCTTTCCAGATAGGAGGCGATACCTTTGTCAGGAAAGATATTCCTTTACTTGACTCTCTCCCTCTATCCACTACAATGCGAACTATTGTGTTAAACGTATCTAAGTACACCATGCACTCATTTATTCTTTGCCAAATTAATGGTGAGGGGAGTGTGGTGTAGCAAAAAGATACACAGCAAAAAAGCACAAACCCTCCCCCAAAAGCGGAGGGTTTTTTTGTAGGGTAAGCCATAAAAACAAAAAAGAAAGGAAAATATGGCGGAAAAAGTAACAAGATGGACACCTGACGATCCAGATGATGAACGTAGCCGTGCCTCAGCGGCAGCTCTCAATGAATATGAGAAACGATACGGTCAACTCCCGGTTCGAACACCTGAGGAAGAAGCGCTCCTAGTGCTTGCGGCTCAAAAGGGTGAAGAGAACCAACAAGAAACACGGTAATTCGTAAATGATTCTTGGTAATTTTTGAGGGGGAAAGAAATTTCTAGGGTTTCTTTTTCCCTCAGGGTTACTTCACTTGGGATACTTAATGAGGTTGACTCGCGCGCTCTACTCGATTCATGAGTGCACGCCCAATTCCGATAGGAGGGACTGATTCAACAAGAATGATCTCAGTGCCCTTTTCGTCACACTCACGAAAAATGGAAAAAAGATGTTGAGCCATTTCTGCTACCGAATGCATAGGCACAATGGATATATTCTTTTCTTTCGATAACATATCTCTTTGCAAGGTAATACAGGCAATTTTCTTTTCGGGGTATTTAGATATGATTTCCAAAAAATCTTTTGCTTCGGCGATGAGAACTTTCGCTTTTGGCGCATAATGTCGATACTTTAGTCCTGGAGACTTGGCAATTGAAGCTTGGTTTGTGAGTGTCTCTGTTGAGGTGACAATTTTTCCTATAACATTTTCAATTTCTTCCAAGGAGACTCCACCACTTCGAAGTAAAACTGGAGTTGATTCGCTTATATCCAAAACAGTTGATTCAAGACCAACCTGTGTTGATCCAGCATCTATAAGAAAAATGTTGTTCTCTTTCAAATCCTGTTGGACATGTTCGGCCTGAGTAGGGCTTGGCCTGCCCGATGAGTTTGCACTGGGAGCAGCAATAGGTACGCCACTTTTTTTTATCAATTGCTGGGCAATGGGGTGATCTGGCATGCGAATGGCGACAGTTTGTCCGCCAGCTGTGACACTATCTGGAACAAGATGAGATTTATGAAAAACGAGTGTAAGTGGTCCTGGCCAAAAGGCAGTTATGAGTTGTTGGGCTACGGGAGGAATGTCGGCCACGAGTGACAGTAATTGGTCCTGGTGAGCAATATGCACAATCAAAGGATTGTCACTCGGTCTGCCTTTGGCAACAAAGATTTTTTGGACCGCTGAATCATCAAGAGCATTAGCTCCCAAGCCGTAGACCGTTTCGGTGGGAAAGGCAACCAGTTCTCCCCTTCTTATCCACTCGGCAGCCTCTTTTATGATTGAGTCAGCAGAACCAATATCTTGTTCAGTAATAGAAACCCGTTTCATGTCTGTCGCATTATAAGGAACTGTGTCGAGAACTGCCAGAGTTTGTTGGGTCTTGTCACAACCATGAGACTTCTTTAGCTTAAAAATTTACCCAAAGCACCAAACCAGGAGGTGTTCCAATGATCAGACTTTAGTGGTATTTTTGATGGTTCCAACAGAAGGGATCGATCGGAAAACAGGTACTTCATGATTACCCCGGCCACATCTCGAGTTTTTCCAACTGCTGGAAAGTGATGAACATCGATGCCTGCAGTATCATTAATCTCTAAAATAAACGCTTTTTGAGTTATGTCATTAAATATAATATCGAGTCCTGATACCTGTAATCCAACTGCGGCACAGGCTTTGATTGCTAAATCTTTAATCCATTGCGGTGTTGTATCAGTAACATCCTTGCCAATTCCGCCTGTGCTGATGTTGGCATTATTTCGCAACCAAACACGCTGACCATTATCTGGGATAGACCAAATTGTTAGATTTTGCTTGGCAAGAATTCTTTTTTCTTCCTTTGTAAGATGTATTTTACACATAGGTTTTTCATACTTTTTTCCAACTAAAGGGTGATGATTGAATTCCTTAACAAGTTGACGGATATTTTTTTCTCCATCTCCAATTACGTGGGCAGGAATTCTTTCGAGTACCGCAGGAACGGTTTTCCCAACTACAAATACACGAAGATCTCTCCCAGAAACATGTTCTTCAACCAAAATTTCACGAGATGTTTTTTTGGTAAAGATTTCTTGGATGACTCCCTCAAGCTCTTGTTTATCTTCAATATGAGAAAAAACTTCAGTTCCGTGTGATCCTTCGACGGGTTTTATAACTAAAGGATAAGGGCTGTATTTGGCTACAATTTTTCGAAGCTCTGAAGCATTTTTGACTACCCAACTTTTGGGAACCGGAAGATGGTGACCAAGAAGAATTTTCTTTGTTAAAAATTTGTTATTGGCAATTCTGGCTCCGGTTTGCGTGTTAATTGGAAGCGCTGTTGCTTGAATGAGAAATGATTGCCGATCATCAGAAACTTCAAAAAAATTATTTCGTTTTGATAAAACGCGAACATGCAATCTCTGTTGACGAGCAGCTTGAATCAATAACTGCGCACTGACACTACGGACGTCGATCATATTTTCCTTCTATCCGAGCAAAAAAAAGAACATTCTATCAATGTAGAGAAGATCTCGGATAACTCTTATTTCTAAAATATATGATTTAGTCAAATATCTTGAAAAATAAACTCTTTTTGTATATTTATGAACATACATAATAACAGATAGATCCTATAGTTGTCAAAAAGAAGATAAGACACAATGATCACGGTGGGCAAGCAACTCAGAGTATAGTATTGCTATGGAACTTGTGTATGTAACAAGCAATGAACTTAAGCAGCAAAAAGCTATTTATCATCTGAAACCTTATGGCATTACGATTCAATCCAGAAACTTTGATTTTGAGGAAATTCAGAGCCAGGATCCAGAAAAAATTCTCGAAAGTAAACTTCATCAAGCTTATGAGTTTTTTCATGTACCAGTGCTGGTGAGTGATGATACTTGGAACATTCCTGCGTTACAAGGATTTCCCGGTGCTTATATGAAGGATATGAATCGTTGGTTTCGCCCAGAGGACTGGTTGCGGCTTATGGCAGAGGTCAAGGACCGACGAATATTTCTTGAAGCCTATCTTGGTTATAGGGACGATACTCGCCAGCAATTCTTCCATTATTCAAGAGAAAATGTTTTCTTAAAACAAGCGCGTGGAGATATGCCACAATCACCACACTTAACAGTGATTGGCAATCAGGTTGATGGCCCGAGCTTGGCGCAACTCATTCAAGAGGGTGGAGTTGGTCTTTCTGACCCAGAAGACTTCTGGCGCGAATTAGCTACTTGGCTGATTCATGGCTCTGAGCTTTGAGAACTTGTAAATCAGCTTGGGTCACTTTTGAGAGAGGCAATTTCTCTGCCTCCTGCTGTGAAAACCAGCCAATGGCGGCACATTTTTCTGGTTCGAGAATTTTTGGCTGACCCTTCACAATTGAGCAAATGTAGGTTGGGGATACCCAATGTTGTCCTTCATCTGGCAAAATATGATTGCAGACATGGAGCATTTCTAAAACTTTGATCTCGATGCCGAGTTCCTCTTTGATTTCACGGACGAGACCGGTTTCGAGTGTTTCTCCATATTCCACTGCGCCGCCAGGAATCTCCCAAGTGCCTCGTTCGTTTTTCGCTTTTTGACCTCGTAATGTCAATAAAATTTCCTTCTTAGAGTTATAAATGAGAGCGCCGACACCTACACCAATGACGGATTTCCCTACGAGTTTTTGAGCAGCAGATTGCTCTTGCTGATAAGCCTGAACATCTCGACGGATTCCTTCAACTGTTATCATTTGCAAGGCCTCTTCAGGAGATACCCAGCGGAACGCGGTATGTTCGTGGGAAAGCTGAACATCCGTGTTGGCTGTGCGACAGTAATAGGTCACGCCAATGAGGTCATTTTCCGCTTTCTGGGGACCCCGGTAGATATGCCAGGAAGTGAGGATTTTTAGAACTTGAACTGAGTCTAAACCAGTTTCCTCTTTGAGCTCTCGAATTAAACCTTCTTGAGTTGATTCAAATTGAGCCATTCTTCCATAAGGGATTTCCCAAGAATCACCATGCCAATCTTCAGTATGGTTACGTTTGAGGATGAGAATTTTTCCCGTGTTCTCTAATTCAATCACCGCACCAGCAGCGACCATAAATCGACCAACAGGATTGTTTTGCGAATGATGGTTATTGGGTTGTGTCATGTGTGGGCATTATCACCCATCAACTTGGATTTTTCTACAACTGACAAAATCAAAAGGCCCTCCATAAGGAGGGCCATAATGATGGGAGATTTTCGGATTACTGCTGAAAGTTAGCTCGCATTTTTTCTCCGTAACCACCATTTGTTCCACGTGGTCCCCGATCTTCCCTCCTGCCCATGCCGTAAAGATATTCAGGAGCAATTCCGTTATCCTGTGCCCATTGCTCGAGTTCATCATGACGCGCCATCATAAGGCCACGCTGATCTTCACGCTCTTGCTGAATTTCTTGTCGTTTTCTAAGGAGAAGTTGTTTTTGTTCCTCCGAAAGCTTTCCGGCAGAAACAGCCTTAGTTAATTCAGATTCATAATCGAGTTGCCCATTGGTAATTCTTTCCTGATGGACTGCGTCCAGAGCTGTTTGAACCTCAGCCTCACTCTTACCAAGTTTTTCCGCCAGCATCTGAATCATACTGCCATTCTGGCCGTATCCCATGGCTCGAACTTGATTCACGGCCAAGATGGATCCACCAATGATGGCGGTGGCTGCCAGTATGCCAAGATACTTTTTCTCTATCATAAACACCTCCTTTGGCGTTGTTTCATTGAGAAAATATAGCAACCAATGTTGAAAAAACGTTGAAAATTGCTAGAACTTTATGAACTCAGAGGAACAAAAAAGCAAAAAGTACTTCCCTGAGCTGGCTCACTTTTTACAGTGATTGATCCGTGGTGTTGATCAGCAATTTTTTTGGCAACGGCGAGTCCCAGGCCATAGCCACCAGGACTCTGTCGTTGACGTGATTTTTCGACTCGGTAAAAACGTTCAAAAATATGTGGAAGATCATTTCTTGAAATGCCTGAACCATTGTCAGTAACTTGCACAATTCCATGGTGTTTGGATGAATATATCTTTACCGTTACCGTTCCATTGGTTGGACTAAACTTAATAGCATTATCCAAGAGAATCATACAGACCTCGAAAAGACTTTCATTATCACCGCAGACAGCAATCCTCGATACCTCTTTGATAACAATTTTCACTTGCTTCTTTTTGGCTAAAGGCTCAAGATGTTTTCTGGCACGAAATACAACTTCATTGAGAGATACTTTTGCAAAGTGCTGATGAGTTTGATCCTCACTCCTTGCTAAGGTAAGCAAGTGATTCGTTAATGCCTCAAGGCTTGTCACATCTTGAAGGTTGTCATTCAAGACATCTTGTGCTTTTTTTGATGTTTTTTTATCCATAAGGGCGACTTCTAATGACGTTTTCATTGCGGTGAGAGGAGTTCGAAGCTCATGGGCAGCATCTGCTACAAAACGTTGTTGTTGCTGTAATGCCAGATGTATTGGTTTTAAAGTCTTGCCACTTAAAAAATAGCTTGCGCCCGCACCAACAAGCAAGACAATCCCATTAATCAGCAATAACTGACGTCCAAGTTGTTCTTCGACGTGGGCTAATTCGGTCCGAAGAATCTCAGCTCGTGGCCGGGGTGGTGGCGGCATTTGCATAAAGTATTGATCATTGTTACGCAAGCGAATTTCAATTCGGCCGTATTGAAAATCAATAATACGCAAAGTTTGCCGATAATATAAACCACTCAAGGTAAAGCTGATAATCATCACCACCAAGGTATACCAGAAAGTGAGTTGTAAACGGTTTTTAAGAAATTCTGACATATTAATGTAATCCAAATCGGTATCCAAAACCTCGGATCGTATGAAAGAGTGGTTTCTCTTTGGGGAAATCCCTATCGATTTTGGTTCGCAAGTAACCTAAATAAACTTGAGCAGTGTTGGGTAAGACATTACTTTCAAAATTCCAGACATTCTCAGTAAGCTGTTCTTTACTCAAGACTTTTCCTTGATTTCGAATGAGAAATAGA
>CAZRAG010000029.1:0-14510 GCA_964598125.1 uncultured Pseudomonadales bacterium
CAACAAAACCGACCAGACTGGTTGCCAGTCAGTTTTAAATCCGGGGTGAGGTTCAGTAACAATATCGACCGCCCGCAGGGGTTGTTTATAAAAAAAACGGATACCATAGGTGCCCACTTCATATCCACCACCTGCTTCATCCAGCTTGTCCAAAAATGCCTCCATGTGGTCATGACGAGCGTTCTCGACAATAATATCGCCTTTGGTAATGAGAGCGGCCACCGCATAGGAAACGGCTTCGTTTTGGTCAGGCATTATTTGGTGAATAGCCCCTCCAAGTTTGTCCACTCCCTCAATTTCTATGACACGATGTGATCGGCGACGAATACGCGCTCCCATTTCATTGAGGAAAGTAATAAGATCATCAATCTCTGGCTCCATGGCGGCGTTTTCTAAAACCGTTGTCCCTTGGGCAAGTGTGGCCGCAATAATTGCTGTCTCGGTTCCAGTATGTGTGTTTTTGGCAAACCGGTAGGTCGTACCTTTGAGCTGATCAGCCTTCACAACAAGCTCGTTACCCTGCATTTCGATTTTGGCACCCATTGCTTCTAAAAAGTCAAAATGGCGATCCAAAGGACGAGCGCCAAGCTTGTCTCCTCCAGGCATGGGGACACGAACCGTTTTAAAACGGTGCAGCAATGGTGCAATAAACATGGTTGAGGCCCGAGATCCTTTGCCATACTTTTCCGGAATATCAGCTGATTTCAGTCCTCTTGGATCAATAAACATGGTTCGCTCACCAGCGCTGTAGGCTTTTCCGCCCAAATCATTAATCACGTTGGCCACCAAATCAACATCACTGATCTTGGAAAAGTTGAGAATTCTCGATTCCTCACTTCCTAAAAGAGCAGCAATCATAAGCTTATAGCTCACGTTCTTGGCCCCTCCCAATCGAACTAAACCATGAAGGGGTCCATTTTTCTCAACGTAGTAGGTGGGCATACTCGTTGTCTTCCTTTCCAAGAAAAAATACTTCGCTTTCCAGATCAATATCAAATTTCTGTTTCACAGTTGATTGAATAAGGGTGATCAGGTCTTGAATATCCTGACAGGTAGCTTTGCCCTCGTTGACGATAAAGTTGGCGTGAATGGTGGACACAACGGCATCTCCCACCCTTGCCCCTTTTAAGCCTGCTTGGTCAATCAGCCAACCTGCTGATAAGACAGTTTTGCCATCAAACCTGTCTGCCTGTTTGGCAGTTAACTGAACATTTTTAAAAATGCACCCCGAATTAGAAGTGCCAAGCGGTTGTGTGCCAGAGCGTTTAATGGTGGATTCCAAGATCCGCTCTTGAATAACGTTTGGATCCTCTGGTAGGGCAAATAATAATACCTGCAAAATTATTTCTTGCGTGTGCTGAAAACGAGAGGCATCATAGCCAAAAGCACATTCTTGTTGATGTAGCCATAAGCGATGATTCTGTTCATCAAGTACCTCCACTGCCACCACCCAGTCACCAATAAGTTCATGTTGATAGTGGGAGTTGTTATAGATTGCCCCTCCCAAACTGCCAGGGACACCCACAAACGGCTCAAGTCCTCCGAGCTCAAGTTGTACGGCTTGTCCCACCAGTAAGGCAGTTTTCACACCACTTTGACCCAAGATAAACTGGGCATTTGGCGGTACATGACGGAAATAGGTTTCATCAAGGTCAAGCGCTTCTTGAACTTGAGAAATCGTTGGAAAGTGATCACCGCCAAGACAATGATTAATAATAACTAATCCCTCAAGGCCACCATCACGAACAATGAGGTTGCTCGCCCCACCAATTACCAATAAGGGAATATTCTCTCTTCGAGCAAAGCGAATGACCTGGACCATGAGATCAAGATCGTCGGCCACCCAGAGTACTTCAGCTGGTCCCCCAACACGCATAAACGTGTGTGAGGCTAGATCCGCCTTTTCTTGCCAGTGTATCTGGGGAAATGCTTCTTTAAGCTTGGTGATGATTGGCATAATCAAATACCTTATAAATGGTTCCCGCTCCCATGGTTATAAAAACAGTCCCAGGAGTGAGTTGTTGTGTATAGTGTAGCAACTCCTGATAATCTCGAATATATTCGGCCGCACAACCTTTTGCTTGGAGGGCCATCACTAAGTCTTGACTTGAGGTGTCTGGATCCTCCTTTTCACGAGCGGAAGCAAAAATGGGTAAGAGCAGAATGCGAGTTCCAGGAGAAAAATTTTGGAAAGCTTCAATAAACTCATTCCAGAGAACCTGAGTGCGTGAAAAAGTATGTGGTTCGAAAGCCACCACGACCGGCTGATCTGGGAACCATTCTTTGAGCGTCTGGGCTATGGCTGCTATTTCTCTGGGGTGATGCGCATAATCATCGTAACCAAGAACACCATTGGCAATTTTGCCTTTAAACTCAAAGCGACGCTGCACTCCTTGAAAACTCTTCACCGCCTGCGCGATTACTTCCCAAGAAACTCCAAATTGATAGGCCAAAACCGCGGCATAGGCGGCATTGCGTAAATTGTGTCTGCCAGGTATTTGCATCTCGAGCACTCGAGGCGTTTCACCCAGTAGGCCACGGTTGGAAATCAGTTCAACCCTTCCAACCCCGTTTTGGACAGACCAATTTCGCAAATGAATATCAAGTGACTCACTTTCACCCACGGTGATAAGGTTTTTCCCTGATTCCTGAGCAAGTCTCACCAAAGATTCATCATCTCCTTGTATCACGAGGTGAGCCGTATCAGGTAATAACTGAAAAAAGTACCGAAAAGCTTCGCGCGTATCACTGTCTGAATGGTAAACATCAGGGTGATCAAAAGTTAAAGACGTACAAATAGCGTGAGAGGGTCGGAGATAAAGAAAGCGAGGGGTTTTATCCGCTTGGGGATCGGCAACATATTCGTCTGCTTCAATGACAAATAGTTTTGTCTGCGGCACCCAGCGAGCCGTTGTTCCAAAGTTCGGAATATCACCCACTCCCACAGCAAATGAGGGATTCTGGCCCGCTTTCTCAAAAATCCAGCTCAGGAGGGCAGAAGTTGTTGATTTTCCACCCACTCCACAAACCGCTATCGTTTCCTTACAAGTCGAAAGTAACCCTACGGCTTGGGCGAGAGAAAACACTGGAACCGACCGACTTTTGGCCTCAATGACCAAAGGGTTGTTTTCCCCTTGGTGGGCCCCTGAGTAAATCACCGCCCCGACACCACTGGGTAACTTTGCCTGATCAAAATGTGTCACGGGCAATGCATATTTTTTTAAAAGGTCATCGGTCACAAACTCTTCGGGGGTGTCAGCACCAGACACTTGAGGGACACCTGCCTCCTTCAGCAAGACTGCCAAGGCAGCCATACCTACACCTTTTATCCCCACTAAATAGACAGAGGGTAAGGACGTAAGATCAATATCTGCTAATTGAGCATGCCAATTCATACGAGAAATTGCTCCGCAAAAAACTGAGCAAATTTCGCTGGATCATGGCGGAGAATACTCCGATTAAGTTCATCCGCTTCTACCTTCTGGTGCATCTTTCCACCAAAAAAATCTCCCCGAAGAACACGTACTCCTTGGTATACTTCAGGCGGAAGATCATCAAGAATTGGCTCAGAGTCCTGTTTTTTATACACATCGAGCGCCTGTTGAGGATAGTCCGTGTTGTTATTCACCAGGACATAGTCTAATCCGTCCAAACCGTAGTATTTATCTACTTCAGACATGAACGTTTGGAGGGTGTACCCATAGGTATCACCAAGCTTGGTCATAAGATTGGTGACAAACATCTTCTTACCAGGTGACTGTTTGAGGGCCTCATTGACACCCTTGACCACAAAATTCGCAGCGGTATTAGTATAAAAGTCACCAGGGCCGATCACTATGAAATCAGCATCAAGTATTGCTTGCTGGGCCTGCGAAGAAATGGTTGTCTCTGGCTCCAGTGCTAATTGCGTAATGTGTAAGCGACCATCATGTTGTGGTTCATCAATCTGGTGTTCGCCAATCACTTTTGTTCCGTTTTCATAGGTAGCCACCAAACGCACATCATCATAGGAAACAGGGAAAATTTTCCCCTTCACTTGGAGGAGTTTGGTTGTTTCATCAATGGCCTTCTTTTGCGATCCCAAAATATCAGTTAAGGCCGCTAAAAAAAGATTGCCAAAGCGCATTCCGGCAATACCATCTCCCTGGTGATAACGATAATTAAAAAGTTCTCGAAGTAATGAGGTGTTTTCGGAAAGGGCGACAATGCACTGGGTGATACCAGAAGTTGGAAGTAAACCAAACTCATCACGGAGCTTCCTGTTCGACCCACCATCATCAACCATCGTAAGAACAGCCGATAATTGAATTGGAAGACGTTTCAGTGCTTGCAGCATCATAAATGTTCCGGTGCCGCCACCAAGAACCACCACGGATGGTTTTTGCTTCATACCTGGAAGCCTACTGTTTCTCCGCCTCACTTGTCAAGTTGCTCGGCGAATTCTGCATCATTTGCTTGAGAAAGTACTGCGTATTGGTAAACATGGGTAAATCAAGCGCTTCCTCAAGGGTAAACCAGCCAATATCATGTGAGGACCGCTTTTCCCGGTGAATTTCCTGAGTATTTGGGAGACGGACCACATAGAGCCAATCTACATGATAATGCTCAGGTTCATCGCCATGCGGAGGAATGAGATATTCGGCCGTGTAATCCGGAATGGGGAGTTGATATGCGTAGGTGTCAATTTTGGGCCCTGTTTGCAGCCAGGGAGAAACATCAATACCCGTCTCTTCCTGAGCCTCTCGGATTGCTGCCTCAAGAGGGTTCTCGAACTTTTCGACATGACCTCCAGGTTGAAGCCAGCAACCATGCTTTTTATGATGAATGAGTAACACCTTTTCTGGATTCTCCTGAGCAATCAAAAGAATTGAAGCTGTCAGCTGTTTTTCGTGATACTCGTTTTTCATGTGAGTTTTTGCAGTTCTTCCTTGACCACTGCTTGATCAGACCAAGGTTGTTCAACCGTCCCAAAACACATACTTTTTTCATGTCCTTTGCCAAAAATTCCCACGGTGTCACCAGGCTTGGCTTGGCTAAGAGCAAAGCGAATGGCCTCTCGCCTATCTGGGATACTGACGATCTTGGAAAAATCTGTATCCTGGACGCCTTCTTTCATTTGCCGCAAGATGACCTGTACATTCTCTGTGCGAGGGTCTTCAGCAGTAAAAACGGCTGTATCAGCCAAGCGAGCGCCAATACCACCCATCAAGGGACGCTTTTGACGATCACGCAAACCTGCACAACCATAAACAGCAATGACTTTCCCTTTCGTTTCATCCCTCAGAGAGGTAAGCGCTTGCTGAAGAGCGTTTGGAGTATGAGCAAAATCAACAATAATCTGCATTTTCCGTGAGTTAGGGATAGACTCCATTCGACCAGTAATTCCCGGAAAGCGCTCAATCGCTGCCAGGAAATCCTCTGGTGAAACTCCAATTGCTTGAGCCATTTTCCAAACAAGAGCGGTATTCCATTGATTGTAATCCTGGGGAAAACGTTCTTTAACTGCTGCCCCTATCTTTCCTGGAAGAAGTTTTTGCCGATAGGTTGTATAGGGTTTCCCCTTTTGCGTGACCACTTCTCGTAATAACTCGTAGGCCTGGTCATCTTCATTGAGAACCGCTTTTCTTGCCTGAGCGAGAAAGCCGCCTTTCACCTCGACTAACGTTGGCCAGTCTTCAAAATAATCCAGATGTTCAGGTGTGACGTTGGTTACTCCGGCCAAAGTGAAAGGAATTCCCCACACCCGATACTGGAAAAAACCATGAGAGGTCACCTCAAGTACGACATGTTCGATCCCCGCATCAACGCACCGTTTCAGCATTCTTTGAAGCGCGGCTGGCTGGGGAGAAGTGACATGAAATCCGGTATCGATTTCCTGATCGCCAATATAAGCGGCAACAGTACTGATGAGAGCCACCTTGTAACCGGCTGTTTTTAATACATGGTACAGGAGCGTACTACTGGTCGTTTTACCGTCAGTTCCGGTAATTCCGTAAACATTGAGCTTGGTTGCCGGGTGCCCGTTCAAATAGGTAGCAGGTAATGCCTGAAAGAGACCGGTTTTAAAAAAATGCCACGCTTGTTTGGCTTGTAACGTAATTGACATGTTCTTTCCATTGTACAGAGCCCGCAACCAAATAGGCAGCTGTCAGCCGTTGTCGAGTGATAAAAGATACTGACTCAGTGAGGCTATTGCCCCCATGCAATGAATCTCGTTACGACGAAGCATTTCCTTGGCTTCAGCGACTGTGGCCAAAAAACATTCCAACGTTTCTTGATCTTCCCGATGGTGATGGGGTTCAACCGTTGAGTCAAATTGTAAAAATACGAGATGCCCCCTCATAGCGCTTGGTCCGGCAAGCGGATAGAAAAAGCCCTTTGATTCTGCCGAAATAACGGGATAACCCGTTTCTTCTTGAAACTCTCGGATAGCGGTAGCAGTAACCTCTTCTTCGGGCTCAATGAAGCCAGCAGGCATTTCAATGAGAAATTCATTGGCAGCCGGCCGAAATTGTCTTTCAAAAAGGATTTTTCCTTGCTGATCAACTCCAACCATAATGACATAGTCTGGTCGGTCAAAACTGAGGTAACTATCGATCACTTCACCATTCGGGAGTTCCCAAGTATTTTGATGAACAGAGAGATACGGAGACTTAACAATTTGTTTGGTGGCGATTTTCTTCCAGGGCTGAAGTGACATGGTTGAAGTATAGCAATTCGCTTCTCGGATGGAGAGGCAAGCACTTTACTTGAGCAAATCTGGCAAAATCTCAAACCAGAGTGGCGCCGCTGTTTCCGATCCCCAAGGAGAGGAAGTTGGCTCACGAAGCTTGACGAGCATGACAAACTTTGGATTGTCAGCAGGGGCAAAGCCAACAAAACTCGCAATGGTTTTATCCGCCAAGTAGCCTCCCTCACCAGCAATCTGAGCGGTTCCGGTTTTTCCAGCTACCGTCACTCCTTCGGGCAAGGCCCATTTCGCATCACCCTGTGAAGCGGTATACACCATCATATCCGTTACGGTTTTTGCCGTTTGGGGAGATATGACCTCACGGATCACCTTTGGCTGGGTCTGAATTTCCTTTTCACCCTGTTTCACAGTCTGGACTACGTAGGGACGCAGCAGTTTTCCCCCATTGGCAATGGCGGCAACAGCGCGCACTAATTGAATACTCGTGGTCGCTAAACCCTGACCAAAGGAAGCCGTTGCCACATCAATGGTGCGCCAATCTTTGCTCTCACGAAAGGGAAATTCAGCTTCACCTTGAACATCGACTCCTGTTTTTTCATGAAAGCCAAACTTACGAAGCATTTCAAGGAAGGGATCCTTCCCCATAAGTTCTTGGGCAAACACCATAGCAGTATTATCTGACTTCGCTAAAGCATCCTTCATGTTGATATCTGGGTTGTACTGTTCATTCCAAGTTCGAATCGTAAAGCCACTAATTACTCGTGGCCCAGCACAATCGGTACACTGCGTATCAGGGGTAATTGCTCCCTTTTCAATCGCTGCCGCCACCGTGACCACTTTCATGGTTGAACCAGGTTCATACAAGTCACTGACCGCTGGATTGCGATAGTACTGGGCGGGAAAACGCATAAACTTACTGGGGTCGTAATTGGGAAAAGACGCCATAGCCAAAAGTGCCCCCGTCTGTGGATCCATGACGATAACTTCACCACTCACCGCTCCATACCGTTCCAAAGCCGAGAGGAGTTTTTTTTCAATTGCTGCCTGAAGGTCACGATTGATCGTGAGCTTGAGGGTGCTCCCTTCTTCCTCTGTAAACACTTCTCTCTTTCCAAAAAGGATGGGTAATCCTAAAGCGGTCTGTTGTTGGTGGATAACCCCGCCTCGACCACGCAGTTCCAAATCGTAATACCCTTCCAAACCGAAATAGCCCTGATCTTCACCTAAGTCCGTCTTACCCACAAATCCTAAAAGCTGAGCAGACAAGGACGCATCAGGGTATGAACGAACATAATGAGTATCGAAACCTAAACCATGAACATCAAAATCTTCAATAACTTGGCGCTGTTCTCGAGACAGATTGTGGGCCAGCGCAATCCATTGTTTGTCCTGGGCATCGAGCGACGTTTTCAGTTGTTGAAAAATACTCTCTGATTTTTGTTTTATCCAAGCACTGTCGGTTGCCTCCAGCGGTGTTTTTTCTATACTTTGGAGAATAATCGGTGTTAAACGCTGGGCAAGATTTTCCGGTTCCTCCTGGATAACTTGTGGTTGGGCAAATAACGTGTACTGCTCTTTATTTCCCACAAGTATTCTTCCCAAAGAATCAGTCACTGGTCCTCGTTGTGAGGCAATCCGATAACTTGATTCATATTGATCGACGGCAGCACTGGCCAATTCATTGTGTTTCCAGATTTGCCAATAACCTAATCGAAAAATGATAGCAACAAAGGCACCCAAAAAAAGAAATTCTAACCACTGTAAACGGCTCACAACCGCATTTTGAGAGGTTGTCCTACGAGAAGAGAAAGTGGAACGGCCATTGGTATGCATGCTACTACTGAGCTTGGGCCAAAGGTAAAGAGACGTCAAGAGATGCCTGAGCCTGAGCAACAGTGGAAAATCCGTTTTGTTGTGCGAAAGCGGTTGTCGTTTCTAAAGAAGTGACCACGGCATATTGTTCTTGTAAAAGCTGTTTTTGTGCCCGAAGGACTTGCTGCTGTTGCTGAAGCTGAGCTGACTGGTAGGAAAGCTGGGCAACAGAGGAGGTGCTCACGATCGCTCCAGCCAGCAAACCGAGAGATAAGGCTGCTACAAGCCATTGTTTCCAGTTTGTTGATTGCTGTGTGTTAGTTCTATTACTTGTGTTCATTTGACCTCAATTACTCGAAGACGCGCGCTGCGGCTGCGAGGATTTTGCTGTATTTCCTCTTCCGATGGCATGATCGGTTTATCCGTAATCTGACTCACTTTTCCCTGATTTTCCCACTCTCGAAAGGTTTGCTTTACTAAGCGATCTTCGCCTTCATGGAAACTGATAATCGCCAAACGAGCTTTTGGCTTAAGCCAAACGAGTATGGTTTTGAGAACTGTTTCGAGATTATCAAGCTCCAAATTGACGGCCATCCGGAGGGCCATAAAAACTTTAGTGGCCGGATGGATGTGACCTTGGCGTCGGTTACCTTTAACCTGGGTAATTATGTTTACGAGTTGGTCAGTCGTCACAATTGATTTTTTACTGCGGGCCTCGCAAATAGCTCGGGCGATTCGACTTGCCTGGGTCTCTTGCGAATACTCCCAAAAGAGATTTTTCAGATGCTTTTCAGGAAGAGCATTGACTAAATCTGCAGCCGTTACCCCTAGAGTTGGGTCCATTCGCATATCCAGTGGTTGAGAACCTTGGAAACTAAATCCCCGGGCAGATTCATCGATTTGGTTACTACTTACCCCTAAGTCAAACATCGCACCAGATAAGAAGTGCTTCTCTCGGCCAGAATCCTGTAAAACATTATGGATCTGGGAAAAATTCGTCTGGTAGATTTGGAAACGGTCATCAGCCATATCCTCAAAAAATGAACTTTTTGCTGAGGCAATAGCATCCGGATCCATATCACAGGCAATAACCTTTCCACCATGGCGGAGCACTTCTCGCGAGTGTCCACCACGACCAAAGGTGCCATCGAGATACCATTCGTCCTTCTGAATATTGAGTCCGTCAATGACCTCATTCAATAACACTGGTACGTGCATACGTTCCTTCTTCCCAAGGCAGATCTTCGGCAATTTCTTCCGCATTTTTCGTTAATTCATCAAGGTATCCGTGATACTTCTTTTGGTCCCAAATTTCGATGTACTGCATTGAGCCAATAACCACCACATCTTTTTCGAAATGGGCAAATTCGGCTAAGGCAGCGGGAATGGTAATTCGGCCAAGATTATCTGGTTGAACCTCATACGCATCATTACTGATGTATCGCCAGAAATCGCGAGCACGCTTCTTGGTAAAGGGAAGTTGAGTCAGATTGTTCACGAGCTTTTGCCAGTAATCTCCTGGAAGGAGGAAAAGTCCTCCATCAAGGCCTCTGGTTAAAACAGCGGTTGCTCCGAGTTGGCCACGCATGGCTTTTGGAACTGTCACCCGACGCTGAGCATCAAGTGAGTTATAGGCCTTGCCAAGCAACATGTTTTTCGTTCTAATTGGATTCTATAGGCTATTTTTCCTATTAATCCCTATTTCTGTATATCTTGCCGGAATTCTTGGCGAGTTGCAAGGCAAAGAATATCCGAAGCTCCACTTGCTCGGCCAGAGATGATCCTTTCAATGATGAGTGGGATATACTCATAGGATATGGAAGTGCCTCGACCTCGCTCAAAACAACCAATTCCAGAACACGCTAAAAAAGTTTTCTCAGGGGTGATCTTTGATGTTTATCAATGGGAACAAAAAATGTATGACGGAAGTGTGGAGACCTTTGAAAAATTAAAACGGGTGGATACGGTCAACATCATTCCTGTAACCTCCGAAGGAAAAATACTTATTAGCGAGCAGGAGCAACCAAGCATTCAGCCATTTATTGGCACTTTTGGAGGGCGACTGGACCCTGGCGAATCACCTTTCAAAGCCGCTCAGCGCGAACTTCTCGAAGAATCAGGACACACATCATCGGCGTGGCAGCTCTGGCAGGCATTTCAGCCTCTTGAAAAAATTGATTGGGCTATCTATACCTTTATTGCTAAAAATTGTCGGCCAGTCGCTAAAATCTCACCTGACGTAGGTGAAAAAATCACAGTGAAAGCCGTGTCATTTGAAGAGTTTCTCGAGGTTGCCCAACTTCCCAACTTTCGTGACTCAGAAATCACCTTGTATGTTCTCGCTGCTCTGGCTAATCCGCAAAAAATGGCAGATCTTCGAGAGCTCTTACTGAAATAGCCTTGGTCGCCCAAGAACATAGTGCAAATCACTGAGTTTCCGTTCGCCAATAACCTTGGCTGGAACACCACCAACAATTGCACCTGCTTCCACATTCTTGGTCACAACGGCACCTGCCCCAACAATGGCTCCACGGCCAATCACTACTCCTGGCAAAATAATGGCTCGTGGTCCAATAAATACGTAATCTTCGATCGTCACCGATTCGGCAATCGGACCAAAATCGGGCGCATTAATGTCATGCTCGCTGTTGTAGATCATTACTTGTGAAGCAATATCCACATGACTCCCAATCCGTAAGGGAGCACGACCATCAAGCACAGCATGATCGCCAATAATTGTATCGGAACCTACACTCACACCGCTGGGGTGATACAACTTGGTTCCCATATGGAGGGTTGCACCTTTTTCCAGATGTACACCTGCTAAGCGATAAAAAAAACGTCGAAAACTGTGAAAAGGAACCTGAGCGACAAAACTTAACCACAATAACAAGAGATCTTCCCCATACGCTCCAAAGCGGCGAAATATTTTGGCGATAGCTTCGGACCAAGAAAGTTGGCGACCCATACGGTCGTGAAATGGTGATGGCATAGGCCCATTATAGACGAAAAAGATCACTCAATCGTACAGCAACACACTAGCGTAGATCATCCTCGCTATCTTTGGCAGCCAGAAGATCATTGACAGTACACTGGAGTGCCTCGGCAATTTCTTGGAACATTCTCGTTCTTAACTCACTCACGGGAAAACTAGCGTCAAGTAAAACAGTCACAAAATCAACCTCAATATCAATTTTTTCTGCCAACTGCTCAGGAGTCATTGAAAGCGTTTCCATCCGATTCAGAATATAACGAGCCAGGTTTTGTGCCTGTTTTCTCTCTTGAGCAATTTCTTGGGCCGTAGGACGTCGCAGTATTCTTGCCCTTTCCAGAACCAGTCTTCGTAATGTATCAAGATCTTGTTTACTTGGCATCTCAACTCCTTGTCTTTCATTTCTCCTAGATGATTATACGAGTACTCTCCCTCGGGCTGTGCGCTTAATTTTTCCTAGTTGAATAAGATAGGGCTCAATGACTTCTTCAATGGTGCTGGAATCCTCAGACAGAGCAGCGGCCATAGTCTGCAAACCAGCTGGCCCACCTTTAAACTGATTTCGTAAGATCTGCAGGTAGCGCCGATCATGCTCATCGAGGCCTTCCTCGTCCACCTGTTGCAGACTAAGGCCCTGATCAACATGTTCGAGTTGAATTCGTTCGCTCCCATCTAGCTGGGCAACATCACGAACACGTTTAAGAAGCTTCAGGGCAATACGTGGAGTTCCTCGTGCCCGACGTGAAATTTTCAAAGCGATTTCTTGTGAAATCTGAAACGAGAGTTTCTCGGCTGCTTTCATAACAATTATCGCTAACTCCTCAGGTACATAGTAATCAAGCCGGTGCACTAGCCCGAATCGGTCACGCAAAGGTGCCGAAAGCGCCCCAAACCGGGTGGTTGCCCCCACCAGAGTAAACTGTGGCAAATCGATTCGCACCACCCGAGCCCCCGCTCCTTTGCCCAAAACAATATCCAGCGCATAATCTTCCATAGCAGGATAAAGTGTTTCCTCAACCATACGGGGCAACCGGTGAATTTCATCAATAAAAAGCACATCATGAGGCTGCAAGTTGGAAAGTATGGCCGCCAAATCTCCAACCTTACTCAAAGCATTTCCTGATGAGATATGAAGAGAGCCACCTGATTCACGCGCGATGAGATGCGAAAGTGTGGTCTTGCCCAGCCCAGGCGGACCATACAGCAGGGTATGTTCGAGCGCCTCGGAACGCTGTTGGGCTGCTTCAATGGCGACCATTAAGGACTTTGTTACTTTTTGCTGACCAAAAAATTCCGCCCAGTCCTTGGCACGCAAAGAGACAAACAATTGCTCTTCTTCTGGTGGTGTGCTTTCGAGTTTATAGGTCACAACATTTCCTTATTTCTTCGATTTTCCGATATTTTGTAAGCTCCATTTGAGGGCATAGGCAACTTCCCAATCCGGGTCGAGTTGACTGAGCACCAGGTCTATCGATGTCTCATCATATCCCATGGTAAGCAATGCTTCTCGAACATCGCTGGTAAGTTGATTCTGAGGGGCCAAGCTGAATTCCTGCAAACTCCCAACCTTTGATTGCATTTCCAGAATGATTTTTTGAGCTGTCTTCTTTCCCAAACGGGGGACACTTTGAAAAAAGCTGACGTCTGATTGCTGAATGGCCAAGATAATTGCTTCTGCTTCCTTATCCATCACGGCCAAAGCTGATTTGGGACCAACTCCAGAAACATCAAGCAGCTGAACAAACACCTGACGTTCAAAGGCATCTAAAAAACCAAAAAGGGTAAAAGCATCCTCCCTAACATGGGTGTATATGTGCAATGTCACCTCCTGCTTATCCATCAAGAGAATTTTCTGCTTTGTGGGTACCCAAACTTCATAACCCACTCCTCTTACATCAAGAACGATGGCGTCTTCTTGCCAAACAATGGGTTTTCCGGTCAATAGTCGAATCATGTCTTCCTCTGGTTACGGCAGTAGGTAGCGTGAGTCAGCGCTACGGCTAATGCGTCACCAGTATCGTCAATCTTCGGGCTTTTTTCAAGTCGAAGGAGCTTGGTGATCATGGTCATGACTTGATTCTTATCAGCCCGACCATATCCAGTAACCGAGAGCTTAATCTGGTTTGGAGAATACTCCGTGATCGGTATGTCTCGCGAAAAGGCCAAGGCAAACAACATCCCTCTCACTTCACTTACCGGTAAAGCAGTCGAGATATTTCGAGAAAAAAATAAGGTTTCCATGGCTAGCTGATTTGGTTTATACGTTGAAAAAATCTCATCCAGTGACTGCCAAAGAAGAGCAAAACGCTCAAGTTTTTCCTTCTTTTTTAGCGGTGTAAGACAATCGAAAGCAATGACGTGTTGCTGATTACCAGCAACTTCTAATACCGCCCAGCCACAGCGATCATAACCAGGGTCTATTCCCAGAATTCTCATACGCATCCGCTCACCGTGCCTCAACTTCTTGTGCTAATCTTTGACACACTTTTTGGGCCGATACGTCCCAGGAAAACTTTTCTGATGCATGCTTGAGCTTTTTTAAGGTCGATTGTTTTTGGCTCTCAGAGAGTTCCCAGATGCGAAGAATAGCTTGTGCAATATCTTGAACATTTTCTGGATCAAAGCGAAGATCTTCAATGGGGACAACTTCCGGTAAGGAAGAAACATTGGAAACGAGTGGTAAAGTCCCCAGTTGAATGGCTTCCAAGGGAGGCAATCCAAAGCCTTCGTAGAGACCTGGCAGAACCAAAACCTTAGCGCCCTGCAGAAGCGACCTTTTCTGCTGCTCATCAACAAAGCCTAAATGGTGAATGGCGGTATGAGCAACGCTGTTTCGAATCAGGTCTACAGTTCCTTCCGCGTGCCAACCAACCCTCCCGGCAATGACCAGCTCTCCAGAAAAACCTTGGGCTTGTAAGACTTCAAAAGCTCGAATCAGGCGGTCGAGGTTTTTTCTCGGTTGCAACGTGCCAACAAATAATACATACGGACCTTGAATTCCCAACTGCTTAAGAT
>CAZRAG010000030.1:0-14414 GCA_964598125.1 uncultured Pseudomonadales bacterium
GAGCAATGGGACCAAAAACACGGGTACCTCGTGGAGCTTTATTTTCAATGGTGTCAATAAGTACGGCGGCGTTATCGTCAAAACGGATGTAACTGCCATCAGCCCGTCGCACCTCTTTATGAGTACGAACAACAACGGCCTTGACCTTGTCGCCTTTTTTAATTTCACCATTGGGTTGGGCATCAATAACTGACGCACTCACCACATCGGCGACGGTGCCAAAAGGTCGTTTTGAACCACCATGAACAAGAATGACACGAAGTCGCTTGGCACCGGAGTTATCGGCAACACGAAGGACTGATCGAAGCTGAATCATATTTCCTCTTTATGCTTCCTTTTTCTGCGTAATAACGAGATTTTTATTTTTACTGACTGGAGCGCAAGGAACCAAAGTGACTTCATTGCCAGCGGCAACTTCCATACCTGAGGGAATATCCACCAGATAGTTTTTGGTGCGTTTAACGTACTTTTTGTATTTGGGGTGCATCCACTGACGCTCAACCTGAACCTTAGCGGTGCGTTGATCATTAACACGGATGACGATACCTTGTAATTGTTTCATACTGTTTTACTCCGACTTCTCTGTGAAATCTCGGCGACGGAGTTCAGCCTTGATCATTTTGATTTGTTTACGAACCTTATAAGCATGCTTAATGTCGACTTGGGTGCGATCCTGAAGGAGTCGCTCCTGACGAGCACGGATGAGTTCACTTTGTAAGTCAAACAGCTTGGTGCGCAGTTCTGGCTGGCCAAGGGCTAGGAGAGCTTGGCGATCTTCTCGTTTCATGCTTGCTCCTTCATGACAAATTGTGTTTTCATAGGAATCTTGTGTCCAGCTTTGCGGAAGGCCTCTCGAGCGACAGCTTCGGAAACACCATCGAGTTCAAAAAGAATTCGATCTGGTTTAATCTTGGCTACATATTCATGAATGTCACCTTTTCCTGAACCCATTTTCACACCCACGGCTTTTTTAGTTATGGGGTGATCAGGGAAGACGCGAATCCACATCTTGCCAATACGCTTGGTTGATTGAGAAATCACTTTACGAGCGGCTTCGATTTGACGAGCAGAAAACTCACCACGAGTGGTCGCTTGAATTCCAAAGGTTCCAAAATCGACGGTATTACCACGACTGGCATTGCCTCGGTTCTTCCCTCGGAATTGCTTGCGATATTTTTGTTTCTTAGGCTGTAACATATCTTACTTTTCGTTATTGCTTTTAACCGGCTTGGCTTCCCCTTTATAGATCCAAACTTTAATACCAATCAGACCAGATTTAGTAAGAGCTGGCTTCTCGTAGTAGTCGATGTTGGCACGCAGAGTTTGAGTTGGCACTGTTCCTAAAGAATGCTTTTCAGAGCGAGCAATTTCCACTCCGCCCAAACGACCGGAAAGGTGAATTTTAACACCTTTTGCGCCAGCATTCATGACTCTTTCGAGTGCTTGAGAAATTGCTCGGCGATGTGGATAACGTTTAATGAGTTGGTCAGTGATGCGCTCGACAACAAATTTAGCTGATAAATCAGGCTGTTTCACTTCGACAATTTCATCGATCGAAACGCGCATTCCTTTAGGATCACGAGGATTAATCTTTAAAAGACGAGCCAGTTGGTTCTTGAGTTCTTCAAGATTTGAACCACCACGACCAATCACCACACCTGGTCGGCTCACGTGCAAACGAATCTTGATGGCATTAATGGATCGTTCAATTTCAATCCGGTCCAAACCTGCGTTACTCAGTTTTTTCTCAAAGAAATCTCGGATGAGTTTATCTTCAAGAATGCGGTCAGAATAACTGCGGGCATTGGCATACCAAGTTGATTTCCAGGTAAAGGTGTTACCGATTCTAAAGCCAGTTGGATGAATTTTCTGTCCCATAGGGTCTTATTCTTCTTTTGTTTTTTTCGTAGACTTCTTAGCGGAAGTTTTCTTTGTTTCTTGAGTGGCTTCTTTTGTGGCAGCTTTTTTAGGAGCAGCTTTTTTGGCCGGGGTCTTGGCAACTGGTTTCTTTTCCTCAGCCTTGACAGCCGTTTCTTCGACCTTAGCAGCTGGAGCAGCTTCTTTCTTTTCTTGCGCGGCAGCATCAGGTGACTCAAGCTCAACAATAATGTGAGAGGTACGCAGAGCGTAGGGCTTAGCCATACCACGAGCACCAGCACGGAAGCGCTTGAATCGTGGTCCTTCATTAATAATTAAGGTCTTGAGGGTCAAGGTTTCTTCAGGAAGTCCTAAATTATTAACGGCGTTGGCCACAGCTTGACGGATGGTTTCGTTGATCACTTTTCCGCCACGCTTGTTGAGGGCTGAAAGGATATTGTTAACCTGAGCCAAGTCCTTACCGCGCACAGCATCAGCAATGGTGCGCAGTTTTTTAGGAGTAATCCAGGTAGTAGATTGTTTTGCTTTAATAATCATAGTTATCCTTATGTCTTAGCCAAGATACGTTTGACGATCTTTCCATGACCGTGGAAGGTTCGAGTTGGAGAAAATTCTCCAAGACGGTGACCCACCATTTCTTCGGTAACACGAACTTCCAAGAACTTTCGACCGTTGTGCACCATAAAGGTGAAACCGACAAATTCCGGGGGAATCTGTGATTGTCGGGCCCAAGTTTTGATGGGTTGTTTGCTACTGGCACCGTTTTGAGCTGCTACCTTTTTGAGGAGCTTCTCATCAACGTATGGTCCTTTTTTCATTGAACGTGACATGTTATTTCACCCTTCGATCTTTAACGATCCATTTATCCGAATATTTTCTTTGTTTACGTGTCTTTTTACCAAGCGCTGGTTTACCCCAAGGAGTCTTAGGATGTTTGAGACCAACACCCGTCTTGCCTTCACCACCACCATGGGGGTGGGCAGCAGGGTGCATGGCCACACCACGAACGGTTGGGCGAATTCCCAAGTGACGTTTGCGACCAGCTTTACCAAGCTTTTCGTTTTTGTGGAATTGATTACCAACTTCACCAATGGTGGCCAGACAATCGACAGGCACTAAACGAACTTCTTTGGATGGTAAAAGAATGGTGGCATATTTTTCATCACGACTTTGAATGGTTGCCGCCACACCTGCTCCACGTACGAGTTGAGCACCTTTGCCGGCAATGAGTTCAAGGTTGTGGATAGCCATACCAACGGGGATCTTGCGCAAAGGAAGAGCGTTACCAACGGCAAGCTCAGCATCAGGACCAGACACAACTTGTGCACCAATTTCAAGATTGCGAGGAGCAATCATGTATCGTTTTTCACCATCAGCGTAATTCACTAAAGCAATATTGGCGGTACGATTTGGGTCGTACTCAATTTGCATAACTTTTCCGGGAACGCCAACTTTGTCGCGTTTCCAGTCCATCATGCGATACTTACGACGAACACCACCACCACGATGACGAACCGTAATCTTACCTTGATTGTTACGTCCATTACGACGACGGGCACCTTTGGATAACAGTGATTTTACTGGACTGTTGTCAGCAAGATCTTGAACGTTATCGAGACGATTGCGTTGTCCTGGTGTGATGGGTTTTCGTTTAATAAGCATAAGGTTCCTTATTATAAGTCAAATAATTCAATCTTCTGACCCTCAGGCAAAACAGCAATGGCTTTTTTGCGGCCAGGGACATTTTTTACAATTCGGCGTTTTCCCGTTCGCTTGTTGTTTCCGGGAAGGCTAACGGTTTTGAGATCAAGCACTTTTACTTCAAAACCAGCCTCAATCGCTTCTTTGATCTCGCGTTTGTCGGCACGTGGATCAACGTAGAAGGTATAAGCATTATTGAGTTTGGCCATTTGTAAGGCCTTTTCAGTAATTACTGGTTTAAGGAGAACGTAGGGGTTCATGCTGATACCTCTTTCTTGGCACGGGCAAGTCGATTCTCTAAGACTTCGATGGCCTCTTTGAGGATAACGACTTTATCGGCACTGGCAACTTCCAGAGCATTCAATCGATCAGCTCGAGTTAAAGCGGCTTCAGGAACGTTACTCATGGCTTGACGGAATTTTGAATAATCACCAGCAATCACAAAGAGAACTCTTTCCGTTCTCTCAGGGTTAATACGCGCAACTGCTTCGAGGGCTTCTTTGGTCTTACCAGTAAAACCATCCAGACCCGAGCCAACAACAACATTTGCTTGTTGAGCAGTCATTGCCAAGGCACTACGCAGAGCAGCTTTTTTCATTTGAGGGGTAAACTTTTTGGTGAAGTTCTCTAGACCAGTAGGACCATGGGCGACGGCACCACCAATGAAAATGTTTGCCGAACGGGCACCATGTCGAGCTCGACCGGTTCCCTTTTGTTTGTACCACTTGGTTTTGGTGCGATTGACGTCACCACGATCTTGAGTTTTAGCGCCACCTTGTCGGAGGTTACTCCGGTAAATATAAATTGCTTGAGTAAGTAAATCTGGGTTAATTGGACCAAAAACGTCATCACTCATGGTGACTTCGGTGGTTCGCTTTGCGCCAGTTAAGGTAAGTTGTGAGAGTTTCATGCTTGGGCCTCCTCAGCTTGCTCAGGAGCTTTGGTTTCCTCAACAGATTCCTCGACTTTAGGAGGTGCGATCTGCAAAAGATCAATACTCTTTTGGTTGAGTTCAATGGGGTTTTGAGCGTCGGTTTTTTGGAGTGTGAGTAAACCATTAAATGATCCAGGGAGAGTTCCCTTAATCCAGACAGATTGCTTGGCAGTATCGAGAGCGACAATTACGCAAGTTTCGAGAGTTTGGGTATCTGTACCCATATGTCCAGGCATTCTCTGATTCTTGAAAACACGACCTGGGGTGGAACGTTGACCAATGGCGCCAGGAGCGCGCTCGCGATCTGACTGACCGTGAGTGTGTGGACCGCCGGCAAAGCCATAGCGTTTGACCACACCAGCAAAACCTTTACCTTTGGTTGTGCCAGAGATCTTGACCACATCGCCAACTTGGAAGACATCTTCAATCTTGATTTCTTGTCCTGGTTGAACTTCTTGTGATGCCTGAACTTCTTTGAAAACTCGCTTTCCACCCTGAACGCCAGCTTTTTCAAGCTGTTTAGCGGTGGGAGCAGGAATATTCTTCATTTTCTTGTCAATAGAGCCAATCTGAACACGAATATCATCTTCGCTGTGGACAACAGAACGCACTACCACATTACCCTGTAAAAGGATTTCTGTAACGGGCATTCGGGCGCCAGTCTTTGTCCAGACTTGACGCATGCCCTTTTTCTGACCGATAAGTGCGTTAACCATGTTTTCCTTGCTTAATGCTTAATCTGAATGCCGACACCGGCTGGTAGTTCGAGGTGCATCAGGGAGTCAATCGTCTTTCCAGAGGGATTAACGATATCGAGCACCCGGATGTGTGTGCGCATCTCAAAGTGCTCGCGTGAGTCCTCATCAGTGTGAGGGGAACGGAGAACCGTGAAATGCTTCATCTTGGTAGGCATAGGGATGGGACCAATCACCGTAGCGCCAGAAGCGAGAACGCTTTGAATAATCTTGCGAACAGCTTCATCGAGGATACGATGGTCAAACGCCTTAAGACGAATGCGAATTTTATTAACCGGTTGTTTTTTTTGTTGTGCAGCCATAATAGTTGTTTTGGACAGACTGCGATTATATCGAATACCTGGCATTCTGCCAAGGGGAAAGATATGGAAAGCTTGAAAAAAGTGTGACTTTTCTTACATTTATCTGGAAATTCCTTAATATAGGCAGTTTTCCGGTTTTTTAAAGAAAAAAGTGTCACTTTTTTCTATTATTGTTCGTTTTTTGTGCGTTTTGAGTATTAAGGTTAAAAATATATGAAGTTCACAGGATTTATCCGTCCCTTTATACCTAACAGCTACTATCACATTTATAACCGAGGAGCACATCACGATTTCATTTTCCATGAGGAATCAGATTATTTTCAGTTCCGAAAAATCGCCCGAAGATTTATTTTTCGCTCAAAAGACAAAATCTTTATGAGATGTTTTTCAATCCTTCCTAATCACTTTCATTTCCTCTTTTACCAACGAAACCCCTGGATCATCTCCAAGGTAATGAAATCGATCAGTATTAGCTATGCACGGTTTTTTAATCAGAAATATGGTCTTTCTGGCAGAGTTTTTGAACAAGAATACCAATGTCGCTACCTGCCGACTGAAGAGATTGTTCTCCGAGTAGAAAAATATATTCTCGAGAACCCCATTCGGGCGGGACTTGCCAACTGGAAACACTGCGGTCGAGTTCTTTAATATTTCTCGGTTGTTTTGCGTTAATTGCATCCAGATTTAAGAAGACCCATAACAAGAAAGTGTGACTTTAAACAACGAAAAGCCCCCGGTTTCCCGGGGGCTTTTCTCATATCGATTTCCGATAGTGTTGAGATTATTCAACAATTTCAGTTACGGCACCAGCACCGACGGTCAAACCACCTTCGCGGATAGCGAAGCGGAGACCGGTCTCGATGGCAATAGGCGTGATGAGTTCAACACTCATTTGAGCGTTGTCACCAGGCATAACCATTTCGACACCTTCTGGGAGTTTGATCTCACCAGTGACGTCTGTGGTACGGAGGTAGAACTGAGGTCGGTAACCTGAGAAGAATGGTTTATGACGACCACCCTCTTCTTTGTTCAGGATATACACTTCAGCTTTGAACTTGGTGTGAGGAGTGACACTCCCTGGTTTACAAAGCACCATACCGCGCTCAATGTCATCCTTTTCAACACCGCGGAGGAGAATACCGACGTTATCGCCAGCTTGACCTTCTTCGAGTTGTTTACGGAACATTTCGACACCAGTAACGGTGGATTTCTTGTTTGAACCCATTCCCAAGATCTGGATTTCGTCACCGATTTTGACCATACCGCGATCAATACGACCGGTAGCCACGGTTCCACGACCCTTGATAGAGAAAACGTCTTCAACAGACATGAGGAAAGGTTTATCGGTTTCACGAACCGGATCCTCAATGTAGTCGTCGACAGCCTTCATGAGATCAAGAATGCTTTGCTCATACTTGGCATCGCCTTCGAGAGCCTTAAGGGCAGAAACACGAACGATAGGAGCGTTGTCACCATCGTACTTGTACTTGGTGAGCAGCTCACGAACTTCCATTTCGACTAAATCGAGGAGTTCTTCGTCGTCAACCATGTCACATTTGTTCAAAGCGACAACGAGACGAGGCACGTTCACTTGCTTGGCAAGGAGAATGTGCTCACGAGTCTGAGGCATAGGACCATCCGTAGCAGCCACGACCAAGATTGCGCCGTCCATTTGGGCAGCACCGGTGATCATGTTCTTGATGTAGTCAGCATGACCTGGAGCATCGATGTGAGCGTAGTGACGCTTGGCGGTTTCGTATTCAAGGTGAGAAATGTTAATAGTCACACCACGAGCGGCTTCTTCTGGAGCATTATCAATGTCCAAATAGCCTTTCGCCTCAGCCATACCTTGCTTGGCTAAAACGGTGGTGATAGCTGCGGTCAAAGTGGTTTTACCATGGTCGACATGACCAATGGTACCAATATTGACGTGAGGCTTAGTACGTTGGTAGGTTGCCATACGTTATCTCCTTTATTTCTTTCTTATTTTTGATTACTCGCCACAATTTCTTGTGCAATGTTGTTGGGAACCACTTCGTAGTGAGCAGGCTCCATATAATAGGACGCACGACCCTGAGTCATGCTCCGAATGATTGTAGCATATTTGGACATCTCGGCCAGAGGTACAAGCGCAATGATAATCACGGCTGCACCGCTCTCTTTTGTGCCCTGAACTGCTCCCCGTCGTCCGGACAAGTCACCAATAATGTCGCCCATGTATTCCTTGGGTGTGGTAACTTCCACGCGCATGATGGGTTCGAGAAGCTGTAAACCAGCTTTCCGGGAACCATCTTGCAAAGCCATGGATGCGGCGATCTTAAAAGCAACTTCGCTCGAGTCAACGTCGTGGTAACTTCCGTCATACACGGTCACCTTCATGTCAACCATTGGGTAGCCAGCCATAACACCGTTAGCCATGGCTTCTTTGACACCTTTTTCGATAGCTGGGATGAAATCTTTTGGAATGACACCACCAGTAATGGCGTTGACAAATTCGTAGCCAGTACCGCGATCCTTGGATTCTAAACGCAACCAGCAGTGACCATACTGTCCGCGGCCACCAGATTGACGAATGAATTTTCCTTCAGATTCCACCGAACCAGAGATGGTTTCTCGGTAAGCTACTTGAGGTGCACCCACATCAGCATCGACCTTGAATTCTCTCTTCATCCGGTCGACGAGAATTTCCAGGTGAAGCTCACCCATACCAGCAATTACAGTCTGGTTGGTTTCTGGATTGTTCTTAATACGGAAGGTTGGGTCTTCTTCTGACAGCTTTTGGAGAGCCAAAGCCATTTTTTCTTGGTCAGCTTTGGTTTTTGGTTCAATGGCCAAAGAAATAACTGGTTCAGCAAAAGAGATACCTTCAAGAATAATCGGGTTACTTTCCACACACAGGGTATCACCGGTTTTGGTGTCCTTAAGACCCACAACGGCAACAATCTCACCAGCCCAGGCTTCATCGATTTCTTCACGTTGGTTGGCGTGCATCAAAAGCAAACGACCAATACGCTCACGAGAATCGCGAGTGGCGTTGTAGATGTAACTTCCAGATTCGAGTTTTCCAGAGTAAATACGACAGTACGTAATACGACCCACGTGTGGATCAGTCTGAATCTTGAATGCCAGCATGGCTAAAGGATCAGTCTTGACGAGCTTACGAGTAACTTCCTCATTATTGCGGGGATTGGTACCGGTAATGCTTTTAATATCGACAGGTGAAGGGAGGTATTCCACAATTCCATCGAGGAGAGGTTGAATACCCATATTGCGCAGAGAGGAGCCGCCATAAATAGGAACAAGTTGGTAATTAATGACCGCTTTGCGCAGCGCAGCTTTCAGTTCATTGACGGTAATTTCTTCACCATTCAAGTAACGCTCAAGCAGGATTTCATCGGTTTCACAAATCTGCTCAACCAGTTGCATGCGCAGCTCTTCGGCTTGCTCCTTCATGTGCTCAGGAATATCAATAATCTCATAAGGTGTTTCAGGCTCCTGATCAGCCCACCATAGGGCATTGCGATCCAAGAGTTGGATAATTCCGTGGAATTCACTTTCGGCACCAATGGGTAAAACAATCACCGCTGGCTTGACACCAAATTTCTGACGGATATCTTCGACAACATTCAAGAAGTTCGCACCGACTTTGTCCATTTTGTTGACAAAGCAAAGGCGAGGCACACTGTATTTGTCAGCCTGACGCCAGACAGTTTCAGACTGGGATTGCACACCTTTATCAGCATCTAAAACGGTAATACCACCATCAAGAACACGTAATGAGCGCTCAACCTCAGCGGTAAAGTCGACGTGTCCAGGAGTATCGATAATATTAATGCGATAGTTTTCGTGAGGAAGAGCTGTATCGAGAACTGGAGTCCAGAAAGTCGTGGTAGCAGCGGAAACAATGGTGATACCACGTTCACGTTCCTGATCCATCCAGTCCATGATGGCCGCCCCTTCGTGCACTTCACCGATTTTGTATGATTTACCGGTAAAGTAGAGAATACGTTCGGTGGTGGTGGTTTTACCAGCATCGATATGGGCAATAATGCCGATATTGCGGATTCTCTCCAAAGGGAGATTGCGATTTTGGGTTTTAACAGTCTGGGGTGCAGCCATAGATACTTCCTTCTAAAAAATTTCTTACCAACGGAAATGAGCAAACGCCTTGTTAGCATCAGCCATTTTATGAGTCACGACACGTTTCTGGATCGCGCCACCTTCATCATTGAGAGCATCAAGCATTTCAGCCGAAAGTTTTTCAGCAAAAGAGTGATACGTCTTGTTGGGGCGTTTGTTGGCTTCATTCACTAACCAGCGAATGGAAAGTGAAGAACCGCGATGAGCATCCACAGGCATAGGAACCTGGTAAGAAGCACCACCCACACGGCGAGAACGCACTTCCATGTTGGGAGCGATCTTATGAAGAACGTCTTCTAAAACTTCAACCGGATCACGGTTGAGTGTTGAGCGAATGATCTCAAGGGCGTTATACACTTGCTTCTGAGCGACGGTTTTTTTGCCATCTTTCATACAGCGATTAATGAGTTTGGCCACGGCTACGGAATTGTAACGAGGGTCGGGGTTTGTCTGTCTGGTTACAGCTTTTTTGGTACGCATGTTGTTCCTTTATTTTTCCAATATTCTTAAAAATTACGCAGTCTTTGGTTTCTTAGCACCATACTTTGATCGAGAAGTACGACGGCCATCCACACCGGCGCAGTCATACACCCCACGAACGATGTGATACTTCACACCAGGAAGGTCTTTTACACGACCACCACGGATAAGAACAATCGAGTGTTCGGCCAAGTTGTGGCCTTCACCTTGAATATACGCCGTAACTTCCATTTTATTAGAAAGACGGACACGAGCTACTTTACGCAAAGCGGAGTTTGGTTTTTTAGGAGTCATGGTTTTCACCAAAGTACACACACCACGCTTTTGAGGATTCATGGTCGAAACGACCTGACTCTTGATGGTGTTCATGGAACGTCGCAAAGCCTGAGCTTTCACTTTGGTTGGTTTCGCTCGACGACCACCTTTACGAATTAACTGATTGATTGTTGGCACGTTTTTCTCCTTTTTGCGCTTTAAATCGGCTTTTTTCTTTTTTAGTGTTGGGGAAATGAGAAACATCTCGTGTTACTCAATGACCTTTGGCCACTGTCCCTTCACACCCCTCAGGAGTTTCTGAGAGACTGAAAGTATACCATAGGAACGCAAAATCTCTAGGGGAAAAGAATGCATTTGTGCGTAAAAGAGATTTGGGCGCTGGAGTGTTTTCCAGCGCCCAGAGAGAGTTGCCATCTACGAAACGAGTTTGTAGACAACAACCGCAACGGCAACTACCGCCGCCACTCCTAAAACCGCGTATGAAGCGGTCCAAGGAAGCAGCAAGTAGCGTCCTAACGAACGACCAGGATTTCGCAACACAGGAGTATTCTCCTTTCGCAGAAACTTATTCATCCGATAGTCATATTATACAAGTTACTTAGGGTGTTCAGCTTAATCACTGCCACAAAAAGAAAACCCCCGCTTTCGCGGGGGTTTTCCAAGCTCCAAAAGAGTATCGAAAATTACATTTCAATCTGAGCTCTCTCGGGAGAAGTCGGGATCAAACGTCCAATAATGACGTTTTCCTTGAGACCGAGCAAGCGGTCGTACTTTCCTTGAGAAGCAGCTTGCGTCAACACGTTGGTGGTGTGTTGGAACGAAGCAGCGGAGAGCCAACTCTCGGTGTACAAGGCAGCACGGGTAATACCCAGCACGAGCACTTGAGCGGTAGAAGGTTCACCACCTTCGGCCATAACCGAGTCGTTTTCCTCACGGAAGCGCATGCGGTCAACAATCTCACCTGGTAAGAGTGAGGTGTCGCCAGAGCTTTCGATCATGACTTTGTCACTCATCTTGGTGATGATGACTTCAAAGTGCTTATCGTTGATGGAAATACCCTGAGATTCGTACACCTTCTGGACTTCGTCGAGCAAGTACTGCTGAGCAGCGCGCATGCCGCGAAGTTTGAGGATATCTCGAATATCGAGTACACCACCAGCCAATTGGGCACCGGCATGAACCAGTTGCTTATTTTCAACCAAAATCTTGGTTGATTTTGGCACGGTGTAGGTCTTCACTTCCTGAGGTTTACCGCTTCCGGTAATGGTGATTTCGTTGACATCGTCTTTTTCGACGATCGACACTTCACCAGCAATTTCGGCAATTGGGGCCAAACCCTTAGGATTACGGATTTCGAACAACTCTTCTACACGTGGCAAACCTTGGGTAACGTCCAAACCAACGATACCACCCGAGTGCTTCACACGCATGGTCAACTGAGTACCAGGCTCACCGATAGACTGGGCGGCCACGACACCAACAGGAGTTCCAATTTCCACCTCTTTTTTGGTAGAAAAGTCCCAACCGTAGCATTTGGCACACATCCCAACCGGCAATTGACAGGTAAGAGGTGAGCGAACCCACACGCTGGCAATGTCAGAGTTAACGATTTGGTCGACCAACTCTTCATCCAGCATAGTGTTGCGGGTGGCAATGATTTGGCCATTCAGCTCGATATCCTTGGCAGCATAACGGCCAAGAATGCGCTTGCCGAAAACCTTCTCGCGATCGCCAGCGCGGACCATCTCCACACCCTCTTCGCTGCCACAGTCGTGATCGCGAATAATGGAGTCATGAGAGACGTCACACAAACGGCGGGTCAGGTAACCAGCGTCAGCGGTCTTGAGAGCCGAGTCAGTCAAACCTTTACGAGAACCACGAGATGAGGTCACGTACTCGAAAATGGACAAACCTTCACGGAAGTTCGACTTGGTTGGCATTTCCACAATTCGGCCCATAGGGTCGACCACCAAACCACGCATAGCAGATAGCTGCTTAACCTGATCTTTGGAAGCACGAGTACCTCCAGAGTTGATGATCACCTTGATGGCGTTGTCTTCGGTCATGTTGTCCCAGGTCTTGTCGGCCACTTCATCAGTGGTGTGCATCCAGATTTCAAAGGTCAAACGACGCTTCTCACCCTGGGTGATAAGACCTTGCAGGTAACTGTCCTGAACTTCCTCGGAACGCTTGTTGGCTTCGCCAATGATCTCATCCTTTTGCGGGATCATGGTACAGTCAGACACGGCTACGGATAAACCGGATTTGGTCGCGGTCTCAAAACCAATGTCTTTAATGGCGTCGATCATTTGAGCGGTTCGCTCTGCATCGAGTTTATCAATGGCACTGCGAACAAGATCCTTGATCTTTCCAGCATTAACCGATTCATTCATGAAAGGAATTTCAACGGGCAAAATCTGGTTGAACTGAATTCGTCCAACGGTGGTGTCGAGTCGTTCTACTGAGCCATCTTTGTGGGTTAAGCGCACCGTAATGGGCTGACGCAGTCCAATGCGACCAACTTGTAAAGCATGCTCTGCTTCTAAAGCAGAAGAAAAGATGGTTTTAGCGGGCTCCGCATGTGGATCGATAGACGTGAGATAGTACACACCCACCGCCATTTCCTTGTTTGGAATGGTGATTGGAGTCATGTCAGCAGGCTTGAGCAAGTTATGCTGAGGCATCATGAGATCAGTCGCCTCTTTAATGGCTTGCTTAGAAAGCGGAACATGAACGGCCATCTGGTCACCGTCAAAGTCAGCGTTGTAACCGGAACACACACAGGGGTGCAAACGGATGGCACTTCCTTCAACAAGTACTGGGTAGAAAGCCTGAATACCGAGCTTGTGCAGAGTAGGTGCACGGTTGAGTAACACCGGGTGATCTTTGGTAATGGACTCGAGAATGTCGTACACCACATCCTGACGGCGCTCAAGCATAAAGCGAGCACTGCGAATGTTGGGGGCGTAACCAAGTTTGATGAGTTCGCGCAAAACGAAAGGCTTGAACATTTCCAGAGCCATCTCTTTGGGTAAACCACACTCGTTGAGCTTGAGTTCAGGACCAACCACAATCACGGAACGACCAGAATAGTCAACACGTTTACCAAGCAAGTTCTGACGGAAACGACCTTGCTTACCACGCAACATCTCGGAGAGAGACTTCAGTGGACGTCGACGAACACGTCGAGAACTGCGGGCGTGAGCACTATCGATCAAAGCATCAACGGCTTCCTGAAGCATACGCTTCTCGTTGCGCAAGATGATTTCTGGAGCACCAAGGTTAATAAGGTGGCGCAGACGGTTGTTCCGGTTGATGACACGGCGATAGAGGTCATTGAGGTCGGAAGCGGCAAAGCGGCCACCTGACAACTGGACCATAGGACGCAGATCTGGAGGTAAAACAGGCAGAGCCTTTTGGAACATCCACTCAGGCTTTTGACCACTGCGGCGGAAACCTTCCACAATGCGCAAGCGCTTGGTGGCTTTCACGCGGCGTTGGCCAGCGGCTTCGGCAACCTCTTCCTTGAGTTGTTCAGCGAGCTCGTTGAGGTCAATCTCACGAATAACTTCTAAGAGAGCTTCAGCACCCATACCCAAACGAAGGTGATCGACAGCGTTGTACTCGGCAAGCTTGATGTACTCATCCTCGAAAAGGATGGAGTGCTTGCGAATCTTCTTGACCATTTCCATGATAGTGTCATAGATCTCGTCTGAGTTTTCCTTATCCTGCTCAAGCTGATCTTTTAAGGAAGCCATGCGCTGCTTGGCCTTGAGTTTGAGCTCTTCGGTCTTGAGGGCAAGACTCTCTTTGTCCTTGATCTGAGTCTTAGCGACTTCCAGGTCTGAAAGTAATTGATCACGCACCTCTTCGATGGTGTTCTTCGCTTCTTCTTCGAGCTGCTCTTTGGCAGCGTCACGGTCACTCTCGAGTTGCTCAAGAATAACT
>CAZRAG010000031.1:0-14312 GCA_964598125.1 uncultured Pseudomonadales bacterium
CTGAAGTGGCACAATAACACTCACATATTCACGGCGGACATTCATTTGTCTCCAGATCATTAAGCCACCTATCACTCCACCTATCACCAAAAGGACTACTCCAATACGCAGCCAGCTTAATTGTTGGAGACGGGCCAAAACATGAACAAATCGATCAGATACCTTTTGTTTATAGATCCGTTCTACTTGCGCTTCTTGGGTCGCCACAATTCCGGCAGCAATTTTTTCCGGAGCAATGAGGTGTGAACTTTTAGATGCATGAGAAAAGTTACTGTTTGCCACGCTTTCAGACTCACTTTCAGACGATTCATCGTCAGAAAGTTCATGTGGAGAGAACTCGGGTTCAAAAACGGTTTCGTGCTGAATAAAGCTTGTTTTTTCGGAAGGCACTTCCTCTCCATGTTTAGTGGGTGATGGAATCAAATATTCTGGGGATTCCTGATTGAGTTGTTCGTTCTTCTGCTCTTCCCATTGCAAAATGCTGTAGGCTAATTCGCTCGTTGAGGGGTTCTTTTGCACCCGGGAGTAAAGTTCACCCGCAATCGCTTCAACATCATAGTCACTCCACATTTCAAGAGAGGGAGTCACCTCTAGGGCTCGAGCCGTTGCCAAAATGAGACGATCACCAAACTGAACTTCTCCTTCGAGAACCTGTTCATTTTGAGAACCTGAAATCAGCCATCGAGCATTCTCTGTTCGAATTAAGCCAACTAAAGCATAGCCAAAACTAAAAGCGGTAATGTGTCCTTCTTGAAAGAAAACCAAGGCAATGGAAGCCGCTACTTCATCGTCCAAGGAATCCCAATACTGTTTCAAGTGTTGATACAGTTGAGCTGGACTTTCAAAAGTGTGGTCTTCAAACCAATGAATAAAGTCTCTTCCTTGGTGAGGAGCTTTCGTGGTTCCGGAAAAACCGCAAGAAACATAGATTTCCCCCACACTCGTACGGCGAAAGGCCGTAGTCGACCAAGCCGTCTTGGACGGTATTCCGACAGCCGAAGCTGTTTGTAGTGGCATATCTCTCATCATAGCAAGAACTCACAAGAGTTACGAAGAAAATCGAGGATATAACCGTTCTCGGAACTCTAGAGTGTGACAATTGCCAGAGTAAACACTCCAACCGCCACTAAAAAGTGGGCAATGGCGAAAATTTTTAAGACTGGTCCGAGAGCTGTTTTAAATGTTGACTCCATCAGCGTTGTCTGGCGAATGAGTAAAAACGAGAAAATCAAATAAATAAAGAAGCCAGCCAAAAGTAAAAGCTTTACAAATAAAAGAGCCACTGTTTCTGGTGAAAACAGGAGAAAATCGAGACCTGGTTGGACGGCAGCGTTGTTCACATTACCCTCCCCTCTAATTTTTCGCGTTCTTCTTCAAGCATAAGTTCATTGAGAAACTTAGTTACTTTATCTGGTCGGGGAACTCGGTCGAACTCAAACTCGCGTTTTTCAGCAGCTGTCTGCACAGCCACACTTCCGTAGTTAAAGACACCTCCAAAAAGGCCAGCCGTTGTGGCGGTAACGTCCTCAATTTTATCGATTTTTGCTTCGGAAACATTGCGATACATCAATGAAACAAAATCGATATCGACAATCCGCTCATCCGTAATAATGTAGATGTTGTAGTACCAGTGCAAGAATTGCTCGATTACAAAGGCAGAAATAAATAAATACCAACCGATCATGGCGAAAAATTGGAATCTATCCGGAACAAAATCAAACAAAGGAAATACTGGAAAAACGATAAAGGGTGCCAAAATAAGGGCAACTGTGGTGAGCATCCACCCAACATTGACAATGGGATGTTGACGCAACACCAGCAGAATTTTTTCTTGAGAATGTTGGTTTATGAATTCCGATCCTGGCGGACGAACAAGAAAAGATGCCAGCGGGTTTTTAGTTGGACTTTCTTCGCGCATGAGCTCGCTGTAATCTTCGGGCTCTCGAGTAATGGGCTTTCCTTCATTCATGGCAGGATCTTCCTTTGCGGGTTCTGGTTGGGAAATGTGTTCTGGGTTAGACTCTTTCTGGAGGTTTGGAGAATTTTTTTGAGGAATTGTGGGTTCGGATTGTTTTTCTTGAGAACTCTCTTGTTGAATGCGCTTGAGTTCTTCTTCAAGTTCGTGTTGACGAGATTCTTGCTTGGCTTGCGAGGCGCTAAAAATCGTAGGCGACATAGAAGAATTGTAGCACCTTTCCTCCTGGAGACTCTGCCAGGAAGCCCTGCCCAGAATTGTTATACCTATCTTTCCAAAAAAGAAATTTTTTATCCCATCAGGGTCATTTGTACACCACCAATCTGGCGCGGGGTGTAGGAAAAATCAACATCAGCCTCAATCTTTCGGCTCCACTTATTTACAAACTTTACTTTATGGTGTGTCCTTCCATAATCATAAATATCTCTGGTGATAGCCACATCGTAGAGACAATATCGGGCAAGTTCCCGAAACTGCTTATTCCGGTAGTACTCAATAGCCTGCAAACCGTCGCCAATCTTACCCGTACCCAATGTTTCCTGAGCAATGGCATCAAGCTTAATACGGTGACCGGTGGATTGCTTAAATCTTTCGAGTAAATCAAGCACATTCCAAGTATCCGGGTTGCCAGAATAATATGGCCGAAGCGTCTCCACATCAAAGTTAATGATGTTGTACCCCACAATCACGTCAGCGGTTTCCAAAATTGGCCAAAGTTTTGGGAGATCTTTTTCAAAATACCCCTGAAATTCTCCTGGACCACTAAAACCATCACGGACGCAGATTCCCACAAAACTTACCTTAAGATCATGTGGAAGATATCCTCCTACTTCTTCAAATGATTTTTGAGTCTCTACATCGAGAAATACGTGACGCACACCGCTAAATTAGCGTACAATAGGCCTGTCTGGCAAGGTGAAGGCTGGTGTTGATAAAAAATGATACACTTTTATATAGTCTTCCAGAATAACGCCGGAATAGTGCAGGAATATCTATGGCAATCAGAATGAATGGGGAACACCCAACACTTAGTGAAAAAGAGATAACCGACCAGATTAATAGAGAGTTAGCAAGCCTGGATAAGCTCAACATGTTTCCACATGGAACAAGATTCTATTTTGAAGAAATAGTGAGGGCTAGATTAAGTGGGATGCCAAGATCTGTTCAAGCCAAATTAAAACAAGCAAACGAGAGAATCTCTCAGCTCATTCAAGATAAAAACCAGAGAGAAACACTCACCAATTCTGCCTTAAAAATTGCCAGAGCAGATTTGGGAGATCTGTCTGACTCCAGATATGAGTGATCTACAAGTGAACAATTCCAGTTCTCCTGATCACCTCCCCAAAGCGTTTCAACACCAGGTTGAAGAAGAATATGTTCGTCAACTTTGGGAAAAAGAGCAGATCGGCCAGGCCCGTTTTGATCATCCGGCTAATACAGATAAGAAAAAAGCACCCTTCTCCATTCTCATGCCTCCGCCAAATGCTAATGCTTCTCTGCATGCCGGTCATGCCATGTATGTTGTCCAGGATATTCTTGTGCGTTTTAAGCGCATGCAGGGTCACCCAACGGTTTGGTTCCCTGGGACTGATCACGCCGGTTTTGAATCGCAGTTTGTGTACGAAAAGCACCTAAAAAAGCAAGGAAAGTCCCGTTTCCAATTTGATCGAGAGACACTTTATAGCGATATATCAACATTTGTTAAAGAAAATTCAGGTCTTATTATTGAGCAAATGAAACGGCTGGGATTTTCTGCCGATTGGCAACGACTCACCTTTACCCTCGATGAAAGAGTTATTGATACCGTTCTCGATACGTTTATCAAGCTTGAAAAAGAAGGCAAAATTTACCGCGATAACTATATTGTGAACTACTGTCCCAAACTCGGAACCACATTTGCGGATTTGGAAGTCAAGTACCTGGATCAACAAACACCCTTGTACTACATCCGCTACCGTTTTAGTGATGGTGAGCCACGGATCATAAATGGCCAGGAAATTCCCTATTTAGTGATTGCCACCGTTCGTCCAGAAACTATTTTCGCCGACGTGGCTTTAGCCATTCATCCCAGTGACCCAAGAGCAGAAGCTTTGAAGGGCGAGTTTGTTTTGAATCCTCTCACCAAAGCGCCTATTCCCGTTATTGTTGATGAAGCCGTTGATCCAGAATTTGGCACGGGTATGCTCAAGATCACGCCCGCCCACGATCATACTGACTTTGAAATTGGCAGGCGTCATAACCTCCCCGTCTACTCCACCATTGATACCATGGTCAAACTCACCTTAGATTGGTGGAAACCAGATCAAGAGCCACTGCAGACTCGCGCTCAACAGCTTCATGAACAATTTCATAATCTCTCCGTTTTTCATGGACGTCCGGCGGTGATTCAGCTTTTAGAAGTTGAGGGTTCAATCGAAAAAATCGATGAGAACTATCAAAACCGAGTTGCCGTGAGTTATAAAGGCGATTACCCTATTGAGCCACTTCCCTATCCCAACTGGTTCCTCCACATGAAGGAGCTGGCTGATCTTGGAAAGCAGGCGGTGAATGATGGTGAAGTCAAAATTATTCCTCAGCGTTTTGTTAAAAACTACTTTGACTGGCTCGACAATATCCGTGACTGGCCCATTTCTCGCCAGATTGTTTGGGGAATTCGTCTGCCTGTTTGGTATGAAGTAGATAAAAACCCAGATATCTTTGTTTCATTTCTTGATAAACAAGGGGAAAGAAAGAATCTCCTGTTAGGTCAGGCTTTGGAGCAAGGATTTATTATTGATGAAATTGCGGCTGGTCTACAGTCGCTTACTGCACCCATTGGTTCAGAGTATATCGTGAGTAAAACTTCTCCTGGGAAAAATTATCTTCAAGAAACAGACACTTTTGATACCTGGTTTAGTAGTGGCCAATGGCCGCTTGTAACCACTGGCTACCCAAACAGTGAAGACTACAAAACCTTCTACCCTACTTCGGTTTTGGACAGTATGTGGGATATTTTGTTTTTCTGGATTGCCCGCATGATCATGCTGGGGAAATACCTCACCAAATCTGCCGAAAATCCTCAGGGAACTGCCCCATTTAAAACGGTGTATCTCCACTCGATGGTCACCGATGCCAAAGGTGCCAAAATGAGCAAGTCCAAAGGGAATGTGGTTAATCCCCTGGAAATTGTGGATGCGTTTGGCGCAGACGCTCTGCGGATTTCCCTTGTAGCTGGATCAGCACCAGGGAACCCCATTGCTTTGAGTCAACCAAAAGTGAAGGGTTATCGTAATTTTGGTAACAAGATTTGGAATATTGGTCGCTTTTTGGCGCTCCAAGAAGCTGCGTTATCTTCTCCCCTTGAAAATATTACCGATCCCTCCACACTCACTTTACTAACCCCTGACGATACCGCCATTTTAGAGGGGCTGACCAAAGTCACGGATCTCGTTACGACTAAGCTTGAGGCCTTCCGTTTTAGCGATGCCGCCCTTGGCCTTTACGACTTTGTATGGAATGAGTTTGCCAATACATATCTGGAAAATAACAAGGGGCGACAGGATAAAGCTGTTTATTTAGCGGTGGTCAAACACGTTTATTTGACCATTCTCAAGCTTCTTCATCCTTTCATGCCGTTTGTGACCGAAGCCGTATGGCAAAAGATGATGAAAAAATCTCTTTCTCAAAAGGAATCAGTGTTGGCTTTGGCTCAATGGCCTTAAAGGAGTCCCCCCTACTCAAGTGCTCTCGACATCACTTGAACAACCTCTTTCCCAAGTTAGAACTGGATGCCAAAAAACTCGTGGGTTTTACGATCAGAAGAGAACTCAAGTTTGCGACCATTAATCTTGGGTTCAGGTGCAACCGCTTCGACTTCGCGCGAACCAACGTCAAACACGTGAACAAGTGAATCACCTGAGGTTCCGGATTGTTTTTGTTCAAATAAGGCATAGGTTTTCATGTTTTGAGGTAAGGTGGTCTCGTAGAAAAAAGAAATTTGTTTTGAACCGCGGATGGGAACTTCAACATAATATCCAAACACTTTTTTATTATTTTCCTCTTGAGTTCTCACAGAACTCAAATCAACAGGCTGATCATCAACGCTTAAAGAACGAAGCTCGCTTCCTTGAGGAACATAAAGTCTCAGGTACACCTTATACTTGCCCGCTGGCCAGGCTTCACTCACGGAATCATTTTGAATGCTAATCGTGCGCGTGTGCCGGACCCGGTCTTGGAGAATCTCACTGGTATGTTTGATCGAGCGGGAAACGAATTGATTGGCCTTATTTACCCCGACATTTGCCTCAACCTGCATCACTGTGTCAACAAAACAGTTTTCGGCCGGAAATGGGCTTGGACAACCAGGAGTGCGAAGTTGCCCGTTCCAACCTAAATCAGCGAAGGTTTCTTCCGCATCTTGATTGGAAAAACTAGCCATAAGATTTGCCTGCTCAGCCGAGGTTAACAGAGCTTCACCCAAAGCAAGCTTGTTTGTTTCTCCGTAAAAAATTTTGTTTAGGATTTGTGAAGCAACAGCGCTCAAAAAGTCTTTTTTCCCGTTGGAACCTGGGAAAAAATTGATTTCCGAGTGTGTTTGCGCCAGCTGGTAAAGATTGTCTGGAGTAACGACTTCGTCATAATCTACGATTTCAATGGGCCCGGTAACTTTTAATAATTCTTTGGCAACATCCAGGTTAATTCCAATGACACCATCAACTTTTTGGCCAAGAGATTTATCAATAAACCAACCGGCTCGGGCCGCCACCGTGGGAAAATCTGGGCTCCAGTTTACATCGCGCAGATACCACTGGGCTTCATTGAGATATTGAACTATCTCTTCTGGAGGCGTGACAAATCCCTCAAGTTGACCATCGGCTTCATACACGTCCTCGACTCGGAAATCTTCAAGTTTGCCGTTTTTAATAGTGAGTAAGGCAAAAGAACCAATAAAACCACCCGTTGGCCGCAATTCAGCATTATTTTGGAACAAAACCAGATAGGTTTTACTCTGATTCTCACCCAAGAGTTCAGGGAAAATGAGACTAAGTTTCTGGGCAGCCAGAACTGATCGACGTAACTCTGGTAAATCTCGCGACACTTTTTTATCAAGATCAACTAGAACTTGAAGCTGATACGGATTACCCAACTGATGGACCTCGCTCTGGAGCTGAGAGAGTTGGGTGAAAAGCGTTTCAAATTGGCCAGAAAGATGAGTGAAGGTTTCCACGCTCTCCCCTTCTGCCTCACCCACAAACTGTCGGTAGCCGATGTCCAGATCTGCATAGAGTTTTAGACTTGATCGCACCAACTCCAATCCTTTTGTTGACGTCTGGAAAAGACGGTCAATGTGTACGGTTTTCTCTTCTCCTTGAGCCATTCTCACAATTGGTCGGACTACTTGGTAAATCTGCTTGTACTGCTGTTGTTTACCTTCAAGAACAACCAGTCTTTCACTGGCAGAAGTCAGTCTGCTCTCCTGTAAATCTTGGAGTAACGACTCAGCTTGTTGGCTTGTTTGCTTAATTTCTGCCTTCACCGCCAAAAGTGAAAACCACATTGAACCCAAGGTGACGACCACTGCCAAGCTGCCAGCAATGAGGTATCGATGGTGTTGAATGAACCTTCTTGCTTGGCTTTTATTCTTTTTTTCTTTGACTTGTTCTCTGGTTGGTCGTTTTTTTTGGTAAAAAGACTCAATTTTTTGCAATGATTGTTTTTTTAAGAAATCTGAGGCCGATTCTTTAGGTGTACCCTGATCTTCATTTTTACGGAATTGGGTTATTTCCTTTTTCTGTTTTGGAGAAATTACTTCTGGTTCTTCTGGTAGCTGTTTAATTTGTTGTTCTTGCCACAGTCGTTGCAAGGCTGCTTCACGTTGAGAAAGATAATCTGGAGGTTCTGCTTGGGGTTTTGGAGGTCCAGAAATGATTGTTCTTGGAGGAGTAGTTAGTGGTGAAATTGGCTGTTGTGAGATTATGCGAACGGTTGTTTGGCTTGGAGCCATATCTGGGGAAAGTGATTGCTTTTGGGTTGGTGAGGAAGAACTCAAGTTGAGCGGTTCGCTTCTGGAAAGTTCGCCTTCTGTTTCCACCACAAATTTTCTCGTTGGAGAGTGACTGTGACTCGGGGTAGACACCACGGGATTCACCGGCTGGGCAGGAGGTGTTGGTTGTTGATTATTTCCTTGATCAGAATCATCAACAACCTGCACCGCAAAGCGGCGAGACATGCCATTAGTTTATCGTAAAGCAGAGGGGTTTATCAGCAGCGGATTTACAATAACAATGAGCAAATTTTCTATCTCAAGTAATTAAAATTTTTCTTGGGTAAATTTCACGTGCTAGATAAGAAAGTGATAGTATTTTGTTAGAATTATCTTATATTCTTAGAAATTACCCTCTTAAATCGAGAGTCTCATTCACTTTCGCATCCGCTAATTTATTCTCTGATCGGGGGACATGCACCAGTTGATAAGGAAATGGGAGTTGAGACAAGAGCTGTCGGGCTTGAAGAACATAGTTTTTCAGTCTTTCTTCCTTAATCTTCCAATTCCCAAGAACCTGCTCAACCACCAACTTTGAATCAAGTTTAATGGTTAGCGCCTCAACTTCTTGTAGGCGGGCAAAAGATAACAAGGTTTCTAAAGCTGCCACAAGCCCTTGATATTCGGCCTCATTATTAGTGGTAACACCAATATATTGTCCATCTTCAAAGATGGGATCACCTGTCTCATCAAGGAAAACAAAGCCGTATGCAGCGTTACCAGGGTTTCCCCTACTTCCGCCATCAGAGTGAATTATGAGTTTCATGCGTCTATCTTATAGCTATCTGGGTAGACGACCAAACGGCGATTACGCCCCTCCCCTTCACTCCGGGTAAAGACGCCCTCTTCTTCAGAAAGAGCTTGGTGAATAACTCGTCGCTCATAGGCAGCCATTGGAGGAAGGTCAATGGGTCGTTGCTCTTGGCGAACGCGTTCGGCAACTTCATACCCAATTTCGGTGGCCCGCTCTTCTCTCTTGCCTTTATAGTCGTTTACATCAACCACAATTCGTTTATCGTCAAGTTGATCTTGGAAGCTCAAGGAAATGATCTGGCCTAAGGCATGGAGGGTCTCCCCTTTGTTGCCGATCAACTTGCCAGCGTCCTCTTCCTGGACAGTGATCATGACAAAAATGTACTCCTCTTCTTCGAGGATCTCCACCTTATCTGGCTCGATGCGCGTGAGTTCTAAAAATTGTTCGATGTACTCCTGTACGGTCATACTTTCTCCTTATTTGGATTTCTTTGATTTTGTTTTTTTACCACTTCTCTTTTTGGGAAGTGATTTTTTCTTTTTTTCTGATTTTACCGGTGTTTTTTTAGTTGTATCAGCGATACTCATAAAAGCACTCGCAAAGTCTGACTCGGCTGTTTTTGTTTTTTTATTTGATTTTTCACCATTTTTTATTGATTTATCAATCAAACTATTATTTTCCCTCTGAACTTGAGCAATCGCTGCCGGCCAATTTACCGATTTTGTAGTCATGCCAGGGATAAACTTGGCTAATCCACCAGGCCCAGTGGTAAACCACTGTTGAACAACACTAAAAGCAGTTGTCACTACCCAGTAAAGACTGAGTCCAGCAGGGAAGCTGGCGGCAAATACACCGGTCATAATGGGCATGACAAACATCATCTGACGTTGCATGGAAGTGGCCATGTCTTGAAGGTTTTCTTCTTTTTTATTGAGATCTTGGGTTGACTTTGAGGTACTTTCATCTGGAACAATGTTCCGAGTATCAGCGCCAGGAATAATCATAAGTGAGAGAAGGAGTTGCAAGCCTGCAGCCAAAAGGGGAAGGATATAACTGGTATCACGAGAAGTCATATCAAAACCCAGAAAAGTTACATTTTGAATCAGTTCACTGGTACCATTCCCAAGAACCTCACGCAAAACTTGATACAGGGCAATTAATACCCCAAACTGCACCAAGTAGGGGAGACAGCCAGCTAAAGGATTGATTTTATTTTCTTTGTAGAGAGCCATCTGGGCTTGAGAAAGGGCGGTTTTATCGTCTTTGTGTTTTCGCTTAATTTCATCAAGTTGGGGTTGTAATTCACGAATTTTTTTCTGGCTTTTGATAGCAGGTAGGGTAAGAGGGAGAAGAACACCGCGGATGAGAAGAGTCAAAATAACGATTGCTAGACCAAGGTTGTCCGTCATTTGATAGAGCCAGTAGAGAAATTGAATCAAAGGCTCGGTAATAATGTTCATATCAGGCTCTCTTTCTCAGATTTTGTTCTGATAATTTGCTTTCTCTGGTTTCTGACGGTAATCAACGATTGGAGAGGAATTAAGAGTGGCAGCTCCAGATGCGTTGCACAATTTTTCGCAGTGCCGGAATTGTAGCATGCTCTTGTAACATTCGCTCCGCATAGTGAGAGCAGCTCTCATCATATTTGCATTGGCTCACAAAGCCAAAAGCGGAGAAGAGCAGGGGGTCAAGAATGGCTACTCTCAGCCAGCGATAGATTCGAAACATTTTTTATTCCCGTTGTGTTGATTTTTTGTGCAGCAATAAAAAAAGCTTTTTCAACTCTTGGTGATACTGCTCATATTCTTGCGGGCTTCCTTTGACAAACAAGACAACCGAGTAGGGGAGCTCAAAAACGGAGGAGAGTTCTTTTGAGAGGTCATTGATCGCCGCACGGATCAATCGCTTTGTTTTCACCCGATCAGTAGCCTTTCCGTGACGTTTAGGAACGATGATGGCCGTTTGAAGTTTGTTTTCTGTGGTTTGAGAAGTTATTTTTTTATTTTCCAGGTAGAGAAAACGAATGTGTCGATCTTGAAAAGAAAGGGCATGTTCAAAAAACTGGGGTGAATGTCGGAGATCAAAGCGAAGAAGACTGGGAAGCATAGGCAAATTGTACCCGAAAAACCTTATTTATTAAGGTTAATCTTAAAAAGAAATAGTCTAGTGAACAGATTACACCGTGGTGAGTCGTTTTCGACCCTTAAGACGGCGTCGACGCAAAACAGCTCGGCCAGCTTTGGTCACCATTCGGCTAAAAAACCCGTGACGACGAGCGCGATGAGCTTTTTTAGGTTGATAAGTGCGTTTCATAAGAGATCAATTTTATCATATCCCTGAGTAGAACACGCTACGAAGATATGTAGCTCGTTGCGCACGCCTCACGGCGATAGGTCTGCGCAAGGGATTCTACTCAGGGATATGATTAAAATTGCTTATTTTGCTGGAGAATATGCGTCCATTTTTTTTAGAGGTCTCAAAAATTTGATGAAAAATTACTCAACCATCATTCTTGTAATTTGAACGGCATTATTAGATACAGCTCTTGGTCATTGTCGGAATTGGAAAAGAGAACAGGTTTCAGTGGTTCATTCCCGGAAATAACAACCTCAGTTGCCTCGGTTGCTCCTAAATAATCAAGAACATAACGACCGTTACAGGCAAACTTCACGGGTGATCCTTCGAGAGAATTCACTGGCAAACGCGACTCCGTTTTCCCTTTCACACTTGCTTGCGAGGAAACCACAAGCTCGGGTGTTTCTTCGGTGGCATCAACTTCAAAAACTACTATCGAGGAAAACTCGCGGGCAAAAATCATGGCTTGAGACACTCGTTGTGACAACAACTCGCGATCTATCTTGATCGAAAAGCCGACACTTTCAGGAATAATTGCTTGGTAAGGAGGAAATTCTCCTTGGATAGAACTCACTTGGAACGAGGTCATGATTTTTTGAGAGTCGCCGGCGCCTAAATCAAAGAGAATTTCTTGTCTATCTGGGTCAGTCCAGCAGATAAGGGTGGTTTCTTGTGTTTTTTCGAGAATGGCAAAAAAGTCTTTTAAGGAGCGGGCGGGCAGAAGGAATACCCCTTGCTCGTCAAGAGCCAGATCAACCGACCATCGGAACAACCGGAAACCATCTGTAGAAACAAGCGCATTAGGCTGGGCCATCTCAAGAGCTAAAGAAGTTAGGACTGGTTTGGTTTCGTCAGTACTGGCGGCAACCATGACTTTTTGGCCAATCTTGACAAACTCGTTCACGGGGAGCATGAGTTTTTGGGTAAGTTTTTCCCGATGAAGGCCAGGAAAACTTTCGGCTGGCATTACAGCCATTGAGGAAACGGATCGTTTTTGTTTGATTTCCAAACTTTCTGCCTTAAGAGTAAGATCAACAGTCCCTGTCTCTAGAGATTTGATAACCGATAAAAACAGCGAGGCCGGGACAACACAATGTCCAGGTTCTTCTACTTCACAGGGAAGGGTAGTTTCATAAACAACTACTCCTGAACTTGTACGAATACTTACTTGGTTGTTCTCTTGAGCTTGAATATAGTATCCACTTAAAAGGGGAGTAGAGTTCTTACTGGCTGTAAAACGACTGGCTTCACTGAGTTTCTCACTAAAAGCTTTTTGGTCGACTCTTATCTTCATACGTATATATATTCTAGTAGAAGTAGTTGTAGGCGTGCGAATAAGTGGAGAACTGAGAATAACGCGGCCAACTAATTCGATTTTTATTCGTGTGTGAGCTTACTCTAACAGATGGTGGAATATTTTGGGGACGAGTGTGTACAAGAAGACAAAAAGGTGAATAGTTTTTGTTCATGGTAATAGTCAGTGTGTAAACGTGGATAAGTTATCCCTGAGTTTTACACCGCTTTTCCACCATATTTATACACAATTGTGTATAACATGTGGATTACATTGCGGATAATGAAGATCTTATTGCCGTAATATGTTGATTTATAAGAGAATTTTCTTCGTATTCTGTCTCAATTTTTGCCACAGCATGCATGACGGAAGTATGGTCGCGCCCGCCAAAAGAATGTCCAATCTCGGCGTAGGGCACATCAAGTTCTGACTTGAGCAAGTACATGGCAATATGGCGGGCTGTTACGTAATCTTTTTTGCGAGAAGGTCCTCGCAAAGTGCTGGCACTAACATGAAAGTGGGAAGTAACTGCTCGCAGAATGGCCGATGGCTTGAGTTTTTTACGCGAAATAACGGGCTTACTTTCATTTCCAAGAATTTCGCGGATGAGATTTTCATCAAGAGGTTTATTTTGAAACCGGTGGGCACTGTGGATTTTGAAGATAACCCCTTCAAGTTTGCGTGTGCTTTCTACCTCGGCCGCCACCATCTGGGCAAGATTCATGGAAAGTTCTAACCCCATTTTTTGGGATTTAATAAGGAGAATCGCGGTGCGTAGTTCAAAAGTCGGTTGTTGAATATCGATAGTCAGACCGCCCTCAAACCGGCTGCGTAAACGGTCTTCCAGGGGGCTAATTTCGTAAGGAGGACGATCAGAAGTCATAATAATCTGGCCACCTTCACGGGTAATGGCGTTAAAGGTATGAAAAAATTCTTCCTGAGCGGTATCTTTGCCGGCTATAAATTGAATGTCATCAATAAGTAAAACCTTGAGTTTACGGTATTTTTCCTTGAACTCCATGGTCTTTTTCATTCGGATGGCCGAAATAATCTCATTCAAAAACTCTTCTCCCATGCAGTAGGTAAGGGGTATCTCTGGGTTCGTTTTTAAAACCGTGTTGCCAATGGCTTGCATTAGGTGCGTCTTGCCAACCCCCACACCTCCCCACAAAAAGAGAGGGTTGTATACCTGCCCAGGATTACTCGCAACCGCACTGGCGGCGGCATAGGCCATTTCGTTCGAGCCAGAAACGGCAAAGCTGTCAAAGTTGTAGTCTTCTCTCAAATGAGCCTTTTGGGCGGCCAATTTATAGCGATCGACCGTAGGCATGCGAATTTGGGCTTGAGAAAACAATGATTGGGCTTCCGGTTTTTGCGATGTCGGGGGTTGTCTATTTGGAATGTGAGATATGGATCTGGGGACTCCATTGTTAAAGAGGGGAGAAGAAGGGGTGGGTGATGGCGAAAGGGCTGATTGTTGACTTGGGAGAGACGGTGAAGGTGAGTTTTGTGAAGTTGCTTGAGAAGTGGATTCTGGTTCTTCATGGTCAGCGAAAAGATCATGGGGATCAGAGTTATCATTTTCTGTGGCGGCTGCATCTTGAAAGACGAGGTCGCACTGCCGACCCGTTTCCCGATCAATAATCTGCTTGAGTTGGACATAACAGCGCATTTCGGCTTGCTGGGCAACATAGGGACTGGCAGCGCCGAGGTGCACAATCGCGTGGCTTTCACCAACCGGTTCAATGCTGCTCAGTTTCAGTGGCTTCACCCAAGTAGAAAAACTTGACGAAGACATGGCTTTAGAAAGTTCTTTTAAAACGGAAGACCAGACTAATTGAGGTTCAAGCGTGCTCATGTTTTTATTGATGTTCTCATCTATTTTATTTTTTAGTGCAGTAACCATTGAAGA
>CAZRAG010000032.1:0-11257 GCA_964598125.1 uncultured Pseudomonadales bacterium
TTCGAGCTGCTCTTTGGCAGCGTCACGGTCACTCTCGAGTTGCTCAAGAATAACTTGCTTTTCATCATCATCGACACCCAGAACAATATATTTACTGAAGTAAATAATCGAACTGAGATTACGAGGACTGATATCCAGAAGTAATGACAGAGCAGATGGAGCACCTTTAAAGTACCAGATGTGAACAACTGGCACGGCTAACTCAATGTGACCAAGTCGTTCGCGACGAACGCGACTTTGAGTGATCTCAGTACTACACTTGTCACAAACAATACCCTTGTAGCGGTACCCTTTGTACTTGCCACAAAAACACTGCCAGTCGCGGGTGGGTCCAAAGATTTCTTCGGCAAACAAACCACCTTTTTCGGTTTTCTGGGTACGGTAGTTGATGGTTTCTGCCTTGACGACTTCACCATAGGACCACTCTTTGATCTCCTCTGGAGAGGCCAAAGAAACACGCAGAGACTCAAAGTCGATGATTCGCTCTTCACTCTTGAGATTTTTGGCTTGTAGATCGAATGCTTGTTCCATATTAGTTCTCCTCCCCCTCTTCCTGCGCCGCGTCAACAAATTCAGTCTCTTCTTCAAGAAGACCCTCGTTGTCATCGGTATCATCGGTTTGATCATCGGTCGTGTCATCAGTATCGTCGAGCACGTAGGCATCATCGTCATCATCACTTGGGACAGCAACGACCGGCTCGGCTACTTCTTCCTGGACGGTGGCTTCAACCATTTCGATATTGAGACCGAGAGCGTTCAGTTCTCGGACCAATACGCGGAAGGATTCAGGCACCGAAGCTTCTGGGATAACATCATCCGAAACAATCGCTTCGAAAGCCTTGGCCCGACCAACAACGTCGTCAGATTTAATGGTCAACATTTCCTGGAGAGTATGAGCAGCCTTATGTGCTTGGAGAGCCCAAACTTCCATTTCTCCCAAACGCTGTCCACCCATTTGAGCGCGACCACCAAGTGGCTGCTGGGTAACTAGGGAGTAAGGACCAGTGGAACGAGCATGGGTCTTGTCCTCAACCATGTGAACCAGCTTGAGAATGTAACCAATACCAACCACGGTTTTTTCGGCATACGCTTCACCGGTACGACCATCGAATAGTTGAGCCTTACCAGATTGTGGTAAGCCAGCTCTCTCAAGTTCTTCCCAGATACGCTCTTCTTTACTTTCCTCAAAAACCGGAACAGCAACTTCGTAACCGAGTGCCTGAGCGGCCCAACCCAGGTGAGCTTCAAGAAGCTGACCCATGTTCATACGAGCCAAAACAGACAGTGGCGAAATGATGATATCGACCGGAGTACCGTCTTCCATGTGGGGCATGTCTTCAACAGGCACGACCTTGGAAATAACACCTTTGTTTCCGTGACGACCGGCGAGCTTATCACCAATCATGATTTTACGGAGCTGAGCAACGCGAACAATGACGCGCTTGTTGACACCGGTTTCGAGCTCATCACCCTTATCGCGGTCAAGAACGATCACGTCAATCACGGTTCCACTCTCACCGTTGGGCATGCGCAGAGAAGTATCTTTCACTTCACGAGCCTTTTCACCAAAGATGGCTCGGAGTAAGCGCTCTTCTGAGCTGAGCTCGGTTTCACCCTTAGGGGCAATCTTACCCACCAGGATGTCACCGGCTTGCACCTGACTCCCCACGGCGACAACACCCTCTTCATCAAGGTTGCGCAGTTCGACTTCACTCACGTTGGGAATATCACGAGTAAGTTCTTCTGGACCAAGCTTGGTGTCCATGACTTCGGTCTCGTATTCACTAATGTAAATAGAACTGAGAGAGTCATCTTTCACTAAACGGTCAGAAATAATAATGGCATCTTCGTAACCAAGACCATCGAAGGACGCGTAGGCAATGACCAAGTTCTGGCCAAGAGCGAGCTCACCGTCATCGGTAGAAGGACCATCAATCAGCAGGTCGCCGACCTTCACTTTGTCACCCTGTTTGACAACCGGAGATTGTGAGTAACAGGTGCTTTGTGAAGTGCGAACAAACTTGCGAATACGATAGGAAAGAATATCTCCCTTAAGATCAACGTTCTCACCTTGGTGATAGGCCATGTCTTTCTTGGCTTTATCGAGATCTTTGCCAGCCAGTTTGAGCATAATTTTGTCGGCGTCGACAAACTCAACCACACCAGCGTACTTGGCGTACACGGTGTGACCCATGGCTCGAGCAATTTCACTTTCCATACCGGTTCCAATAATAGGAGCGGTGGGACGAACCAGAGGAACGGCCTGACACTGCATGTGAGAACCCATCAAAGCACGGTTGGCCTCGTCATGAGAGATAAACGGAATAAGAGAGGCAGAGGTACCGACCACCTGACGAGGAACAACATCAATGTACTGCACATTGGTGGCAGGACCTTCGATGAATTCGTTGTTGTGGCGCAGAGGGACCCAATCTTGAACAATAAAGCCGTCTTTGTCGATTTCAATTTCGGCATGAGTAATAAACTTGTCTTGCTCGTCATCAGCCTGGAGATACACGATCTCATCACTGACACGCATCTTGACACCATCTTTGGTCTCGACTTTTTCAACTACTCGGTAAGGAGCTTCTAAAAAGCCGTAATCGTTAACCTTGGTGTAGAGAGCCAAATAGGTAACCAAACCAATGTTGGGACCTTCAGGAGAACGGACCGGGTCAATACGAGAGTATTGAGAAGCGTTAATGTCACGCATCGAGAAACTGGCGCGCTCACGAGTCACACCTCCGGTACCCATCACGGATAAACGGCGCAGGTTATCCACCTCAGCCAGAGGGTTAGTCTGGTCAAGAATGGTGGACAAACGGTTGCGGCGGAAGAATTCGGAAATAGTAGCGATCAGTGGACGAGCATTGATGAGGGAAGAAGGAGAAAGCTCTTCACCGGTTTTGGTGAGAGACATTTTCTCGCGGATCGAGCGCTCAAGTCGGAGCAAACCAACACGGAAAGCGACGGTTTCTACCAGCTCACCAACACGGCGAACACGGCGATTACTGAGGTGATCAATGTCATCAACATAGCCTTTACCATTTTGAAGGTCGATCAGGTATTTAAAGGCGGCAATGATATCTTCCTTGGTGAGGACATGGGCACGACCTTCGTTGGGAACACTCAGACCAAGTCGGCGGTTGAGCTTGTAACGGCCAACGCGACTAAGATCATAGCGGCGAGGATTGAAGAAGAGATCCTCAAGCAAAGCCTTGGCACCTTCGAGGGTAGCTGGCTCACCAGGGCGGAGTTTTTCGTAGAGCTCGATGAGCGCTTCACTCTGGGTCTTGGTGGGATCTTTTTCAATAGTATTTTGAATGTAGCGAATATCTTCGTTGACATCGGTATCGGCAAATAAATCAAGAATTTTTTCGTCACTCTCGTAACCAAGAGCGCGAAGTAAAACGGTTCCGGCGAGTTTGCGATTGCGGTCAATCTTGACCGTAATCACGTCACGTCGACCAACGGAAACTTCAAGCCATGAACCACGCATTGGGCGCAGTTCTGCTCGGTAGAGCATGCGGCCAGTTCGAGGATCTTCTTCTCCGGCAAAGGAAATACCAGGGGAACGAACCAACTGGTTGACCACGGCGCGGTCGACACCATTAATAACAAACGTGCCGGCTTCGGTCATTAAGGGAATATCACCCATGAAAACTTCCTGAACAACGGTTTCGCCGGTGCGCAGGTTGGTGAGGGTGACTTTCACGCGAAGGGGAGCGTCGTAGGTTAAGCCTTTGGTACGGGCTTCGTCAGGGGTAATTTTGGCGGCATCTAAGTGATGATTGCCGAATTCAAGTTTCCAGTTTTTACCGGTGAAATCAACAATTCCACCGTTATCATTAATTTCAGAAAATGCGTCTTGGACGCCTTGTGAGAGAAATTGATCATAAGACTGTTTTTGAACTTCAGTCAGATCGATTGAAGGGAGGGTGACATCTGTCTTTCCCCAATACTGTCGTGGGCTTGATTTCGCCATATACGGGTGCTTCCTTTTTCCTTTTTCTACCTAGCTGTCACTCTGGAAGAATCAGTCTCCTCTGTTGGCACCAATCAAACTCAAAAATACGCCTTCCCCACTGCTGCGGCGGGGGAAAATACGTATTTTTCAGATTAATTGGCGTTTCACCAGAAACATCCTCGCAGCGATGAACTGGTATTGTACGTGGAATGGGGAAGTTTTGCAAGATGCGGCCTATAAGGCAAATGTGAGACTTACAAACCACCAAAAAGCCGCCCTCCTTCGAGAGCGGCTTTTTTTATATTCAAACGGTTTAGCCCTGAATCGCGTTCAAAGCAGCCGCGCAGGCAGAAAACTCACCCGCCTCATAAAGCTGGCCAGCGCGTTCGACTTGCGAGAGCTTGTCCGCATTGGGTTGAGTAGTACCGTAGAACTCTTTGGTTCCCTCAAGTCGCTCAAGCAACAAGTCCCGCTTGGCCGCCATGGTGTATTCACGCACCACGATTTCGAAATTGGGGACTTTCCCCACAAGCATGCCAAAAAGTTGCTCGCGTTTGTCATCGACCGAAGTGGCCTCATCATTGAGAATAGTCTCAAGCTGAGCCAACTCAGCCTCACCCATTTTATCGGCGAGTTCGTTTTCGACAATTTCTTCCCAGATGGCTTCTTCCATTTGCTGGAGGAAGGCTTCTCGATCGGGGTCATCTTGAGCAACACCGAGCACCGTAAAGATGTCGAGTTGTTCAAAGGGTATTTGGTTATCCATAGGCAGGTTTTTCCTTTCGTGTTTTCGTCCTTATTATTGGGTTTGTTCAAGTCCTACCCCAAGCATTGGTTGCACAATCTTGAAGTTTTCAGAAACATTTACTCCATTGCGAAGATTCTCAAGAGCTATATAGAGTGGATCTTCTGTCTTACCTTGGCTATAAAGTTCATAGTACTTTCCAAGAATTTCCGAAGCTTCACTTTCTGTTAACCATCTTCCAGGTACTTGACTGCTAATATTTGCAACTAAATTGGCAGCGGCTCCTTCTCGGAAAGTATCAGGAAGTTCGTTCCAATGATCACCAAGAACCTTGCTAGAAACGTCAGCATAGAAATGTGACTCAGTTGGATATCCAAGAACTTCATTTGCTGTCGAGGAGTATCCAGGGACATCTGTATCTACCGCTGGATCAACATCGCCATCATTGGCCACTGGCTCAAAAAGATTGAAGTTGTCATCCGGGTTTGCGGTAACACGAATTTCTGGATTTGACGAAGCAACATCAGGTCGGAGATTCTCTGGATGTGGCATAGCATCCGCTGCTTGAAGGCTCTCGGCAGGAGTTCTATCCAGGAGTTCCTGTGGTGTGAGCTCTCGAACATGATAAACACCCGTTGGATCAGCTGTTGCCATTTCAGGTGCCGGAGCTTCAGGGAGATGATAAATACCGGTCGGATCAGCTGTTCGCATCTCAGCTAAATCCTCCGTGCCAGTCTTGCGAGCAACGGAAGTAAGAATAACCTTAGCTTCCTGCTTATCACCTAAAAGAAGATGGCGAATACCACTTCCCACTTTTTTCACTGATTCTATAACTGGAGCGATTACGTCACGGCCACCTAATTTCAAGGCGTACCCAACCATATCTGCCCCAAGCAACTCTACCTTGAGTTTCTTCGCGTAATTTAAATCGAAATTCTCAGCGAAGAAACCTTCAAGTTTTTTGCGGGCTTTTTCATCAACAGCAACAGCAGCCATAATCTCTGCTTGTTTGGCGGCTAGCACCTGAAGCAGCATCTCTAGCACGGCTGGTTCGACGTTTGCCTTGTCGTATTGGCGAATACGAAGTGCACCCTCGGCTTTTTGAATCAAGGCGTTATCAGCCAAAAAGGCTTCTGGAGCGGCATCACCAAGATATACAAGCTCCCTAACATTCTGCAGAAGTTCGCCAATTTGCTGCCCAACTTTGCGGGCTTGTTTCTGCTTTTCGTCTTCATCGATGTAAACAGGTTCTCCATCTGGAATGGCAGGATCGCGCAAAGTGTCTAAGAGGTTCACTACCCACTGCTCAACCATATCTTGATTCAGTGGAAGTGCTTCGTGTCCCTCCTCTGCCTTTGGTTTCATGGCGTCAACCGCCTTCGAAACACGGGCTTTCTTCTTATCGACCGCAACTATGAGCTTGTAACCCAAATTCTCAGCAAGCATGAAGAAATCAACACCGAGACGCCCGAGTTTTTGAAGTCGATGCAACCAACCGCTCGCTTCGACAGCATCATCAGCTACTAATGATTCTCTATTCGTACGAATGGCAAGCTGGTCTTTAACATCGCCTTCAAGAGTGCCATCTGCGAGAGCATGCTTGGTGTCCCAAACATCTTTAGCCACTCGGAAACCACCACCCACAGCCATGGTTGGCAAGACCGCCATTGGACCAGCAGCAATGCGAACGGCAGCTCCAGCTCCAGTGATAATCGCTGAATCACGGAATCGATCGTCTTCTTTCAACAGGCGACCCGTTTCTTTAATACGGAGTACACCTCCATCAACAAAGGATTCACCAGTGCGCTTCAGCCATCTTCCAAGTCTTCGTGCCCTACCAGGTGTTTTTTCATCTTGATTCGTCTCATCCCCAACCTCAAGTGCGAGCAAAATCTCTTCACCATCAGGGCTAAGGTAGGTCAATTTTGAAATTTCTTTAAGTAACCTCTTTGTCTCTTTTACAAACTCAGCTTTCTGCTCATCTGTAACCTCTGCTGGATCCCCGCCTTCACCCAAATTGAGCATATTCCTTTTATGAGTGGTATTGGCACTTTTCCTGGCAGACAACTGGCGCAAAACTTTTTTATTGGCCTTAACCTGTTTTTCAATTTCCTTCTTTTCGGCTGGATCGTCAACGGTGGCGGCCAAAGCTTCAAGAGCTTGATTTGCCTCAAGAATATCTGCTCGATTAGCTTCATAAGCAGCGTCAAACTTCTGGATCATTTCTTCTGGTGTCGTGGTGTGGTGGAGTCTTTCTTTGACACCATGGGCAATTTCCCCAACCTTATCCTTCGCTCCCGCAGCCGCATCCACAAGACCTTCTTTACCGACGGCGGCTCTCTCTCTCAAGCTGAGACCAATTCCGCGAGCTTGGTTAAGGGAAATCTGGGTTTTTTGGAGAAGATCAGAGAGCACTATCTTGGCATACTTAATAAAAGCATCCGGATTCTTGCCTTCGACAAGCTTGGGATTCTCATCATCAGGACCAAAAAAACTATGAATATCTTCGCTAATGCCGGCTTTCGTATCAACAAAATCCTGTTTTAGTTTTTCAGCATCTTGTATAGCTTGAAGGAGCTGCTGGCGCTCTGACTGGTAAGTAGCAGTCCCACCTTCCTCAAGCCTGTACTGTCCTTGTAGCTTTCCATTCAGCTCATTGAGATACGCATCAATATCTGTTTCCAGTTTTTTCATCGCACCATTAATCGACTTCACAAGATTAAGGGCTTGTTGTTCTGGTTCGGGTGAAATTCGCTCTTTTGCTGCATCCCGCACCCACTTCGCACCTTCAAGAGGCTTTTGAACAACAGCTTTGGCTAACCCTGGAAGCCTGCCGAATTGACGGAAACCTGTTCGGATAGCGGAGCGAATCTTTTTCAGAGCTCCGCGCTTCTCTGCATCTTGCTGATCCTTTTCTGGAGCTTTGCCATCAAGCTCATCTTGAACAACTTGAAGTCGTGCTTTGAGACTATCAACATCTCCCCCAACTCCTTGAGCAACAGAGATAGATTTTTCAAGTTGGGCTTTATGAGCCTCTAACTCTGCCTGTCTATCTGCCTGCTTTTTCGTCTCATCTCTTCTTCCAAAGAGTCCTCGTAATCCTGAAGCAAGTTCCATGCGCCCTCTTTCTTTTCTCTGTTCTCAATTTTTTCTACACTGGTGCTGATTTTGTTTCGTTTTATTACCTGACAAACTAAAACAATTCCAGCTTGATCTTGTTATTGTACACACACCTTTTCCCCTTTTGATACCAGAAGAAAGCCCAAAGAAAAAGCCGGGTTTCCCCGGCCTTCTCTTACAAACGTAGATACGTGAAAGACTACATCATGCCACCCATACCGCCCATGTCAGGCATGGCAGGTGCAGCTGGCTTGTCTTCCTTCACGTCGGTGATCAGCACTCGAGTGGTGAGGATTCCGCCGGCCACCGAAGCCGCGTTAATGAGCGCATACTTGGCAACCTTTTTAGGATCGATCACACCCATAGCGAGCATGTCACCAAACTCGAGCGTCATGGCATTAAAGCCATAGTTGGCTTTCTTGGACTCAGCAATCTTGCCAGCAATCCAGCCACCGTCCTCACCAGAGTTTTCGGCAAGAACGCGAACGGGCATTTGCAGGGCATCTTTGACCAAACGGATACCAGCTTTTTCGTCTGGATCATCGGCAGTCAATTTGTCGAGCACCTTACTGGCATGGAGGAAAGCAATACCACCACCAGGGATAACTCCCTCTTCAATGGCGGCCTTGGTGGCTTCCTTCGCATCCTTAACTCGCTCCTGAAGTTCCTTGAGCGCTACTTCCGTGGCGGCACCGACTTTAATCACGGCAACACCAGAACTCAGTTTCGCTTTTCGCTCTTGGAGCTTTTCAATATCAAACTCAGAGGTAGCATCCTCAATTTGAGTCTCGATTTGCGCGATGCGGGCGTCAATATCAGCCTTAGAACCAGCACCACCAATAATTCGGGTGCGATCCTTCGTGGAGACAACGGTATCTGCCTGACCCAAGTCTTCAACCTCAATATCACTGAGCTTACGGCCAATGTCGGCACTGATCACGGTTCCACCGGTTAAAACTGCAATATCTTGGAGCATGGCCTTGCGGCGATCACCAAAGCCAGGGGCCTTAACAATGAGAATATTGAACACACCGCGGAGCTTGTTCAGCACCAATGTGGCCAACGCTTCATTTTCAACATCATCAGCAATGATGACGAGATTTTTACTGACCTTCATGAATTTCTCGAGGAAAGGCAGCATTTCTTGCAGATTGCTGATTTTTTGATCGGTAATGAGAATGTAGGCTTCCTTGATCTGCGCTTCCATGTGGTCGGTATCGGTCACAAAGTAAGGAGAGGCGTAGCCTTTATCAAATTCCATACCTTCGGCGTGCTCGATGGTGATATCCATGGTGCGGCCTTCTTCGACCTCGACAATGCCGTCACTGCCCACCAATGTAATGGCTTCGGCAATCTTGGCACCAATCACTTCATCTTGGGCAGAAATCGTGGCAACCTTAACCCATTCTTCTTGTTTAACAGGGGTAGCCATTTTTTCGAGTTCTTTGAGCACTTCGGCCACGGCTCGATCCATACCCTTGCGAAGCATGATCGAGTTCGCACCAGCAGTAATGTTGCGCATACCTTTCACTACTAACTGTTGAGCTAATAAGGTAGCGGTGGTGGTGCCGTCACCAGCGGTATCGTTGGTCTTAGAAGCGGCTTCTTTGACAAGCTGGGCACCCATGTTCTCAAGGGGATCCTCAAGAGTAACTTCCTTGGCCACCGAAACGCCGTCATGAAGAACAGCGGGAGGGCCATAGGATTTATCAACCGCCACGTTGCTGGCACGTGGACCGTAGGTAGCCACGACCGCATCGGCGAGTTTGTTAACACCTGATTGTAATTTTTGTCGAGCAGTGTGATCAAAAACAATTTGTTTTGCAGCCATATTTCTCCTTATATCAATCTTTTATTTAATAATAGCCATGAGATCTTCGTACTTCATGATCTTGACTTCTTGGTCACCAATTTTGACTTCATTGCCACCCCACTTACTATGGAGGACTTTGTCACCAACCTTAACCGGACATTTCACTTCCATACCCTTTTCATTGGTATAACTTGGAGAAATTGCCACCACAGAACCCATTTGCGGTTTTTCTTCGTTTGCTTGAGAGAGATAAATTCCTGAAGCGGTTTGACGTTGGGCTTCCATGGGCTCAACCACCACGTAACCAGCCAGGGGTTTAATATCGCTGATTTTCAGCGTAGACATAGACATCCTCCTTGAAACTTTTTTTAACTTGAACGTGTTTAGCGCTAATATAGCGAGACTGCTAATTTTTTGCAAGTGTTAGGTTGTTACCAGAGGAGAATGGTTGGATTTGATGACAGGATTTGCAAAGAATCGTTAATGATTTATTTTTAGAAATTATTGATTTCAAGACACTTTTTGTTATATTCGCTCGATGTGTAAAGCTCATTGTTGGCGATTGCCGCTAAACCAATGAATTTTACTCGCTCATGTACAACGGAATAGTACTCAAAAAATGTGACTGGAACTGTGTGATTGAAGTTTGATCATACACTCCCAGTCACATCCGACTGGAGACTGGGCTGCAAGGCTCAGTAAACCATCAATTTCCTTAGCGCTAACACGGAGGTGTTTTATGTGGCGCATGCTTGTGATTTTCCTGATCGTGTTTGTTCTCGCAACACCCGCTCTTGCCCAGGATGATGAGCAGACTGACTTCGAACGCCTGATGGCGGGAGAAGAAGTTGAGCTTGACTGGGAACAGGGCGTTGTCTGGGGTGCAGATCCTCTCCATGAGGAAATGTCACCTGCCGCGGAATTGCTGCGCGAGTTCGTCCAGTATTTCATGAACGAAGAGGAACTGGACTACGTGCCTGAATACGCCCTGGCGCAGATCCTGGTGTACGGATCTAATAACATCAGGTTCGGCAGTCAGATCATCAATGGTGCCAACGCCACGAGCGCCCACTGGGATGAGGAAGCAAAAACCCTCTATCTCCAAGGTAGCGTGGAGCTGAGTTTTTGGTGGTCTTCCGACTGTCAGCCCGGGCGTGGCGGGATGGGGATCAACGAGGAGCCCTTGGTCTGGATAAGCATCCAGCCATGCTCCGATCCACAGGTCGTCATCCAGTACCGCGACGTTTTCACTGTCGCGTATCTGGCCGCCGAGTAGCCAAGTAATATGGCACGTTGTATCCGAGGAGCAGTCTGCAAAGGCTGCTCCTTTTCGTTTTCCGAGACTTTTTATCTTGGGCGGGATTTGGCCGCCGCTCACTCCGTTACGCTGGCGGCATTAGGCAGGCTGGTCGCCGCCACAAATATGGCTGTCGCCCAGCTCGCCGGCAAACCCGAAAACAGGTTCGCTTCTCCACCGCAGTTCTCATGAAAAAGGCTGCACTATTTGTGCAGCCTTTTTCATGAGAGCCACGGGCGGGATTTGAACCCGCGAATCCGAGGTTTTGCAGACCTGGCCGTTAGACCACTCCGGTACCGTGGCAGGTGATGCGTG
>CAZRAG010000033.1:0-11077 GCA_964598125.1 uncultured Pseudomonadales bacterium
AAAATCCTCCCTCCAAAAAATTTTCGGATTGAACCTCTCACTTCACGCGCGCGAAGCGCGCGGAAACCCCATTCCCCCCTACGCGGCGCTTCGCGCCGCGCGTATTTCGGCCACAAAAAAGCCGTTGAGTTTGATTTTGGTGTCTCTATTAAACACCGCCAGAACCTATTTTGCCAACAATCTCGAATGACCTGCCACGCGCCACGCGCGTGGTGATGCGATACTCTCTCGTACGCATTGGAGTCCGTGGTGACTCTCAAACGCCGCCCCGCGCCTCCCGCTGGTCGGCGCGTCCGCCCTCGCCCCGTTTCCGCTCTCCATGATTTTTCTTTTTTCGCGGGGGGGATTTTTTTAAAATTGAATGGGCGGAAAACGGGGCGAGGGCTCAGTCCAGAATGTTGCGTTAGTTTTTAAACTGCACTAATTACTGACACGAGCTTCTTTTCGACCTCGCTGGCAATAGACGCTAAATCTTCATTTTCTACCATGTTCATAGCTACAGAAGGTACTATCGCAGAAACATACACCTCGCCACTATCTTCGTACACGATGACGTTGCAGGGTAAAAGGAGTCCGATTTCTTTCTCAACCTGAAGTGCTTTGTGGGCAAACTGAGGGTTACATGCACCGAGAATTATGTAGTTATCATAATCCACATCAAGTTTCTTTTTCATTGTCGCCTTAACGTCAATTTCGGTAAGCACACCAAACCCCTCTTTAGTGAGTGTTTCTTTTACTACTTTCACTGCTTCCGCAAAAGGAAGACTAACTTTTTTGCCGTATCCGTATTGCATATTATTTTTCTTTCCTTGTTACGAGCCAATTGTATACGATTGCAAACGCATACAGAATGACAAAGCTTATAATTGCCGCCTCAACCATGCCGCCTATAATTCCTCCGATTGATAGAGAGAAGAATATGTGCCATTCGGACATCATTGCAACAGCCCCTTCGTAAATGCCTAGGTTGCCAAGAATGCCGAGTAACAACATGAATGTTGCCGAGATAATTGCTCCTGCGTACCCAAGAGCGAGTGTATTTAGTGTTTTCATACTGCGTGGTAATTAGTTAATAAATTGCTATTGCAAATCTTTTTTCTTTGCCTCAAATTCATTCTTGTCTATTTCTCCTTTAGCGTAACGTTCTTTCAAGATATCAAGGGCATTTTTTTCACCCACTGACTTGGTTGTATTACCCATTGCATATTTCACCAATGCAACAATACCCACAACCACAAGGATCCAAAAGAGGGTCATGAAGATTCCTCCACCGAACCCACTGAATCCATATCCCATCATAGAATTGTTATTAAAGCTGTTAAACCCAGACCCAAATGTTCCCATACCCATCATACGCCCCATCATCATGGAGCCGGGTCCTGGGTACTGGTCCATAAGCTCGACCATGCGATCAGTTTGACTTTGCGAAAGATCTCCCGACATCATTTTAATCATCAAGTCTTCCATTTCTTCGTGGAGCTGGTCGCCCAATGCTTGATCTTCAACTTGTTGCATCATCATGAATCCCGGTTCTCCCGAGGTTGTTGTATCACTAGTATGAGCACTTACGGTAACCGGCATCATAACGAGTGCAAGAAACGATACGAGTAAAATGTTTTTCATAGTTTGTTGTATTTGTTAGTGCTTTGTGGCCGACCAATCCACAATAAGGATTGACTTCTAATACCCCTATGGGGTATTATATCATTATATGAAAAAGGAGGTCAAGAAGAAACTCACACGCAGGCTCAAAATAATTGAAGGACAGATTAAAGGTCTACAGAAGATGATTGATAGTGAGGAATATTGTGTAGATATTATTACTCAAACATCCGCAGTTCGTCAGGCGCTTTCATCGGTTGAGGACGTTATGCTTGAAAACCACTTATCCACACACGTGGTTGAGCAGATGAAAAGCGGAAAACACAAGATTGCCACAGATGAAATTTTATCAGTGTATAAACTATCAAAGAAAAAATAATTATGAATACAAACACTATCGTACTTATACTCATCGGCATTCTTGCAATCATTGGAGTTGGCTACTTTTTTACAATAGATACAAACAGAACAGCTATGATGGACCAAGAACATCATGAAGACGAAATGGTAGAGAGTTACGAAATTTATCCAGGAGACGTAGCAGATAAAATAAAAAACAAAGAAGATATTATTTTGCTTGATGTGCGCACACCTGAAGAATATGAAGAGGTCCACCTAGAAAACGCACTCCTTCTTCCTGTTCAGGAATTGTCAGCGAAGTCTCTTGCGAGTATCGGTCTTGGAGAAGGTGCAAAAGATAAAGAGATCATTATCTACTGCCGAAGCGGTGCACGAAGCAAGACAGCATACGACATCATGAAATCTCTCGGCTACACAAATATCAAAAGTGTTAGTGGCGGTATGATCCATTGGGAAGAAGACAACTACCCATTCACCGAAATGGGACCATACACAGGGTCACACATGATGATGAATGAGAATGATACGAATATGTCGAAGGATGGGCCTCGCATAACCCTCGACCGTGGTTTCCACGACTTTGGCGTTATTCCGCAATATGGTGGCACCGTACAAGAAATATTCACTGTAAAGAACAACGGAACAAAAGTACTTACCATTGGAGATCTTACAACAAGTTGCAGTTGTACATCCGCAACTATTTCTTCTACTTTAATTGATCCAGGTGAAAGCGCAGAAGTTACGGTGATATTTGATCCAGACTTTCATGAAGAGCCAATCGGTGTCTTCAAGCGGACTGTCTTTATTCCAACCAACGACCCAACCACACCAGAAGCAGAAATCACGATACAAGTCGATATTATTGAAGGTGAATAATTATCTAAGTTAAAAATAAAGTTATGAATAAATATATAATTGGAGCGATAATATTAGCGGTGGTGCTCATTCTTGCTTCATACGGCTTACCAGGCGACGATACTACAAATGCAAAGGCAGAAGTTGCCTCTGCGGTAACGGTCGTTGAACAACTACATGACTTTGGCGACATCGATATCTTCGGCGGAAAAGTTAGCACAACATACACGCTTAAAAATGAAGGGGCAGAAGATGTGAGCATTACATCAGCAGTAACAAGTTGTATATGTACTGAAGGAGAAATTGGAGACCTCAAATTTGGAATGCACGAAAGTTCTGGCAAGACGGTGATTATTCCCGCCGGTGAAGAAAAAACACTCACCGCGACATTTGATCCGCTTGCGCACGGTCCGAACGGAACTGGAAAGATAAAACGAGAATTGTTCCTAAAGACGAACTCTACTGAGACACCAGAAATAAAGGTGACGTTCTCTGGGAATGTAATAAAGAATGAAAATTAACAATATGGATCATTCTAATCATCATAAACAGCATAATCACAAATCGGGACACAGTCCTGGGATGAGCCATGGATCTGCGCAGGATTTCTTGCGCAGGTTCTGGATCGTTACATTCCTTCTTATTCCGCTCATATTCACAAACGAAGCGATAACGGGATTTCTGGGAATCGACATGTTGCTGTTTAGCAAGTGGATCGGGTTTGGTATTGCCACAATTATCTTCAGTTTTGCATTGGTGTTTTTTCAGCACGCATCACATGAGATAAAGGCGCGCAAGTACGGAATGATGACATTGGTGAGTCTTGCGGTTGGTGCAGGTTATCTATTTTCTGTGGCATCTACATTCATCGCTGCGCTCGAGGTAGAGTTCTATCTTGAAATATCGACACTTGTTTGGGTGCTTTTATTTGGGCACTACTTAGAGGCACGATCAAGTTCCGCCGCAGGAAACGCGCTTCAAGAAGTTGCAAAACTTCTGCCTAAAAAAGCACATAAATTAATTGCTGGCCGAGAGGAAGAAGTAGACATTACTGATCTTAAAGAAAATGATGTTGTACTTGTAAAACCTGGAGAAAAAATTCCCGCTGACGGTGTTATTACGGAAGGTTCAGCTAATGTAGATGAGTCGCTTATTTCAGGTGAGTCAAAACCAATTGAGAAAAAGAAGGGGTCCGATGTGGTTGCAGGATCGATTTGTTTAGACGGATCTCTAACCATACAGCTTTCTCGTGTCGGAGAACATTCAACAATTGGGCAGATACAAAAGCTCATCGCGGAGGCGCAAGGGACGAAACCTCGTTCTCAGAGAATTGCAGATAAGGCGTCTGCCATTCTTACGTTTGTTGCCGGAATTACCGCACTTATCACTATTCTGGTGTGGTCTGTGTTCTTAGGTGAACCGTTTGTATTTGCAATTACTCTCGCAATCACAGTATTGGTTATAGCGTGTCCGCATGCGCTTGGGCTTGCAATCCCAACAGTAACAACCATTACAACTTCACTTGCGGTGAAAAACGGTGTATTCATCAAAAACCTTGCAAAGATAGAAGTTATCAAAAAAGCGGACTATGTTGTATTTGATAAAACAGGAACGCTTACAAAGGGAGAATTCGGAGTAAGAGATGCGATTCCTGTTGTCGATCTCTCGGCTGATGAAGTTGTTGCCATTGCCGCGTCGATAGAAAAACACTCTTCACATATTATCGGACAAGCGATAGTTCAGTATGCAAAAGCGCGTAGTATAAAAAACAAAGAAGCAAAGGGAGTTAAGAACTTTGCCGGAAAAGGCATTACGGCGGTAATTGAAGGAAAGACGTACGCCGTCGGAAACCGCGCCCTTATGCACGACTTAGGTGTATCTGATGAAGATACGGAGAAGCGAGCGCACAAGCTTGCAGACCGAGGAGAAACGGTTGTCTATATTGCGGACGATAAGCAAATTATCGGACTTATTGCACTCGCAGACAGCATAAAGCCGGAATCGTACGAAGCGGTAAAGAATTTACACGCTCTTGGTGTAAAAGTGGCTATGCTTACGGGGGATAACAAAAAAGTGGCCCAAGGTGTGGCGCAAGAGCTTGGCATAGACACCTTCTTTGCAGAGGTGCTTCCAGAAGACAAATATACACACATTAAAGAGCTTCAAGAAAAAGGAAATGTCGTTCTTATGATTGGCGACGGCGTCAACGACGCACCTGCACTTACTCAAGCAGATGCAGGAATTGCTATCGGCGCAGGAACCGATGTTGCCGTTGAAGCAGGAGATGTTGTTCTTACAAGAAACAACCCGCTTGATATAGTACGACTCCTAAAGCTCTCGCGTGCTGTGTATACCAAGATGATCCAGAATCTAGTTTGGGCACTTGGATACAACATAGTAGCTATCCCTGCAGCCGCCGGCGCATTTGCATTCTGGGGGTTCTTCTTGCGGCCAGAAATTGGAGCGCTTCTTATGAGTCTTTCAACAGTCATTGTGGTTATTAATGCACTAACGCTTAAAAGAATTAATTTGGAAACCGTATGAAAGAAATAAATAACGATGACAATATTATGTACCAATGTGAGGAATGCGGGCTTATTTATGAAGATAAGGAATGGGCGGAGAAATGCGAAGTATGGTGTAAAGAACACCACAGTTGTAATCTTGAAATCATTCAGCACGCTAAAAAGGACGTCAATTGATACAAGTTTTTGTTTTGGTTATAATATCCAAATAACCCATTTATGAAATTATTCTTTAACAAAAAAACAGCTATATTTGGCTTACTGATACTGCTTTTTGTGGCGGTTTTTTCCTGTGGACAACTTTCTTTGGATAACCACGGTGGTTTTTTCGGATCTGAAGCATCGGAATGCAGCACATTTACATCTACTGTGTCTAATTTATCCTCCAAAGAATCTCTCGTACTAATAGGGTCATTACTAATACTTGTTGCATTAAGTGTATTTACACAAAACCTTTTGTGGAAAGGAAGGTTTTATGCGCTTGATCCTCCTGAGAGCTTGGTGACATTTGTGCCTAAACAGATACATACCGTAACAAATCAAATGCAGGAGGCCTTTCGTAAAGGTATTATTCATTCGCAGATATACGATACTGTAAAAGCGAGCGGTTGATCTACGTCTGTTTTTATATTTTTAAATGCCGGCGTAGTCAACGGTCGGCATTTTTGTATTAACAACTTTAAAAAATTAATTACTTACTTATGAACGAAATACAACCAAAACCAAATAGTTTCATGATTCCCCTCGCTATTGTACTTGCGGGAGGATTAATAGCAGGCGCCGTATTCTTTGGAGGAGGTGGAAGTACATCAAACGTAGCTTCAAATACACAGCCAACACAAGCTGTACCCCAACCAACTGGATCAACCGATAGTGTTAATCCCATAACGAGTGCGGACCATGTTCGAGGTAATCCAGACGCACCAGTTAAAATTGTTGAATACTCTGATTTCGAGTGTCCGTTCTGTAAACGTTTTCACGACACCATGAATCAAGTTATGGATGAGTATGGTAAAGACGGACAAGTGGCGTGGGTATACAGACAGTTTCCCTTAGATCAACTTCACCCAGTAAAGGCACGCCTAGAAGCAGCGACTTCGGAGTGTATTGCGGAAATTGGTGGTAATGACGCATTCTGGCAATTTTCTGATAGATTTTTTGAACTGACACCTTCAAATAATCAGACTGATGTTGATACAGTGCTACCTCAGATCATAGGAGAACTTGGACTTTCTCAATCAGCAATTGATGAATGTGTTGCAAGTGGCAAGTATGACCAGCATATACAAGACGATATTGATAACGCAGTAGCGACCGGAGGTCGAGGAACTCCGTGGAGTGTCGTCATAGCTCCAAACGGAGAAACGTTTCCTCTTTCAGGAGCACAGCCATATAACTCAGTAAAACAACTAATTGACATCTCTCTTAACGCGCAATAAATCACATGCTTCGAAAAACCTTACAAAAAGTTTTTTCTGATCCTAAGTATTCATTGCTCGCTTTTGTGATTTCTGTTGCAGTATTTTCGTTTGCAGTTTGGCTTCCAAACTGGAAATTAATCTCCACAGTTATCACATCTCCTTCAGTTGGTTTTATTGAGGCCGTGAGTGTGATATTCGGCTTGTTTTTTTCAATAGGAACGAACTTTACCGTCATATCCGCCTCTTACACGATCCTCATCGCCATACTGTTTGGCATAAACATTGCTCTGCTCACATATTACATCTCCAAGAGAAAAGGAACCTTTCAAGGAAAAGGTAGTGCTCTTGGCGTAGGGGGTCTTGTTAGCGGTGTCTTCGGAATTGGTTGTGCAGCCTGTGGGACATTTATTCTCACATCAGCATTGGCACTTATTGGAGCAGGAGGTGTAGTTACTTCCCTTCCATTTGGTGGTGAGGAGTTTGGAATACTAGGGGTTGCATTAATAGGATATGCAACATACTGGACTGCGAAGAAAATAGAAGATCCATTAGTATGCGACACCGATTAGTTATTAAAAAATAAAAATTATGAACAACAATACACAATTAACAATAGCATCAGTAATTTTGGCGGGTGGTCTTATCGTTGCCGCATTTCTGTTTGTTTCCGGAGGAGGCTCAAGCACAAAATCATTCAACATAGTGATGCAAAACAATCAATACGTTCCTTCTGAAATTGTCGCTTCTGTGGGTGACAGAGTAGTTATTAACTTTGAGAACCGTGATCCGGTCAGTCATGGTGTGGCTATTCCGCAGTTTAATGCAACCGTTCCTGGAGGACATGTTCCTGCGGGAGGTACTGCTCGAATGGAGTTTGTAGCTAACAGACCTCTCGATACGGATGCGGCGGTGTGCGGTGGACCAAACCCAAGTGACAAGACTGATGACCATGGTGAGGAACTTAAAGTACGTATCATATAGCTTATGAAGAAAACAATTATAATCACAGTATCTGTAATTATTCTCATTCTCTTAGGGTTCCTTCTCTTTTCAGGTAATGAGCAAGAGGTTCAAGAAACTGCAGTTTCAAAAACTGAGGGTAATTGGCTTTTAGTCATGGGCCCTCAAGAAGCATCTGATACTGTCATTATCAGTGAAGTTGTTATGGATCGGCCTGGGTATGTAGTTATTCGTGAAGTAATAAACGAGAAGCCAGGTCAAATTGTTGAAGTCAGTGAATATTTAGAAGCCGGGTCACATACAGGTATAATCATCAACCTTCCAACTAGCTCAGCGACTGGTGGAATTGATATTAGCGGAGAATTTCCTATCTCATCCGATCTTGTCGCAGTCGTCTACAGCGATGACGGTGATCGTGGGTTTAATCCAAACCTTGATAGCGCTGTAGTTGTGGACGGTGAAGCCCTCGCACGCTATGTAAGAACAGGAGAGCCGGCACTAACGTCTGCCGCCGTCCCGAACATTTCGGGAACAGCTGAAAGCGATATTGCCGCAACGGTAATCTACACGGATAGCGGATTTTCCCCACAAACGGTTGAAATTTCTCAAGGAGAAACGGTGAGGTTTGTGAATGAGAGCAATCGTCCGATGTGGGTGGCGTCGAATGTCCACCCTGCCCACAATATCCTCCCGACCTTTGATCAATTTGGTGTATCGGGCTTCGGAGAAAGCTATGAATACACGTTTGAACAATCAGGCGAATGGAAGTATCACGACCATGTAAATGCCAGTGAAATAGGAACAATAATAGTTCGTCAATAAGGTATGTTATTAGGAATTAAAAGTAAAAAAGTTGTATTTTATCGTCACTTATCGGTTGCGTTTATTGCAGGATTGTTAATCTATCTAGTATGGTCGGTTAACTCAACCTGGAGTCCTGATATGCGACTTTGGAAAGCCTTTGGTGGAGGTGCTTTTTTTCTACTGTGGTTTACTGTGTTTATTGGACCAGCGACAAAAATATTCCCTGCGCTTAATAGATTGTTGACATTCAGACGAGAGACGGGAGTGTGGTTCTTCTTAATGGCACTTGTACATGGATACCTCGTGCTTGATGGGTGGGTACGGTGGAGTGTGTGGGAGTTCTTTGGATATCAGTATGTGGCCGAGCTGGGTACATATCTACGAGTGGAATCGGGTTTTGGCGTAGCGAACATGGCTGGTCTTATCGCGCTTACTTTTGCGCTCACCCTGGCTGCAACATCATTTGACCGAGCAGTAAACTTTCTGGGGGTTTCATCTTGGAAATGGCTTCACATGTTTGCATACGTCATATTCTATCTAACAGTGATTCATGTTGTGTATTTTGCATTTATTCATTACACACCATCATTGCAACGTGTACTTATGGGCGCCCCAACAGATTATCCGGTAAACCCACTAAAATATTACTACCTCGGAGCGCTTCTTTCTGTATTTATTGCTCAGATATGGGCATTTATTAAAACAGTTAGACAGCAAAGAAAATCTGACTGGTATTAGTTTATAAAACATGAGTACAATAAAAACAACAATTAAATCAAAAAGAGAAGTCGCTAATGGAACGATAGAGATAACATTTGCGCGTCCAAGGGGTTTTGAGTTTGTAGCTGGTCAATACATTCAAGTTGCATTGGAGTGTTTAAGTTACCCAGATTCTAAAGGACTATCCCGAACATTTTCAATTTGCTCCTCTCCCCTTAATAAAGGGGTCATAGCGATTGCTTTTCGAAATACTGGAAGTGGATATAAAAAAACTTTATCTGAATTATCGGAAGGATCTGAGGTTCTACTCGAGGGACCATTTGGTCATTTTTCTATGCCCGACTTTAAAGATGTTAAGCACGTATTCATAGCTGGCGGTATCGGAATAACCCCTTTTTTGAGTATGATAAAAACAGCGTTAAAAAATGGACTGGACTCACCTATAACCTTGTTGTATGCGAATAGAGACAAGGAAAGTTCTGCTTATTTAGAAGATCTAAAAAAGCTAAGTTTAACTTCAAATATTTTTTCGCTCGATTCAGTTTTTGGACGTATTGAAGCAAATCATGTTCAGAAACATATAAGAGATATAGACAATACACTCTGGTGGATTGTTGGACCACCAGGGATGGTTGCTGAAGTAAAATATTTACTCGCCTCTGTGAACATCCCTGATGACAAAATACGTATAGAGGAATTTATTGGTTATTAAATAAAAAATATGAATGAACAAAATACAAATGAGGAAGGATTAACTAAAAAAGAGCGCATTGAACAAAAGCGAGCCGCTAAGGAACGTGAACGTACTAGACATATTCGTGCTAAACAAACAAAGAAGGTGCTGATCTGGTTAATAGTTTTGGCTGTAATCGCTGGTTTAATCTACTGGGGCATTATTGCATCTAAGAGGGCGGAAGAAAATCGCCCTGGTGAGTCAGTGTCAGTCCAAGGAGCAGATCACATTAATGTGGGTGACAAACATGAACCCTACAATACTAATCCACCAACATCAGGAGCACATGGCCCCGCACCACAGTTTGGGGTTTACCAAGGAGAAATTCCGGACGAGAACGTGGTCCATGCGCTGGAACATGGAGGTATCTGGATCTCTTACAAAAATCTCAACAAGGAAGAGATAACTAAACTTGAAGGTATCGCGCGACAATTTCCAAATCGCACAATTATGACACCACGGGCCGCCAACGATAGCACCATAGCGGTAGCGTCCTGGGGTCGTTTAATGAAGTTAGATACAGTAGACGAAGAAGCTATCATTAACTACATCCAAAAGAATACCAATCGCTCCCCAGAGCAATTAGCCAGGTAGTGTTGTGCAGTATCTGTGTTTCAGGGAGCAACCCCGCCCGCGTTAGCGGGCGGGGTTTGTGTGCGCACGGGAGCCTGCAACGACAGGCATGGGTGGGGCAAGCACATAAGGTCAGCGCCTCGGGCTATTTCCGCTAGGAGCGTCCAGGGCTAAAGGACGAGCGCCGTCGTTGTATTGAAATACTAAATCCAGTAGCGGAAGCGACACCACAAACGCTCTCTTGAAAACGAGGATGGGGGTTGTGCGAGGGCGGACTCCGAAGGCACGTTCAAGCGAAAGACAAACTCTCGACGTCCCCTGTTGTTTGTACGGCACCGTACACGCTGTACGACTACTGCGAGGAGGAGCCCGAAGCTGGGGGAAGGATTCCTTCTTTCCCCCAAACTGTGTGTCGCCCGAGCAAGCGCCCCGCAGGGCGCACTTGCGAGGAATAGCGACACTCCTAGGCATCTAGGCGCTCGTAGCCCTAGCGGAAATAGCCCGAGGCGGATGCCGAGGGTGCC
>CAZRAG010000034.1:0-9823 GCA_964598125.1 uncultured Pseudomonadales bacterium
ACTTGCTCAAATCTCCGGTCGGAACATTTCTCCTGTTGAAACTGATTATCCTCCAGAAGCCTACGCTGCCCTCGAACAATGGGAAGAAACAGCGCAACAACTGCGAGAATCGTATCAAGCCGCCCGGGATTGTTTGCCAGCCGTAGCCCAAAAGCAATATGACGCTGTTATCAAGCAAATTGATGTTATCGCTTCGTCGGAACTCAGCTCCGCGGAAGCTAAAACCTATGCTCTCTTGTTTGCAATCTGTACTCTCTTGTGGATCGCCGGGGGAACATTTCAAACCATTACCCATGAGCAATTTCAAGCTGAAGGCGTATCGCAACTTTACAACTTTTTTGAGCAAACGCTTGGCAACCGAACAGCGGAGTTCATGTTGGGGCAACTTGGCGTCGTGGGAGAACCAGTTTCCGTCGCCCTCATCGTCAATCGACTTCGCCACAACGAAAAATCTCGTGAGGAAATTCTTAAATCAATCCGGTTTTTTAGTGCTCTTATGCTGTTGCACGAACTTCTTTCTTTTGGCAATCTGGCTATAAAAAACCCCGACCAAACGTTTTACCCCGATGTTGCAGATGTTCTTGTTTTAAGCATTCCGCTCATCGCCTCGGTTATTTTCCAAAAAATTGCTCAAAAAGATTAAAGTTTGTGATATAATCACGCTCTAATCCAAAGACAGCACCCACATTGTGCCGAGGAGAAATCATTTCAAGCAGTACGCTGCTTTGCTTTCCCCTTTTCACTTTCACCTGTCTTTCGATAAAAAGAAAATATTTTGTTTTTGTTTGAGCGAAGCGCCTCTGGCTTTAGCCAGCGTGCTGTAGCGGAGCTCAAGCAAAAAAAAGAACAAAGAGGAGTAATATGCCAAGTAACAAAAATGTTCAAGTCGTTGCTGACTTAACCGATAAAGCTGGAAAATCCAGTTCTGTAGTGTTTGCCAAATACACCGGTTTAAGTGTGGCTCAATTCACGGACCTCCGCCAAAAAATCAAGGCGGCTGGTGGTGAAGTCGTGGTTGCCCGCAACCGTTTAGTGAATGTTGCTTTGGGTAAACCCCAGGGTTTAATTGATCTTCTCCAAGATCAACTCTTCACCGTTTTTTCTTACGAAGATGCCGTTAGTGCCGTTAAAGCTCTTTACGAATTCAAAAAAGACAACGAAATGGTCGAGGTTAAAGGCGGCTATTTTGAAGAAAAAGTCCTTACCACGGCCGATGTGGATCGCTTATCAAAGATCCCTGGCCGTCTCGAACTCTTGGGTACTCTCGTTCGGAACTTGCAAGGTCCCGCTTATGGCCTTCGCACCGTTTTGAATGCTGGTCCACAAAAACTCGTCCTTGCTTTGCAAGCAGTGGCGAAACAAAAGGAAAACAACGCGTAATTCAAAAATCGCGACAAAATCTATCTTTTTACCAAGATAGGAAAAGGAGAAAAATATGGCTGAAGTATCTGCCAAAGTCCAAGAAATCGTGGACAAAATCAAAGAACTCTCTCTCATGGAGGTTTCTGAACTCGTGTCTTCTATTGAAGACGAATTCGGCGTTTCTGCCGCACCTATGATGATGGCTGGCGCTATGCCTGCTGCTGGTGGTGCTGCTGCCGCCGAAGAGAAAGACGAATTTGACGTCGTTCTCACTGGTGCTGGTGCTAACAAGATTGCTGTTATTAAAGCTGTCCGCACCCTCAAGCCTGACCTCGGTTTGGCTGAAGCCAAGAAATTCGTCGAGTCCGCTCCTCAGAACGTTCTCGAAGGCGCTAAGAAAGAAGACGCCGAAAAAGCCAAGGCTGCTCTCGAAGAAGCCGGCGCTAGTGTTGAACTCAAGTAATTTTGTTCACATCGTTAACAAAAAGCCGCTTCTTATGAGGCGGCTTTTGTTTATCCAATGTTACAATGCAGGCATGAGACGGCTCGATCAGGCCAGTGGCTTTTCTCTTGAAGAACGCCAGGCCGCCACCGAAGCCCAGGCCATGTCCGTTGCTCAAACATATTTACGAGAGCTTGCTCAAAGAAATACATCGCATTCATCTGCCGAAAATATTCAGACTGCCATCCAAAAAGGCCTTGACTGGATAAGAGAATCTCCCCTTTCCTTTTCCGAAGAAGCAATCCAGAATCTGGAAACAAAAATACAACAGCGACTTGCCAGCAGATATCACGATATTATTGCTGGTCTAGAAATCCTCTAATTTTCATCTGCTATAATCTCGGCATTTGAGGAACGAACTCCCTTTACAAGGCCCCTGTGTACTGGTCTCCACTGATAGTGTTGGCTTGGGAGGCGATCCCCGTCGTATCGGCGAAATATATGAAAATGTCCCACAGGCAAGAATCAATGGCCAAATAGCTTTAGAAGTATTAGCCTGGAAGTGGATCCCTCGATTCTTGGATGATCTTGAAGAGCAGTATCACGTTGTGGGATTTCACGGACAAGTTGGCTATTCGCCAAGGCCGCCGGCAATCGAAAGAGCAAAAGAAGTGCTTTTTAACCAATCTATGATTCCAATTCAGGCATTGTTTGCCTTGGCTCAACAAGAACAAGCAGCCTACGTCTTGCTTCATGAATCAGCTGCTAAACGACTCCTCTCTCAACCAAACGGGAACCATAAAAAGAAATCAGATTCCCTTCCGGAGCCTTTGCTTATGGTAGAAAACATACCTCAAAAGGGCTCGCTTTTGCGCACAGCCAACCTGGCCAAGACACTCCATCGTCAACAACCAAGACCTGTTGGCATGATGATCGACGTGGCCCATGCTTTGGCGGAACTACCACCACTCCCCAGTTATCCGGAGAAAAAGCAGATTCAGCAGCACTGGGATCATGTCATGTTTTGGCTCGAAAGTATTTTGCCAAATTTAGACATCATTGGTTTCCACCTGCCCATTGGAACAACAGATAATGTTCCCTACAATTTGGAAAAAAATGACTGGGAAAAATTAGGACAAAAAATCCAGACCTACTCTCAAAAAGTGAGGTTTCTCGTTATCGAGAATCAGCACGCTTTTACCCAATTTCGACTCCGCGCTCGCCATGCTCCCATTATTAGTTCGAGAACACGACGAATTTTGGACAAAGTTGAGGCTGCTGGCGTACTTCCCCATTAGTTCCTAATTGGGAGACGGCATACGTTGCTGAATTCTCGTTTGCAGTTCTGCTTCAACTTGATCCAATGAAGAAAGAATATTGGTTATTAAGCCCGTGCCCGCACGATTTACCTCAAGCTCAGACTGAAGTTTAGCATCAAGCTCTCCCACTACTCGTTGAAACCCCTCAAGTTGATCAATTTCGTAATTTGTTTTTTCGAGCAACGCCTGCCATTGGGCGATTCGTTCTTGAATAAGTTGGTAATTTTTGACCTCAATGGCGCGTAACACATCAGGGTCTGACATCTCTGTTGGAATTCGAAGGACTTTTTCTGATTCGGACATACGCAAGCGCTCCATTCATGGTAACTTTCTGACTTTTCTATTGTACCGCTTCCGTATTGACCCACTGGCGTATTTTCTGATAGTCTGAGACCACGATTGATATGTTTAATCAACCGCCTAAGAATAAGCACTAAAGTCAAAAACAAGGAGATCCATGAGCGACGACTCAATCAGCAAACTCGATATTAACAACTTGCCAGATTTATTGACTGTTAAAGAAGTTGCTGAACTATTGCGCGTCTCGCCTCTTACCGTCAAGCGCTGGGGAAAACGTGGCAAACTGCCGGCAATTCGCATTAATTCACGAGGTGATCGTCGTTATCGCAAGGAAGCAGTCTTGTGGTTGTTAGGAATCGATCCTACCCAAGAAGAGTCAGCCTGATCGGTCACTCACTCCTGATTTTTCCGTCATCACAAGTTTGATAAATTCCACTAACCTCATCTGGCGACGCCATCTCCATGGTTCTTGGACCAAACGGAAAAACCATTCCATCTGCAGTTTTTCTACCAAGCGAGGCGGCGCCGAAATTGGGGTGGCTGGACTGAGCGTGTCAATTGCGCCTCCACAAACCATAACAATCTTCACACCCCTCTTTTGCAACTCGCCTTTATTTTCGCTGATCCACATTTCCTGCCATGGTGCACCAAATGCCACAAACATGACTTCAGGTTTCCTTACTTCTATCAAACGGAAGATATCATCTTTTTCTTTGACTGTTGGTACAGCAATATTATGATAACCTTCTGAGGCAAAGCACCATTGTTGCTTAGGATCAACGTGTTGAGCCAATGCTTGAGCTACTCCTGGTTTTGACCCCAACAAAAATGTCGATATCTGTCGCTGTTGGGCCTCTTGCAACCACCATTGGACAATTTTTCGTCCAGAAAAACGCTCAATTTTTGTATTTGGCAGGAGTTTTTTTGCCGCCCAAACTAAGCCCACACCATCAGCTAAAAGAACATCAGCGCTCAGAAGAACGGTCTGAAAAGCTGAGTTGTGGTGTGCTTGGACCACTTGCTCAGGATTTGGCGTAAAGATTGCGGTAATTCCTGATTGTTGTCGCCAGTGTTCCCAGTCTGCTCGTAGCTGCGATTGTGATCCGCTGTAAAGAGTGCCGATTATTCGCGATACAATAGATTTCTTATCAGTAAAACGTTCACTCATATCTGGACTATTTCTTTCATACCAAGGATTTCGGTGCTTCGAGGAACAATGACCACCGGAGACTTAGCCGCCTTAGTCATGGCTGAAGCTAAGAGTGGATCATCGTTGTCAATCAACAGAAGGACCCCTTCTGTAGCCACGGTTGTCCGGAATTCGCCAGGAATCTCCGATAGAAACTCGTTCCATGCTTGGGCAAAATCTATTGCTTGGGAGTCTCTTTCTTGTTCTACCGGAAGTGACCAACTTTTTTCATACTGCACGTGCCCAAATGCTAGGAGGCCAAATACTAAGCTGTCATCTTCCCACCATCCCACGGCATAGCCATGCGGCTCCGCAACCGGTAGTCCAGCACCTATTGCCGTTGCTAAGAGTGGATGAATCGTATGAACTTCGCGAGCCCCAGCTTTATACAAGACATTTTGCCAAAGCTCCTGCATAAAAGGTGTGACGTTACCTGGTTGACTCAGATACACTTTGGGGCGAAGCAGAAACGATTTTCCCAGAACCATCTGCATAACGGCTCGTAAAAAAACTTCCGTTGCTTCTTGATCAAAAATTTCATATGCCGATGCGGGATAGATAACCTTAGCTTGCTTTATTCCCGCATGCTCCACCGGTCGGGCATCATGACCAAAGGCAACAATCTTATAGCTGGGTAACTCCACCAACACTCGTGTGGGTAAAACATAGATTTTTTCATTGGGTGCACTAATCAAGGTCTGCTGATTTGTAACAGCCAGAACTATTTCATTCCGCCAGAGAGATCGTGCCGAGATGGCCATGTGCGTATTGTATGTGCAATCAGGGAGTTGTTGCAACTCCCCTGCCAGAGAAGAAGGAATATCTTTCTCATTGTTTCTGCCTGGAAGGAGATTCCTAGGAATATCCTTCTTGAGGAAAACAATGAGAAAGATATTCCTTCCTGGGTAGTTCTTGCCGCCTAAAAAAGGTATAATCAACACGTCATGACTAATGCTCGCAGCCGAATTCTCTGGACCCTGTTTGCTACTGTTTCTATCGTTGTTGGGACCTATGTCGCCATCCGTTTTGCGCAGGGATATCGTCCATCACGGCAAAATCTGGTCGCTGGTAATGGCTTATTGGTCGTGAACTCAGATCCCAAAGGCGCGCGCGTTTTGGTGAATGATCGTTTTTTGGCGGCTACGGATGACACACTTTACCTTGACCCTGGTGAATACACGGTAGAAATCCAAAAAGACGGTTATTTCCCATGGAAGAAAAAGCTCGTCGTTGATAAAGAAGTCGTCACCCAAGCCAACGCGCTCTTGTTCCCCAGTGCTCCTGGACTTACTCCCCTCACCCTTTCTGGCTCACAATTTCCTGCTCCCTCCCCTGATGGACAAAAGCTGGCCTATTACACCGCGTCTTCTTCTGCTCAAACAAAAAATGGCTATTATGTTTCGGAATTGGTAGATAACCAGCTCGCTTTTCAGCGAGGACCACGACAACTCACCCGAGAATCAGCACTCTTTCCGGCAGATGAATCTGAACTGGTTTGGGCACCTGACAGTACCCAAATTCTCCTAGTCTCAAATCAAAAAGCTGTTTTGCTTGAACCAACCAGACTCAACATTGTCGAAGAATTGCCTGACGTCACGTACCAGCTCCCGACAATTTTTAGTCAATGGGAACAAGAAATGTATGTGCGTGATCGCGAACGGTTAGCTAAGTTTCCAGTAGAAATTCAAAAAATCGCCACAGAGAGTGCTGTCAACGTTTACTTTTCTCCAGATGAGAAACGTCTCATGTACACCGCGACCAAAGAGTTTGCCTTGCCTGAAACACTTTTGACTCCCAAGCCTGGATCAAATACTCAGCCGCAAGAACGAACCACAAAAATTGGGACTATTTACATTTACGATCGGGATGAGGATCGTCAGTTTGCTCTTGCTCCAGATGAACAATATGTGGCTTGGTTAGCAACGGCCACTCAACCCTCGCCTACGCCAAAACCTCGCTCCGCAACCCAGGTTAAGGATAACCCAGAAAGTACGTTCAATCCCCAAAAAATCTTGTTAGCAACTGATCTTTTCCGATTACAACCACTCTCGCTTGAGGCTTCTCCCTCTGCCTTTACCACACTTCAGAGAACATCTGTGCCCGAAACCATTTTGAACTTCCGAACGTATCACTCACCACTTTATACCCATAAATATCAATGGTTCCCCAACTCCTGGCATATTATTCGTCACACCAGTGATGGCGTGTACTTGCAAGAATATGATGGCACCAACATTGTTCGCGTGTATTCTGGTCCGTTTGATAATACCTTTGTCTACCCTTGGCCAAACGGTTCGCGGCTGATTATCCGAACTAATTTTAACCAAGGAACAGCCGTACCCATTAACCTCTACACTATTAACCTGAAACAATAAATGGATATTCCTCGACCTACCTGATTCTTAAAGATACGGTATTGCGGAAAAAGCGATACAATAGGGGCGCACATTGACATCTGGTCCCATTTCTTGCCTCCATAGTTCAACGGATAGAACAAGTGCCTCCTAAGCGCTAGATCTAGGTTCAATTCCCAGTGGGGGCACCTGAAAATAACTTCCTCTCTTCTCAAAAACGACACCTAAAGGTGTATATTCTCTCGAAGAGAGAAGTTATTTCATGTATGTTTTTTCTAATGTTTTTTGTCGAAACTATACTCTCTTCAGCAAGCGGTCGTAGACTTTGGCGCGGGCCACCATGGTAGCAGGTACGGTCATGAACAATCCAAGAAGCAGCGCTAAGAATCCCAAAATATTGATGATCCCGGTGACAAATCCAAAACCAATAAGATCCCATTTGACACCATCAGTCATCTTGGCACTGGCTGCCATAGATTCGCGAATGCCCATTTTCTTATCGACAACTAAGTACAACATGTATTGGTATTTCAAAGACCAGTAAATTCCTGGGACAATTAGTAAAAGTATTCCTGCAAAAATAATGAGGGTATACACCACACTTGCCAGGAAATACCATCCCACTTCTTGCCAGGTTGCTTTAAAGCTCTCCCAGCTTGATTTTTGATTGCGAGCTTCCTCAACAGAAACGCGAATCATTCCTCGGCTAAAAATAATGCTAACTACAATCCCAAGTAAGGCAAGCAGTAAAGCTGGGAGGGAATCCTCTGGCATAGTGGCACCAATGGCGTTTGGCAGTTGAACAACAACCACACTCGCAATCAACAAAACAATAAAGTATCCCAAACGCTCTTTAGCTCTTTGCCAACCTCCATGAACGGCTTCACCAATTAAAAACGGACTCTGGACTGCTGCCATGTATTCCTTCTCTCTGCTTGTTTTCGAGATTACAAGTAATCTCTCCACACCACTTGTTTTATTACGGATCACCATTGATCCATACCTCTATTGTAGATTGCCTGGTTACCCAGTCAAGAAAAGAAAGTATAATGGACTGGCAATTGTGGGTGATAAAACACTCCAGGTTTTTGAGCCCTTGCTGAAAGTCACCACGGGATGTAGCGCAGATGGTAGCGCGCAGCGTTCGGGACGCTGAGGTCGCTGGTTCGAGTCCAGTCATCCCGACAAACACAAAGAAGCCCTTTCGGGCTTTTTTGTGTTTATTGGGTATGTAGAATCAAAGCACTTTCGACGATTGGATCGAGCATTCCCTTCTCTCAGTGAATGCGAGATAACCATCGGGCATGTTGGAGCAAAGCAATGTTCTGCCGGGGCCGAACATTCCGACGCCAAGTGTAAACCGTAGGTACACATGGCTCATGTCGGCAGCGATATATCGCAACGACTATTTCCTGAGACATGTGAGACAACCCAAATGCCTGATTGTGAGCGGAAGTGAAAATCAGGCGAGTCCAGTCATGGCGTATTTTGACCAACTACCGAGCTGTGCAGTACAAACTTATTTGTCGCCCATCCATACTCGTTCGGCCATCATAAACGACTGTTTTGCCCTCAATGGGTTCACGCTGAGCTTCGAGCGTTCGCAAAAATTCACCAAAATTTCCTGAAAGGCTGCCATCAACCGATCCTTCCGCTATAGTAAAAGTAGCGTAGGTTCCAGGAGGCATATTTAAAGCGGCAGCTCGCATCGCTTCAACGTTAGCGACAATCATATTGATTTCTTTTGTTTCTGACACTGGTTCTGATGTATTAGCAGCTTCAATCTTTTCTCGACAATAAATATGGATCTGTTTTCCATCCATGCCCATTCTCGCCTCATATACATAAGTTTTTCCTTCAACCTGTTTGCGAGTTTCCTCAAGCGCACTGAGTAAAATATCGAGTGCGCCCCCTCTCTCAATTTGTCCATCTTGAAGTCTTAAATCTAGATAGGTGCCAGAACGCATATTTATCGTTTTCGCTTCTGAGATGCGCCATGTCGCTCTTCCCCTACGCCTTGTTTCCTTCTACAGTAGTAGTTGTTCATGCCTGCCTGGAAAACATCTCATCGGCGCTTAGCAATTATTGCCATGCTCATCAACGTTCTCGTTTGGGGAGCGGCCCTGCCGATTTCAAAATTGGCTTTACAAGAAACAAGTACTTTTCATTTTTTGCTGTTTCGCTTTGGATTGGCAGCCATTCTGTCACTGCCAATTTTGCTTTTGTATCTTTGGCGATTGCGTCCTTCACTACAAACAATAGGCACCATTATTGTATTAGAGATGATTGGAACCTCGCTCGCACTGGGTGCTCTGTATCTGGGACTTGACCGCACCTCTGCCTTGGAGGCAAGCTTCATAACAACCACCCTTCCCGTCTTTATCACTATTGGGGGAATCGCGTTTTTGCACGAGCGCCAAAACGGTCACGAATGGTTGGGTCTTTTACTCGCTTTTGGTGGAACATTATTTCTTGTTTTTGAACCCTTACTCAAGGGCCAGACAACACTAAGCGAGATATCGGTCTGGGGAAACATGTTGGTTCTGCTCAGTAATGTAATTAGTACTACCTATTATTTATTGGCGAAAAAATATTATCAAAAAATGCCTAAATTTTTTGTTACCTCAGTGAGTTTCTGGGTGGGAGCCCTCACATTTTTTGCATTAAGCTGGTGGGCCAGTGGGACTGATCTCTGGTCAACCTTGTTTGATCTCCAGGCCGACTTTGTCTTGCCAGCAATTTTTTGGCCATCACTCTATATGGCAATTTTTGGGTCCATCATTGGTTTGACCGTCTATATTATTGGCCAGGATCTTATTGAAGCCTCCGAAGCAAGTTTGTTCAACTATCTCCATCC
>CAZRAG010000035.1:0-9408 GCA_964598125.1 uncultured Pseudomonadales bacterium
CAAGATCATAAGCTTCATCGTCATTTTTTTGGTACATTTTGGCAAAGACAGGAACGAAGGCGGCAGAAAGGGTTCCCAATACAATGAGTTGGTACACAAATTCAGGCAAGCGAAAGGCCACCCAGTAGGCGTCAATGAGACCATCATATTGTGAATTTACATAATATGCGGAAATGATCCGGTTTTTAATCAAGCCAAAACCCGCCGAAGCGATGTTAGCGATAAAAATGATAAAAGCAGCTGACAAAATAGAGGCTTGTTGCGACTCGAGCCAACTGCTTTGTTTGCGAAACCATCGGGTAATTGCTTGCATCTTTCCCTAGTATGGCCGAAGTCCTGGTCTACGTCCAGATCGAGACTCCACGAGAGTTGTGCTATAATCTCAATCTCTATGCCTATAACAAAATCAGCGAAAAAAGCTTTACGTGTTTCGGCTCGCAACTACGATGTCAATCAGCGAGTCCGTTCTCGTATGCGCACTGCAATCAAAACCTTTGTCGAAAATCCTTCAGTGGAGAACCTTTCAGAAGCCTTCAGTCGAATTGACCGGGCTGTCAAAGGCAAAATGTTGCACCGTAACACTGCTTCCCGTCGCAAGGCTGTCCTTGCCAAAAAGTTGACTGTTACTAAGTAGTCTCGCGTTTTCTCAGATCTGACAGGAGACAAGAGTGTTGTGCGAGGAAACATTTCGCAAGCTCATTTCTTCTCGAACTGTGTAATTCTCGCTCTTTTTTATCCCGTACAATAACAGCATGCTGCGTCTCTTTCGCTGGCTTGGGATAGCCATTGTTTTGTTACTTCTGGGAACAGGCTTATATTGGCTGTTTATTCGGTTTTACTTCAATAACTATCGCCAGGAGCGATTGCTTACCGGTTTGTCAGGTTTTAGCTACTTGCAGATCTTTTCCAATCCAGCGCCTCTTAAAAACATAGAGGTTTTTGGTTTTTTGCCGTACTGGACTATGAATAATGCTGAGGTGCCAGATCAAGTTTCTGATGTAGCGTACTTTTCCGTTGTATTTGATTCCGCAGGTAACATAGTTGAGCGTCAAAACGGCGAAATGGAGGTTGGTTTCTCTCGTTTGCAATCAGAAAACTTTACCCAATGGCTAGCGGCGCAGCATGAGGCTGGCAAGCGAGTGCACATTACGATTGTTGGGACCGGTAATGACGATATCGCAAGTTTGGTAACAAACACCAATTCTCGTGAGAATTTTATTGACAACGTTTCCCAACTCTTGGTGAGCTATCCATTTGATGGGTTGCAGCTTGACTTTGAACTGGCCGGTTCCACTTCTCCCGCTGTCCAAGCAGGGTATGTCACGCTTCTTGAAAATCTTAAGGCTGAGTTAAAAAGTCTCAGTCCCAACCTTGTGTTGAGCGTGGCCGTTTTTGGTACCGCTGCCTCAAAAGACACCGATTTTTGGGACATTGAACATATTGCTCCGCATATTGATCGACTCATCATTATGAGTTACGACTACCATGTTCGCTCTTCTGATGTTGCCGGTCCGGTTGCGCCACTCTTTGGAAAAGAAACCGGTCGTTATGAAGATGATATAACCAGCAACATTCGAGACTTCTTACAATACGTGCCACCAGAAAAGATACTGTTGGGTATTCCTTTCTATGGTTACGAATGGCAAGTGGTTAACGGACAACCTGGTGCCGCCACGTATCCTGATTCTGGTTCGACGGCGACCTACAAGCGTGTACAAGAATTACTGAATGATCCAGACGTCAAAGTGGAAGAAGGCTGGGATTCGGCTGCACTTTCCCCATTTGTAGTGCTCAACGAGGGTGGGACAAAGAAGTTAATCTACTATGACAACCCCCGTTCTCTTTCCTACAAGTTGGATCTTGTCGCGCAACTCAAACTGCGCGGTGTGGCTATTTGGGCGCTTGGATACGAAGGAAATCAAACTGAGCTGTGGGAGGTTATTCAACAGAAGCTTCTTGATTCCCAAAAGGAGTGATTTCCCCATTGTTCACCTCTGAAAAAACAGGTTTAATGATCGCATGGGTAGGCAAACTCGTACGGTCATTGGCTTGTTTTTGCGGGTCTTGTATTGGATCGGTTTTCCCTTATTTTTCGTACTCGAATTGGTTTCTTTTCTCCCTCAATTTCTTTCTTCCCGAACACTTTTATTGGTTAAAGTATTCCGTCAGCAGCACAGTGAGCGCAAACAAGTCCAGCCAAAGAAGGTAAAGCAAAGTCGTGATCCGTTTTACTATGATTGGATTGTCTATTCCGCATTCGGAAAAGCGATATGGTATGAGAGTCGATTCGAATGGTGGTGGTTACGCCGACGCGTTGGTATCTCCTTACGGAAACTGCAGCGGTTGTTGTGGGAAAAGGTGCGACGCATTGAACCGCCGCCCGTATCGGTTTTTCTTCCCTTTGTTTCTTTTGTTTTGTTTGTTACCACGTTTTCACTTATCGCTTGGGGAGTGTATATATATGTCTTCAAAGATCTGCCGTCTCCCAATGTTTTGCGTGAACGCCGTCCACCTTTAACTACGAAAATGTATGATCGCAACGGACAGTTGCTCTATACCATTTTTGATGAAGAAGATCGGGTTCTTGTTTCTTTGGCTGATATTTCTCCTTATCTTGTTCAAGCGACTATATCCATCGAAGATGCCAATTTTTATCATCACTGGGGAATTTCCTTCCGAGGCATTGCCCGCGCCATGGAGCATAATTTTTCTCAAGATACCTTGCACGGTGGATCGACGATTACGCAACAACTTGTCAAAAATACGCTGCTTTCCTCTGAGAGAACTTGGCAGCGGAAAATTCGCGAATCGGTCTTAGCCCTAGCGGTGGATTTTCTGTACTCCAAAGACGAGATTCTCGAAAAATATCTCAATGAAGTGAACTACGGTGGTTCGGTGTATGGAATCGAACAAGCCAGTCAGTGGTATTTTGGAAAATCAGCCAAAGAACTCAACCTTGCCGAAAGCAGTTTCTTGGCAGGGTTACCGGTGGCGCCGACTGCCTATTCGCCCTTTGGTCCAACTCCTGAAAGAGCCAAACAAAGACAACATGAGGTTTTGCGACGCATGATGGAAGACGGTTACATTACGCAGCAAGATGTTGACATCGCTTCAGCGATGGAGCTGACGTTCCGCCACAATCGTTACGACATTCAGTCGCCTCATTTTGTGATGTACGTCCGCGACCTTTTAGAAAAAGAGTATGGTGAGGCAATGGTCAGCCGTGGTGGTTTAGAGGTTTGGACTTCTTTAGATCTTGCCACTCAGGCTTCGGCAGAAGCAGCGGTGCGCAGTGAATTGGTTCGTTTGGAAAAACTCCGGGTTTCAAACGGTGCTTCATTGGTTACAAACCCCCAGACTGGGGAGATTCTCGCTATGGTGGGAAGCAAAGATTATTTTGATACGGAACATGATGGTCAAGTCAACGTCACCCTCCGCCCCCGGCAACCTGGAAGTTCAATAAAGCCAGTTACCTACGCCACTGCTTTTGAACATGGTTTCACCCCAACTTCAACCATTGATGATACTCCCGTGGTTTATACCATTCCTGGTTCGGCTCCTTGGGCGCCCAAAAACTACGATGGCCGTTTCCATGGTCGAGTAACCCTGCGTGAGGCGCTGGGAAGTTCTTATAACATTCCGGCTGTTCGCTTGATTGCTCAACTTGGGGTAAAGACGGTGGTCAATAAAGGTCGTTCCATGGGTATTAGTACTTGGGATGATTCTTCACGGTTTGGATTTGCTCTTACTTTAGGTGGCGGCGATGTAACTATGTATGATATGGCTGAAGTTTATGGCACATTCGCCAACAATGGCTATACGGTTGAACTGAATCCTATTTTGCAGGTTCAAACCCAGGATGGTGAAACCCTCTATCATAATCCCTGCCAAGGCATGGATACCCCATGCCAAGCCAAGCGAACACTTAATCCTTTGGCGGCGTATCACATCACCAATATTCTCAAAGACAATCAAGCTCGCACGCCCGCTTTCGGGGCCAACTCTGTTCTCCACGTACCTGGACAGGAAGTAGCGGTAAAAACCGGCACCACCAACAACTTGCGGGATAACTGGACCATTGGTTACATTACTGACCGAGTGGTGGTGAGTTGGGTGGGCAATAATGACAATACACCCATGAGTTCAGTGGCTTCCGGTATTACGGGTGCCTCACCAATTTGGCGCCAGATTATGAATGGTGTGCTGAAAGATAAACCCATCCACGCTTTTTCTACGCCTACCGGATTTGAAAAAGTGGCAATTTGTCAGATGACAAATACCTTGCCGTGCGCGGAATGTCCTCTCGTTGCTGAAGAAATATTTCCTAAAGGGATGGCACCAACCGAGCGTTGTACTGCCGAAATGTTTACTCAAACGCCAGCACCCGAAAAACAAGCGGCTGCTCGTTGATCATTACAGTGAATATCTGTTTTTTTCCAAAAGACTGGATTAAAAGAACCAGAAATATAGAGAGAGTAAAACACTCAGAATTAAAAGTACTGGCATGACCCAGCGGCCACGCTTGTGGCGTTCTTCTGAAGGTTTTACTTGACGCTTTGTGCCCATATCTCTCTTACTCGTTCCTCTATCGTATCAATCACCGCTTCAAGTTCATAGTCGGAACGATCAAAGTACCAAGCATCATCGACAACCTGTAAAGGGTCAACAACTCTCGTTTTATCCCGGTGATCGCGCTCTTTGAGTTCGGTGAGTACTTGTTCTTCACTCACGTCCTGACCGTTGAGTTGGAGTTCAGTCTGGCGCCAACCGGCACGCTTGGTATCGTTGGCGTCAAGATAAATTTTTAGTTCAGCGTTGGGAAGCACTCGGTAGGTAATATCACGCCCTTCCATGACCACACTGGTTTTGGCAGCAATGGCTTGTTGTTGCGTCACGAGCTGTTCGCGAACCTTTTTGTGTTGGGCGACTTTAGAGGAGGCTTGACTGACTTCTTCGGTGCGAATGGCCCAAGAAACATCTTCATCATCCAAGAAAACGGTAATCTTACGACCATCTTCTTGAAGTCCTTGAGGAGTGGCAAGGGTGATTTGGTGGCGACGAAGCAGGTCAGCGACGGCATCCTCATTTTCAGGATCTACACCTTCACGCAGGGTGAGTAAAGCGGTTGCTCGATACATTGCACCGGTATCAACGTAGAGAAAGCCAAGACGTTGGGCAAGCAGACGAGCGATAGTGCTTTTGCCAACCGCAACCGGTCCATCTATTCCAATTTGGAAAGGCTGAGAAAGAGGCGTCATGGGCGTTCAGCTTACTTTGATTTTTTTGCTGATTTTTTGGTTGATTTAGCAGCCGGTTTCTTGGCGGCAGCTTTTTTAGTGGCGGTTTTTGGAGCAACCTTTTTGGTGGCTTTTACTGCTGACTCAGCCTTTTTGGCCGGAGCAGCCTTTTTGGTGGCTGATTTTTTGGGTTCTGACTCAAGTTCTTCTGAACTCAGAGAAAGAAGACCAACAATCCCTAAAACAACAAAGAGGACAGGCCAGAGCCGGAAAAGCACCGGTGGCAAAATGCCGGTGGTGGCCATAAAGGCAAGTACGCCAGCGATAATCAAAGTTACCGGTAAAATTAATGGTGAGTTCATGAGTCTCCTTTATTTTTCGTTCGTTGGGCAAAGCCTCATGAATGAGTATAACGTGTTTATTCTGGTGCCGGAAGATGGAATCAGAAGTTATTCATCTAAAACAAATAACTTGATATATCAGAGTGAAGTGAAGATTACTCGTAGTTCTACAAGTACTGGCGGATTGTGTCGGCTGAGTGTTGAAGCTTTTGCTTTTCTTCATCAGAAAGGGCAATTTCTAGCGTTCGGACAACTCCCTCACGACCCAGAATGACCGGCACACTCAGCGAAACGTCACTGATTCCATGGTAATTGTGCAAAGGAATAGAAAGCGGCATAACTGAACGAGCATCACGCTCGATACTGGCCACAATGTGGGCTAACACCGTGGCAATCCCGTAATAGGTTGCGCCTTTCCCTTGAATGATGGTGTAAGCCGCACTCCGGGCTTTTTCGTAGGCCTCCAAGGCTTTTTCCGTTGAGAATCCAGGAAGTGAAAGCAGCGACTGGCCGCCAACGGTAGCCGAAGCCAGCGCGGGGAAAGAACTATCGCCATGTTCGCCCAATATATAGGTGTGAATACTTCGTGAATTCACATTGAGGGCTTCCGAAAGATGGAAACGGAAACGCGAAGTGTCAAGCAAAGTTCCCGAACCAAACACCTGGCCAGGTCTGCCATCAAACAATTGTGCCGCGTGGTAAGTAAGGACATCGACCGGGTTGGAAACGAGCATGACTAAAGCCTGTGGAGCGTGTTCCTTAATTCTCGGGATGATATCTTCGATAATCGCTTTATTTTTGGCAGTGAGATCGAGGCGTGTCTCTCCCGGTTTTTGGGCGGCGCCAGCCGTGACAATAACCACATCTGTACCCTTGAGTTGGGCATAATCGTCGGTGCCAATCACGGTCGCTCTCTCCATAAACGGCTGACCGTGTTCCAAATCGAGATCTTCACCTTTGACTTTATCGATATCACGGGAGAGAAGGATAAGCTCAGTAGGAATGCCTTTTAAAAGCAGAGCATAGGCAGTGGTCATTCCCACGTTGCCGCACCCAATAATTGCAACCTTGAAAGCGTGACGTCTCGACATAGTCTTAGCGTATCACATTGGAGGGCCTGGCCCTGCTACCGTTTCTTGAGAAAAAATGTGCACAACTGATATTTGCCCAAGTAATTTTGGCTAGACCTTACTGTCAAATGACACACAAAATAATATTTTCAATCAATTTTCCCGAAAAAACCAAGCAGGGCCAGGCCCTTGATTTCGCCTATTTGCTATACTCAAGTTACATGACCAATCCAGATATCAGCCAGCCAAAACAATCGAAAAAAATCGGAGTCGTTTTTGGCTCTCGTTCGGTGGAGCATGAGGTGTCCATCATCACCGCAGCTCAACTCATGGCTCATGTCGCACCGCATCATGAAGTCGTTCCTCTTTATATTGATAAACAAGGCAAATGGTGGACAGGGGAGTCACTCAAGGATATTGCCACGTTCCGCGAGCTGAATTTGCAGGATCCGTCTGGTGGCGATCGCCGCCAGCTTGCAATTTTGCCGTCGCCAAAGGCATCAGATGACTTACACCAGCTCATTGATGTCGCCATTTTTTGCGTTCACGGTGCATATAGTGAGGACGGCACGCTGGCTGGGCTCTTCGAACTGCTCGGCATTCCTTATGTGGGCCCAGGTGTAGTGGGTGCCGCCGTGGCTATCGATAAAATTATCACGAAGCATGTGGTGGAAGCTGCTGGCCTTCAAGTTACCGAGTATGGTTGGTTCAGTGCTGATGATTGGCGCAGCGACCAGGCAGAGGTCATGCACCAGATCTCCCATTTGTCTTATCCTTTATTTGTGAAGCCGGCAAGTTTAGGTTCAAGTGTTGGCGTGACGAAAGTCAAAGATGAGAGTGAGCTTATTCAGGCTGTGGAGTTGGCGATTGAATTTGATTCACGAATCATTGTTGAACAAGCTGCCCCCGCAGACGCTATTGAGGTAAATATTGCTGTTTTGGGAACGGCTCAGGACTGTGAAGCTTCGGTGAGCGAGCAACCTATTCAAACCGATGAATTTTTGAGTTACGCCGATAAATACGAACGGGGTGGAGGCAAAAAAGGCGGAAGCAAAGGGAGTAAGGGAATGGCGAGTTTGTCTCGAAACATTCCAGCTCCAATAGCTCCCAGTCTCGAAGAAGCGCTGCAAGATGCCGCCTGCTACATTTGGAAGCTCGTCGACGGCTTTGGGGTTGCCCGGATTGATTTTTTTGCCGACCCCACTACCGAAGAGTTCTGGGTGGGGGAAATTAATTCGCCTCCAGGATCAATGGGTTATTACCTCTGGGAAGCCAGTGGGTTACCTTATCCAGATATGATTGATCGCTTGGTTGAAATTGCACAGGACCGTTTTAACCGTCGCGCTAAGTTGTTTACGAGTATTGAAAGCAATATTCTCAAGAAGCAGTAAAATATTCATTTTTTCAACCTTTCACCATAAAAGAGAGAAACTCTGGTTTTTTGGCAGATAATTTCCTTTACAATGGAAAAGAGTGATTAAAGCAAAACGGTGTCTCCTTATTCTTTGTTGGTTAGCGATAAGCGTTTTTCTTTCATTGCTTAAAACAACGAGCGTCCAGGCACAATTTGATCCGATATGTTGTGCAGAGGGTAAGGCTCAAGGAGCAGCTTGCTGGTACTTGACTCTTGATGCGGATCAGAGACCAACTTCGGCTCCAGGACTCTGCCAAGAGGAATATACGATGCCTGCATTAGAGCCATTTTGTTCACCACTTCTTGTGTGTAATCCTCCTCCTCCTGGCTATAATCCTGATGATCTGGGAACCTTTTCTTGTCGGTGTCAGATTGGTCAAGGAGAAGTGAATTGTTACCCGAGCGGTTATAATAATTGTCAAAACTTTGGCGTTCCAGATACCCGACGGTGTTCCAATAAACCGGGTTCTGATACCCCTGACTTCTGCAATGGTCGTATGCCCTGTGATGCTGATATATCTTGTGTCCCTCCTGACAATGGAACCAAGGGTTATGGAGAGGCATGCACCAACACCGATGAATGTATTCGCGAATGGCCGGTAGGCTGTTCGGGCGTTTTTTGTGACCATCTCATTTGTGATCCCAGCTTGCATATTTGTTTAGCTTCAGATGGAGAAGTCGATTTGGGAGGAAGGTGCGTACTCGAGCGCGAGTGTCTTGAAATGGAGCTAGAAGGTGATGATGTTCGGTGTGTTGACAATGAACTCAATGACTGTGATCCGGCAACTGATACCAACTGTCACTGTGGTATACCAGCCATTGAAGATGTTCCGACTCCAACTCCCATCCCTGGAACTGCCTTTGACTACTGCCGGCAAGTACCTGACAATGGGCAACGCCAAGCCTGTTTGGACTGCTTGCGTGGGGCCACTGATGAAAAGGGGAATCAAACAAAAATCTTCACTGCGGTGGGCTGTGTGCGAGTGCAGGGGAAGGATTTAGCGGCCGACTTGATTAAGCTTTTACTGGGAATAGGTGGCGGTGTTAGCTTACTTTCTCTGCTGGCTGCCGCTTTTAAATTTACCATTTCTCGTGGTGATTCAGGGAAAATTAAAGAGTCGAAAGAGCTGATTACTGCATCAGTCTCAGGTTTACTTTTTCTCATTTTTTCCATTATTATTTTGCAATTTATTGGAGTGGAGATTTTGCAAATCCCCGGACTTGGATAAAATTCTGAGTAGGCCACCAATATTTAAAAGCAGTCAAGTGATTATTAGTTAGTGGGGCATTCTGTTGATTTTTCTCCGCACACTACTAAATCAAGTTCATTTTCGACTCAACCTCCG
>CAZRAG010000036.1:0-8586 GCA_964598125.1 uncultured Pseudomonadales bacterium
CAGCTGGAGCGATTCCTGATGCAGCAGAAGCAGAAGATGCAACAGATGGGGCAATCGGTGAAGGTGTAACCGGTGCAGCCGCCACAGGTTCTGCAGGCGCAGAATTACCGCCAATTGGCTGATAGTAGGAGCCAGTGGCAGCCGGTGTGTCAACAGACAGTGGCGACTGCGAACTCTGACGTTGATCGTCCATAGCAAGCAGTATGACAAAGAAAGTCAAAGCCTACAATCCAAAGAAAAAGCGAATAACTTGGGAGAGGAAATTTTGCTGGATACAAAGAGTGTGCAACCGCTCCTCTTCGCGCACAGGGACGGCGACTTCGCTCGCTTCCCCTCGCTCCGCATGCACTAGGGTTATCTCGCATTCATTAAGAGATTGGAATGCTCGATCCCGTCGGAACATGGGCCGCTCGTCTAAATCTATGCACTCTTAATAAAAAATCCGCAAAAGCGGATTTTTTATTAAGTGCGCGCACAGGGACTCGAACCCCGAACCGCGAAGGTATAAGCTTCGTGCTCTAACCGATTGAGCTATGCGCGCCTTTTTGAAGGGTGAGAGGTTGATCAGGACAGAAATCGCTCACTTGAGTCAGGAGACACCTTCCCCACGATTATACTGCAAAGAGCCAGTGCAGAAAGACGCCAAGAATAAGAATGGCGCTGAGGATGAGTGCCCCACCGGCCACCCAAGCGGGATTCTGCCACCACACTGAGGTATTGGGCACCTCAGCCGGAAGTGATTCTGCTTGATTGGCAACGGGTTCAGAAACAGCTTGTGAATCATCAGGAACTTCATTAGTAAGAGCTTCATCCGCTGGCATCTCTTCAGAAGTGGTTTCGTCAGCAAGCTCTGTTGGATCTGCTGGCAAGCTTTCCGTCTCGACAGTTTCGGCTTGTTTATTAAGGTACGGCTCTAAAGCAGGGTCCACCCGGGTCTCAGGATCGTACGCATACTGCCGAATGTCTTGAGGTTTTTGTGACAGCATCACGGCCGAACCTAAACCAATCACCAACACAAACATGGCAGCCAGACTTCCCAGCATTCTAAACGAAAGCTTAGGTAACGCTTTTTGGCGAGCGGTCAAACCAGTCGGAAGACCAGGCACGGGCGAAGTTTCATTCATTACCGTCCCACCCCCGAGAAATTGTCGAGTAATTTGCGGAATGCTATCAGCGCGAAAGTCCTCAGCCATGACAGAGGGAGAAGACTGAGTTTGGTGTTCTTCGTGAACAGCCACCTCTTGCATCCCCGCCGATTTTGATTCCGCAGAAGGAATATACCCAGTTACCGGATCGTTCATGGAAACTTCATTGAGCGAGTCGCGCTCAATTTCTTTTAAAATATCATCAAGTGAAGGGTTCGCCATATCTCTTTTCCACTTTAGCAGGTTTTATCACCCACCAAATAGTCCCCATTCCCACAAAGAAAAAGGCACCGGCGGCCATGAGCCACATGGGGCCACTGGTGGCCGTCACGGGTTGAGCAGCTTTGGTTGCCGGATAACTCACTAAAGATGGGGTTGGTTTGGGTGAAGGAACAGGTGACGGCTTGGGCGACGGAACGGGTGAAGGAACAGGTGAGGGAACTGGCGATGGCGTTTCTAATTTTCCAGAGGGCGTTGAAACAAAAGCCGGATAAGTACTATCTGCCATGACAATAAATGTCCTGGTTTCCACTTGTTGATTGCCATTTTCGTCGGTGTAGCGAAGCGTTATAGTGTGCTCACCAGGCTCAAGATCTGAGGGCGGAGACCATGACCACTTGCCGCTCGCATCGGTTTCAAGCACATCATAGTAGGCGGTATCAGAATGCACCTCAATTTGCAAAACACTCTCAGGAGGTGCTTGACCTGATAATTCCGGCTTGGTTGCCGAGACCACTTCTTGATCACGAGCAGGATACACAATCGTAATATCCGTTTGCGACATGGTGCCAAACCGATCTTCACCATCGATGAGACCACCTAAAGGATTGCCTGCTGGTTGGCCAGCATTTGGATCACTCTCGCCAGCAGGATCAGCACTACCGGCAGCATCTGTGGTGTCGGCCGAATCATCCTGAGCCGGCACAATGGCAGGTTCCTGACCAAACTGGAGCGTGGCAATTTGATCAAGCTGATTGTACGCAACAGAAACATTGAGAATCTCTCCAGTAGCACTGACAACCTGGACCTTGATCTCTGAATCAGCATTCAGCTGATAGTACGCTGACAGGTCTTGTGTTCGAATTTGGTTCAGTGGAATACTCCAACTGCCATCTTCCTTGATATATGCCGAGAGAGGCGAAGCTCCACTCGCCGTGAGGTAAATAAGCGAACCCGTAGCCGGCATGCCAGCACTATTGGTTATCCTCCCAAAGGCTGAGGTGGCATCGGTAGGCTGATCTCCAGGTCGCGCTGTACGAACAGAAAACGGAGAACCTTGGTTATCAAAAAATGAACGCCTTGCTGTTCCTATCCTGAAGTAATATTGCGTGGCTGGTTGCAGATTACGGACCGTTATATGGTGAGTCCGATATTGACCACTATTGCCATTAAGCTGATCGCGGTCGTCAAGGACTTGGTCACCAAGATTCTTAGCGTCACTCCCATACTCCAAAAGCCCAAGCGTATCCGCTCTGGTCATAAAAGAAACGGTAAATCCGGTTTCCGAAATATTGGTTATGCGGACTTGTTCCGGCGTTTCATCCTGAGAAGCGCGTGGAAGAAATCCACCAGTGCCCTCGCCCACCAAAAGGACACCACCAATCACACCAATAATCAACACACCCAAACCAAGAACGGTCGGGATGCGCTTCTTCATCAGCGAATTGAGTCGCAGCCAAATAAGGGCAGAACGCATATGTTTATCGTACTAGAGATCAGTAAGCCTTCGCAATCTCATTCTCCTTCATTGGGAGTTGCATCAGGATTTTCCTCTGGGGGAGCATCCTGACCCTCCTGGTTTACACTATCTGGTGTTTCGGCTGAACTCGCGGGATTTGCTTGGTCTTGGGCATCTTCAGCGCTTGGTTGCAGAGATGATTCCTCTGGAGTAATCGCCTTGGCACTCCGAGTTGAAGGAATCGATCCATCATCCTGCAAAATAACAATTTGCTTTGTCTCGCGGTCGATTACCCGAATGGGCAGTCGTCCGACTTCCGCCCGAGCCTCTTCTGGTGATAAATACGTATAGGTATCCAGTTTTGCAAACACTTTATCAGAGAGAACTGGACTCAACGGAATAGCATGTTTTTTGAGTTTGGGATCAACTTGAGAGGTGCGCTGACTCTGGACAAGTTCTAAAAAGATAGCCACCACTACCACCACCAAACCCAAAGTTAAAGCCACAAGAAACCAGCGATTCTTCTGTAACTGTTTGTATGACAGGCTCTTTTTAGGGCTCATAATTCCTCTGCTTCATCTGGTGATTTTTTAGCGGAAGCATTTCCTTCAGAGCGGGCTGTACCGGGAGGCTGTTGAACATAGAGTCGGAGCTGAAAGTTCACGGATAAAGGAGAGACATCATCTTGCTGGTTTAAGGCAATCTGAACACTCTCAACAGACATAAGCGGCTGTTGATGCTCTATGCGGTCAAGAAACTTCAGGATGTTCTCATAGGAACCCATCGCTTGGAAATTTGTTTCGTAAGGAGTTAAGGCAAGTAACACGGGCTCCTGGCCTTCGGCTTCATCAAACTTCACGGCTATCTGGGGAGAGGTAATATTCATGACCAAAACATCCTCCTGCCGAGCAAGATATTCAAGGTACAACATAACTTCCTCAAGTGAAGGATCTTGGAAAAATGATCGTTCCAGCTTGCCAAATTGTGGTTGATACGCTGTCCACTCATTTTGAGCAGTGGATAAGGCCGCAATTTTTTCCTGGAGGGCTTTGTCTAAAGCTTGCTTTTCTTCGATTTCCTTGAGAAGACTTGACATGGTAATGAGTGTTGGGCGGAGGGCAAATATGGCAAACACCGTCACCACGAGAATAGACATCACCAGCTCAAACGAAACTCGTAACACAGGCTTGTCATAGAAAGCCTGCAAGTTCTTGCTTACGCTTTTGGTGCTGGCGGAAAAGTCTTTTTTTATTTTCATTTTGTACTCTTAAATTCTTTAAGGGCTTTGGTGTAGATAAACCTGATAGAAAACTGAAGTGATGGGTCGCGGCTGTCTCCTCTTTCGATTTGGCTGACTGAAATTCTTTGAAATTCTGGTGTTGCCTTCAGATTTTCAACGAGTTGCGATAAGCTTCGCAACGATCCTACTTTTCCCTGGATCGAGACACTCCCTTTTCCCAAAGTAAAGTTTTTATACTCGACATCTGGAGGCGTGACTTTTGTGAGCAGGGAAAATACTTCAAGTTTTCCTTGCTGATCCAATACTTTTTCCACGTCTTCCATTTCATTTTGAACCTGACGGAATCGTTCTTCTAAATCACCATATGACTCGATAACGGCCTGTTTTTGCAGCAAACTCACATTGAGATCGGTGAGCTGTTTATCAAGATAAAATCGCGAAAAGAAACTCGTAATCACAATAAGCTCGGTGAAAATAATGAGGTGTCGACCAGCCCCGACCAACCATTTCATTGCCCGGCCCACAACGGAGTCAAAAAAAGGGTCGTCAGGATACAGATTCACCTTAGGAATCTTCACCTTCCGTTGAGGTGCCGAAGAAAATGGCAGGCGCATGGCAACAGTATAGCGATTTTTTGAATGAAAATGTAAATGTAAGAAATGTGAGACTTTTTTTACTTTTTGCTTAAAAATACGAATACACAAGTTGTTTTTTGCTAAAATCGTAAAAAAAGTCTCACATTTTTTGTTTCCACCGTATAATAACCTGGTATGAAGACCTTACTGGTCCATCGGCAGGCGCGTTTTGAATACGAGCCACTCGAAAGTTTTCTCGCCGGAATAATTTTGTCCGGAGGCGAGGTGAAAATGCTGCGACTCAAACACGGCAGCCTTTCGGGAAGCCACGTCCGAGTCATTGGCGACGAGGTCTGGCTTCTTAATGCCCAGATCCCGCCATATCCGTATGCTCGTATCGAAAATTACGATCCCAAACAAACGCGTAAACTTCTTTTGGGCAAGCATGAAATTCTCAAACTCAAAGAGGCCCAACAAGAAAAAGGAAAAGCAATTATTCCCTTAGAGGTTGTTTTAGCTGGGAAATACATCAAAGTGAAAATAGCAATTGCTCGAGGAAAGTCTCAAGCCGACCGACGAGCCGCCATCCGCAAACGTGACCTTGAGCGAGAAACAGCCCGCGAGCTGCAACGGGTGTAATAGGGACAGGGATAAACCCTTTTCACAGCAAACCACTAAAAAAGCTCCCCCTGTTTCCAGGGGGAGCTTTTAATATGTAAAGCTTACAGTTACTTGATTTTGCGAAGAACTGGCATGCCAGTTCGCTCGGTTTCAACAATCTCGTAACCTTCTGGCAGTTCTGCAACAGAACCATCCCGAATATCTCGAGCAAAGAAGAAAACAGGACGGGTGATACCGTTCTTGAGTGTCACCATCTTCTTGTGGAGGTAGTAAGTTTGACCCTTTTTATTGACGTACTTTACTGGCTCTTGTGCCATATTGCGCGCCCTTTCTGTCCCCTTTTCTCCCCTAACTGTGACTCAGCGAACGCCTCATCAATGAGGATTGTTTCTACATTACTTGAGGACTCCCTCGAGTGCAAGAGGGAGTTTGGCGTTCTTATGGGTATCGAGTTAAAATTACTGGCCTGAGAGCTCGCTGGAAATCTTCTGTTCTATCTGATCTATCGGCATTAATTCTCCATTGAGGAAAAGAGATGGCGTAAAGCTCAGGCTGAGCATTTCGGCTTGTCGCAAATCTTGTTCGACTTTCGCTTTTGGTTCACCAGTGTCTAAACTCGCTTGCACTTGATCAACGTTCAAGCCAATCTTTTCGGCGTTCGCCAAAACAAACTGACGACTTTCATCTGCTGACTTCCCTGTTAGAGTAGCCTGATTTTCAAAAATATAATCAGTGGTTTCCCAGAATTTGCCTTGCAACGCTGCTGCCTCGGCAATCTCTGCCAAATGAAAAGCGTTGGGATGAATGTTGTTAAGAGGGAAATGGCGGTAAATTAATCGGACATCCTGAGGATAGCGCCGTACTAAAGCCTCGAGTTGAGGACTGACAGAACCGCACGCTGGGCAAATGTAGTCAGAAAATTCGACAATCGTAAAGCGCGCACTTTCGGTGGCTCCCAAGACATGAGGGCTTTCTGTTACAAGTTCCTCCTGAGTAGCTGTTTTTTGGTAGGGACTGCTCGTGTCGGCAGGTGAGAGCCAATTCTCGGCCAACCAACTCACGCCAAAAACCAGTACCAGGGTCAGGATTAGGGTACCAAGTAAAAGTTTGATATTTTGCATAGATTTCCCCTTTTCTCGAGCCTCACTGGGTTACTCGATTGTTTTACAAGTAGTTATTAGGTGTTGCTAGACGAGCGGCCACACCTGCTCTCCGGTTTCCACATTGGTCACGGTGATGGCCGCAACGGGACAACTCTGGGCAGCAAGTAATTTTAACTCATCCAATTCATCTTGACTCAGAACGACGGCTTTATTTTCTTCATCCAATTGAAAAATCGTTGGGGCCACGGCCGTGCAGGGACCGGCGCCAATACACTTATCGCGATCCACTTTTACCAGATATTTTCCAGGCATTTTTGGTTGATTTGTCATAGCAGCCATTCTAACAGAAGGAGTCTCCCTACTCGAGTGAGGCAACTGTTACCAGATAAGCATCTCTCCCTCATTAAAAAAAAGATTCCATATGAATATGTGTTGGGCTCACCTCTTTTTCAATGAGGATCTGCCGTGCATCCTGGATCATGTGATTATTGCCACACAAGTAATAGCCCTTTTGCGAAAACTCTTCTTGAATGGACAATACATCAGTGACATACCCTTTGTGAAAAGGCCATTGTTCGCTTGGACGTGATAGTACTGGCTGGAAACTAAAGTTTGGGTGTTCTTGGGCCAAAATTCCAAAATCGTCGTACCAAAATTGGTCAACCTCATAGCGAAGACCCCATAAGAGGGTCATTGGTCGGTCATCTTTTTTGGTGATAAGCAAATCTTCGATCATGCTTTTCATGGGAGCGATTCCAGAGCCAGTAGCAATAAACATGATCTCTTTTTCATCTTGGCCAATTGTGGTGTTTCTGTCTGGAACAATAAAGTAGCCGAGCGGGCCAGTCATTTTTACTTCGTCCCCTGGCTGCAGTTGAGCTAAGTACTTTGTACCTGGACCTTGTGGCTGGAGATCAACGAGCATTTCCACCGCGTGCGAAGACGAGGGGCTGGAAGCAATCGAATACGACCGTTGATGACCCGTCTCCGGCACCTCGACAAGCATGTATTGCCCAGCCTGAAAATTGAGACGATTTGGCTCTTTGAGCTCAAAATGAAAAACCGTAAATCGTTCGTTCAACTTGGTACTCCAGGCAAGTTGAGTAATGAACTTTTGAAAGGCAATTCCCGGCATGGCCCTATTGTAACAGGGTATGGCTAGATAGGAGGGCCTGGCCCTTGACTTATTTTTACTTTAAAAAACATCAATCTCCATCAATTTTTCTTAAAAATCACGAAGGTCTGTCCCTTTTTCCTATCTGGACAACTTGGTGGAAAGAGTCTTTCCCCCAAGTGGGTTCTCCAGGGCCAGGCCCTCCCCACTAACGTCAAGCAAATGCTATACTTCGAGTTATGCCTGGAGATATCCAAACAGACCAAACCGTGGCTAACTCCTCCATGCTTGACGCCGATGTCACCGGCGTCTCACGCTTGGAGCGTACCCGGGAAGAGCGCAAGCGCAAGATCGCGGAACTTGAGGCGCAGGGCGTTGAGGCGTATCAGCCAGTAGCGAATCCCACCCACTCCGCTTCCCAGGCTCTCGAGGCAGATGGTCAAGATGTCACCGTTGCCGGCCGCATTTTGGCTTGGCGTGGTCATGGCAAAATTCAGTTCGCTGACCTTCACGACCAGACTGGAAAAATTCAGGTCGCCTTTCGGGTTGATGATCTCACAGAGGAACAGTTCAAACTCCTTTCGCACATCGATACGGGCGACTTTCTGGAAGCCACCGGGACCACTTTCACCACCAAAGCTGGCGAACGAACGGTCCAGGTGAACAACTACACCATCCTCAGTAAGGCGATCACTCCGCCGCCAGCGAAACACCAAGACTTTAAAGATAAAGAAGAGCGACTACGCAAACGCTATCTCGACCTGATTCTTAACCCGCAAGTCAAGCAAACGCTCGACAAACGCTGGGCCATCACGCAGGCAGTCAGACAGTTTCTTTGGAGTCAAAACTACCAAGAGGTCGAAACTCCGATTCTGCAAAATCTCTATGGTGGAACCAACGCTAAACCGTTCACCACACACCTTAACGCTCTCGACATTAATATGTACCTGCGCGTGGCACCAGAGCTCTATCTCAAACGCCTGATTGTGGGTGGCTACGAGCGAATCTTTGAGGTCGCCCGTAACTTCCGTAATGAAGGTATGGACCAAACCCATTCCCCTGAATTCACTATGATCGAGTTTTACGAGGCCTATGCTGACTATAACCGTA
>CAZRAG010000037.1:0-8463 GCA_964598125.1 uncultured Pseudomonadales bacterium
AGATATTCCAATGAGTATTCGAATCAGTCAAGCTATCACCCAAACACTGCCACGATCACTTAACAATTCCTTTACCATTATCTTTATGTTGGTTACTCTCTTACTTTTAGGCGGGACTTCATTACGATCGTTCTCAGTAGCCTTACTTATCGGGACAATTACAGGAACCTACTCCAGCACATTTGTAGCGGTTCCCCTCTACTTTGACATGCAAAAGCGGAAAAAATAATTACTTCAAAAGTAATAGTTATACTTTCATATCGGAAAGTTCCTGTTTGACATATTTATAGTTTCGGTTAAAATTGGGGCCAATGGCAGGAAATCAATCCCGGCACGAATCTGGTGCTCAAAACCGTCATACAAACCAAGAACTCTCTCCGGTAACTCCAAGAGAGAGAGCCATTTTCCTTGCGTTTCTCCTTCTTTTTCTCTTTTCTTGTGGAGTGGGTATCTACCTTTTCTCCGAGAATCAAGATGACGAAGACATGCAAGCAACTCTGGATGCCTTCATAGCTACCACAACCTCGATGAGTGATGAGGAAGTGTATGTGGCAACCAAGCAGGCACTTCAGGCTGTTGAATCCTTGACTCCAACACCGACACCGTCATCAACACCATCACCCAGCCCAACCCTAAGTCCATCAGCAACAAATGAATTTGTTGATTCTCAATATGCATTAGAGAACGATCAAGACATCCCTCAAAATGCATCGGACGTTGATATTTACTTTGAGACACTTGGTATTGAACATGGTGAGATTGAATCGGTTGAGCAAGTTTTCGAAATAACAAGAGCAGACATAAATATTCTCAAAAAAATGATGACTGCTTACGGAATTAACGAAACAACCTTAAGATCTTTACTCCCAAATATTGATAGTCTAGCTCCTTTTGCCAATATTCAGGAACTCATTGCTGAAAGTGATTATCTGCATCGCCAATTATCACCAATTAGCCTGAGAGGTGTAGATGTTGATCCAGCCAATCCGGAAACATCTGGACTTAATATGACAATTCAAGATCTGGAAATTTTATCCTCTGATGACCGAGTTGATGCCTTCACAGATCTGTGGACACCAGAAAGCTGGGAGTCTGCGAGTAACCTAAGAATTGAACAAGGTTCATCTCCAACCGAAACCACTCTTGTTCCGGTTGATGGACTTTTATCAAGAGCACTCGCTGACCAAGATTTAGGTCTTGGTGTTGTATCTGAAGATAACGAACACAAATACATATTTGCCGTTCCTCAGGTTCAAAACCTGTGGCCAACGCTTAAACTCTCAGCTATCGATTTCCTCGCTGACGAGACCAATGGACAGATTGATATCAATAAGCTTCATGAAGCTTCGGATATTTTTGCTAACCTTGTAACCAACCACCTACTTGGAACAGGACAAGGTAGTCCAATTAATATTGTTTTTAATGAACCTCAATTAAATCAGCAGTTTATTTCAACAATGCGACCTCACCCATTTATTGATGTTCGAGAATACTATGATGGTCCAGCTGAAAATAATGGACAACAATCTCCATTTGGTGATCCCGTTGATCAAGATACGAGACTGCGCTGTGTGGTTGTCGATGAAAATATTGTTGATCGAGACGCAGATCCAACTGAGCTCTCATGGTGGATAAACGAATCACCCAGTAATACCGTTACAACCATAAGTATCTCTCTTCCTGCGAATGAAAACTTGAGTAACCCAGAATGGTTAGCCCAAGCAAGCGCTTCCGAAATTGCTCATGAAATGTTTAACACCTCAGTGATCCTTGCGGGTCAAGCAAGTGCCGAGTACCAAGATAGTCCTGATCGTGAGGCTGATTTGAGTCCTGATCCTTCAGTTAACCGAGGAATTACTTTCATCGAACATGGATGCCAAGTTGCTCCTACTATTCAGCAACCCACAGCTGTACCAGAACAGCCTGTGCAAGGAGAACAACCCCCAGGACCTGAGCAGCCTCCAGAGAGCCCCTCATCTACCCCTGAATTTCCAGCAACCGCAACGGAAAAAGCTCCAGAAGGCCAAGATCCCACAGCGGTTCCCACAGATATCACAGGAGATCAACCAACTCCAGAACCGACAAAGATCTTACCAACTCCACAGGCAACGCCGCCACAATTTTAAAAGGAGACATCATGAAAAACGCATTTTCCCGAATCCTTTCCAAAACTCTCCTCAGCATTACCATTGGTTTGCTGGTCTTAACCGGTCTCTTTTCCTTTGGTTGGCTCACTTTTCGTTCTCAAGCTGCACCAGAAGGCCTGAGTTTAGGTACCAGTTTGCGCCTGAATTCTGTAAGCGCAGAACCTGTCAGCCACTTAGCTAATCTCAAGGCTGGTGACACTATCCATGTGTACATGGTTCTTACCTACGTTGCTGAGGGACAGACCATTGATAATTTGCAATACTACGGACCGTTTGCTCATGATGGCATTTTAGCCTGGGTAAACCCTGATAATACACAAACTTATGGCAGTGGCAACACCGCTACTTTTGATTTAGCGAATAACCTTAGCCTGCGTTACAAAGCAAACTCAACCAAAGCAGTTACCAATGCTACTGGTGAGTGGGTTGTCCAAAATATTCCTGACAACCAGTATGGTGAAAGCAAACTCTTTTCCAGTAGCACGAATCCTAATATTGGTTACCACTGGCAAAATATTGTTGGTGGCTACACCGACGGTGGTGATTCACATCAGTACACCGTGAAATATGAAGTTGAAGTGGTGAACGGAAATCAACCCATCTTCAATAATCACAGTACCGATGAGCCAACTCTCCAGGTACGACGCCTTGGTGAAACCCCATTTGTGAATTCTCTTGATGGCTTTGAAGCCGGTGATGAAGTTGAGTTCAAGCTTTATATCCACAACACCGTTCGCGGCACAAAAGCTATCAATACTAGAACGGGAATGACTAACTGGACCGAATCAGAGAGTAAAGATCTCACTCTAACTGGATTCGTTGATGCCGACAATGCTGAAAAGGTAACGAGCAATATCAATCTTACCGATGATAAAAATTTCAAACTTGAATACGTTCCTGGTACCGCTCGTGTCCATGGTTGTCCCACTCTTGACGGATGTCTTGATGTAAATGCTGTTCACTCCGACAACATAATCACCCCAGAAGGAATTCTCGTTGGCGATGTGGGAGTAGTGGAAGGCTGTTGGGACTTTGCTTTGGTCGCTTACTTTAAAGCGAAGATTGTTCAAGTAACTCCATCACCAAGCCCAAGTCCGTCTCCTTCACCGAGCCCGAGCCCAAGCCCGTCTCCTTCACCGAGTCCGAGCCCAAGCCCATCTCCTTCACCGAGTCCGAGCCCAAGTCCGTCTCCTTCACCGAGCCCGAGCCCAAGCCCGTCTCCTTCACCAAGCCCAAGCCCAAGCCCAAGCCCGTCGGCTTCACCAAGCCCAAGCCCAAGCCCGTCGGCTTCACCAAGCCCAAGCCCAAGCCCGTCTCCTTCACCGAGTCCAACTCCTGAGGCCCCGATCTGTGAAGACATCAAACCAAAGGATACGGTTGAGAAGAATAAAAAAGTCAAATATGTCTGTGTAGCAACCGATAAAGCCAACAACTATACCTTCGAATACCGCCGAAGCAGCAGCGATAATTACAGTGTCCTCGCTTCCAGCAGTAACGATACCTCTCCAGAAGTTGAGATCAGTGAATACTTTGATATCCGCTGTATTCCCTGCTGGAATGACGTGTGTGCCTCTGCTACCAACGTAGCCGAAGACTGTACTGACCGCTACCGCTTTAATGAAGAAGAGCATGCCGGATTCGTTGTCGAAAAATTCGACGACCAAGATGGCGATGGTTCTCGCGATGACAACGAACCAGGCCTTGATTGGGAATTCGAATGGGATCTCAATCATGATGAAAACTGGCGCGACTACATCACCTATGACGACAAAGATGGTCGAGGTGGAGAAGTCGGTGGCCTCAAAGATGGTGACATCGTTCGAGTCCGCGAAAAAGGTAAAGATGGCTGGACTGCCACCACTGGTACAGAAAAGACAATTACCGTCGAAGAAAACCGTATTAAACTGGTCATCTTTGGAAACCGCCGCGAAAAGCCAGAAGCCAAGAAGGGCGACGTTCCTTCTGAGCTCCCCAAGACCGGTGCTCCTCTCCAGGCTGGAATGAGCTTGGCAGCTTCTCTTGGCACCATTGGTATCGGCTTAAAACTTCTAGGCCTCCGTCTTCGCGCTTAACAAGACATTAAGGAAAACCATGGCGAACGCATCTTCAAAACTGGAGAATGAGTTCGTCGTGGTTTCTCCACCACTCATAATCCAGGGCGAAATCTCACTTGCTCAGGCAAGAAAAACCTGGTCCATCGACAAGAAACCGGTACTTCTCCTTGACGTTCAGGCCCTTCGCGAAACTCATGGACAATCGCTGGCAGCCCTTCCTCATGAAGTTGCCGTTATCGAATCACCCTCTGAACTAACACTTTTTGAGCTTCCTGTTTCCGAACCTCCTGTACCCATTGAGATTGAGCAGGTTGATTCTGCTACTGCTGTTGTTAGCCAACCCAATTTTGGTTTAGCTCAGAAATTGATTTTGTGGTCGCAAGATGTCTTCACATTTCAATCACCATTTTTTCAAAAAAAAGCTCAAAGAATTCTTAACATCACAAGCCATTTCTTTATGGGCGCCGCCGTTGCCTTTTTACTTTTGTTCGCTGGACCAATCTTGATACTCGAATCACAACCACTCATTTCTCAAGCCATCGAGCATATGGAGCAGTGGCAACCGTTTTACACCAAGCCCATTGCTCAATCTCCCAGTCTTGATGTCCCAACACCAGAACCCACATTTGAACCAACTATCTCATCACCAGAAGACGTCTTTTCCATCGCCATTCCCGACTTAGATATCACGAGTGCTGTTATTCCCAATGTTGATCCTAATGACCCAAAAATCTACTCTAACGCCCTTAAAAGGGGTATTGCCCACGCACAAGGAACAGGACTGCCCGAACAGCTTGATTTTAGTAAAACCATTTATCTGTTTGCTCACTCCACTGACGCACCCTGGAACATCCTTCGGTATAACGCCCAATTTTATGCACTTAAAGATGCTGAACCCGGTCAAGAAATCTCTCTCACTTTCTGGGGAAAGAAATATACCTACACTATTGAAAGTAAACATATCATCGAAGCTCAAGACGTTTCTTACATGCAAGCACAAACGGAGAAAGAACAACTCGTACTCCAGACGTGTTATCCACCAGGAACAAGTCAAAAACGACTCGTCATTATCGCCACACCAAGCGCTCAATTGAATTAGTCCCATAGTATTTCCAGAGTAGATGTTTACAAAAAAGTGTTCTCCCCCTAGAATACTCGAACTTGCTGAAAAGCGAAGAAAGGAAGCCTATGGCTGATGAACATGTTGTTCAACTGACACAGCAGGGATATAACGAACTCGTTGCGGAGCTTGAAGAGCTTAAGCAAACGAAGCTTCCGGCCGCCATAAATCGAGTCGCCCTTGCCCGATCCCAAGGTGATCTGCGCGAAAACAGTGAGTATCATGCCGCTCGAGAGGAACTCGCCATGCTTGAAGGTCGCCGCGACGAGCTCGAAAATGTTCTCCAACGAGCAGAAATCATCCAAAAATCAGCGAATGGAATTGTCGAGCTTGGTTCTGGTGTAGAAGTAGAAGTAAACGGCGGCTCAACTAAGCATACGTTCTATATTGTTGGCGAGTGGGAAGCGGATCCTCGAGAGAAAAAGATCTCGGAAAAATCTCCACTTGGTACTGCTCTTAAGGGCAAGAAAGCAGGGGAGGAAGTTTCCATTGATGCTCCTGCTGGTACAATCACGTACAAGATTCACAACGTGGTGTAGCGTTCTTTTGTGTCCGAATCAGGCATCCATCTCTCCGTCCTCTTGGGCTGGTTATGATATACTTCCGCCATGGCGAAAACCACATCAACTGATCAAAAACCTTCAAAAAAAGTTGCTTCTTCCAAAAAGCAGGCTGAATCACAGACTCCAAAAATTATTGTGGATAACACGGTCTTTCAACTGACAATTCCCGCCACAACAGTGGAGGAAGCTCGACAGAAAGCACTCAAAAATGCCAAAGGTCATATTAAGCAAGATGGCTTTCGCAAGGGTCATGTTCCCGAAAAGTTAGTTGAGAAAAATGTTAATGATCAATACATTACCCAAAATATTCTTGAGACCGTTCTGTCGCCAGCATATCAAAAACATGTGGAAGACAACGATCTCCGACCACTCACTGAACCAGATGTAAAGCCTGTTTCTATGGATGCTGGTCAGGATTGGATCTTTGAAGTTGCCATTGCTCAAAAACCAGAAGTTGATGCTTCGAAGTATGCAGATATTGTTAAAGCCACAAAAAAGAAGCATGAACTGTGGAAAGAAAAGAAAGAACAAAAAGACACGAAGGAGCAACCCTCCACCGAGGCCATTCGCCAAGAGCGTCTCCAGGTTTTGTTAACTGCCTTACTCGAAAAAATTACGGTCCAAATTCCAGAACTTCTCTTACGTCGCGAAACAGAACAGCAGCTTCACCAACTGGAGCATCAGCTTGAGCACATGAAAATGACCATGCAGGATTTCCTGCGAAACAGCCGAAAAAAACTGGAAGATGTTCAACAAGATTATGCTGCCCGAGCTTTAGGCAATCTGCAGGTTGAGCTTTTGCTTGGTGCCATTATCGAAACCAGTAAGCTTCAGGTCTCAGAGCAAGAAGTCACCGACACTCTCAAACAGCAACTCGATAATTATCCTGAAAAGTCAAAACCCCAGATAACAACTCGAGATATTCAGTATATTCACGCCACCTTACTCAAGCAAAAGGCTCTTGACCACTTGCTTAATTTGTAGTCTGATAGTGTTACAGACAGGAGCATCCACTCGCCTGGAGGGTCTTGATTTATACCCCCTAATACGGGTATAATTCGGTCACTCTGGCAGGAGGATATGACACAAGTGCGCAGTACATTATTAGGTACCAGCAAAGAACAGCTCCCTGGCCGACCTCAAGAAGAAAGAGGTGGGTCTCCTGAAGGCGTTCTGGCGCAAGTCTTATTTACCGCTGAAGGATCGGCTCGCGAAGCTGCTCTCAGACAAATTGAAGCCGAACTTTCCCTAATTCGTCAAGAAACTCCCGCCATTACTCAAAATGTAGTCCAACCAGAGGTTACGCAAGTTACCCCTTACCGTTCACTTTTCGTTCCTGAAGTTGTTACACCATCAGTAACTGAGCCACAGTCAGTCGAGAAACCAAGAGAGCAAAAACTCTTTGGAATCTTTCCTCAAAAATCTTTAGCTGCCATGGCTCGAGAACGCCAAGCTAAAAAGGCAGCCTAATTCTCGATTTTCCAAGCTCATGGTTTCTTGATTCATGTTACAATTCCATACGTACACGCATCGAGTCTGTAGCTCAGTTGGCTAGAGCGCTTCGTTGACATCGAAGAGGTCACAGGTTCAAGTCCTGTCAGACTCACCCTATGGGTTTTAATCTTGATACAAACGCTCAGTCTCAAGTTCAAACGCCGGTGAATCACCGATCAATTTACGATGCTTCTCATAAAGAAATATTCGGCAAAAGCCTGATTGCCGGTTTTGCTTTAGGTCTTGGTAATGCTTTAGCCACTGCTTTATTTTTTGGTGTCATTGCCGGACTCCTCCTTACTAGCATTACCCCGGTACTCGACCAATTCAATATTCCCTGGCAAGATCTTGATGTTGTGCTGCAACAAACGGTTACCCAACCAACCCTTTCTCCCACAACAACTCCCACTACTACGGTGGGAGAGTAATTTTTTGTTCTCTCCCTACTCCATCTCTTTGCTCCACAGAGCAAAAGCAGATGCAAACCCGTTTCTCTCACAGTAAACTATAATCAGGTGCAACCCACCTACCCGAAAGGAAATATGGATAAACAAAAAAATCTCGAACAGTTACAAAAAATTCGTCATTCGGCCGAACACATTCTTACCATGGCAATGCACCTTCTGTATGGCCAAGACAAGATTGTGATGGCCATGGGTCCAGCTACTAACGACGGTTTTTATTTTGACTTTGAGCAACGAAATATTGAACTCAGCGAAGAAGATTTTTCCCAGATCGAAGAAAAAATGAGGGAACTCATCAATAAGAATCTTCAATTTGAGCGACTCGAAATTGATCCCGCAGTGGCTAAGCAACTCTTTGCCAACAATCCCTACAAACAAGAATGGATCACCGAAGCTCAGGCAAGAGGAGAGGCTGTTTCGTTATATGTAACCGCTCCAGCCGAAAAGATCTCTGCAAGTGTAAAGGGTATTCAATCTGGTCAACTACCTCATCTCCAAGATGATCTTGTTTTTGTTGATGTCTGTAAAGGACCCCATGTGCAAAGCACACAAGAAATTATTGCCTTTAAACTTTTGAACTTAGCTGGCGCATATTGGCGCGGAGACGAAAAAAACATAATG
>CAZRAG010000038.1:0-7093 GCA_964598125.1 uncultured Pseudomonadales bacterium
GTTTCTTTTGAGCAACCATCTGTAAAACTTGTTCAAGGCTGAGCGCATCAGGCTGTTGCTGATATTCAAGAAGTTTTCTCTCTTGGTCTTCAGGGCGGAAAACTATTCGCAGATCATCTTGAAGAATAGGATTTTTGCCAAACTTGATCTCACCATCACTTTGTGCCTGATTAGGAGATTCTGTATATCCACCCGTTAATTGGAGGAGCCGATCGAGTGACTCACACAATAAAACACTATAGAGCCTCTGCACTCCAGCAATCTCGATTCGGAGGCCAGACTTTGCTATTACATAGTCGCTTGTCCAGTGTTCTTCTGGTTTCGCTGCTGTAGCTGGTAATGATCGACGAAAGAGTAATACATAATGAGGATCACAATTCTTGGGAGACCTTTCAAAACGACAAGTATTTATAAGGTAACGTGTTTGTTCGAGAACGTCAGGAAAAGCAGTGACAAAGGAAGTAATAAAATCAGGATCACTAAAACACAAGTAACGAGGAATTTCTTTTCCAAGACCAGCTTCTTGATAGGCACGAGTCCAGACTTTGATGTTTTCTTGAAGAGGGGAATCAGCGGGTAAATCATCAAAGCCGATTTTCCCGCCTGGCATTTTTATTTCAGAACCTCGTCTAAAAGGCATATTGAGTTAAGTATACTCAATCTCGAGTCACTTATACGATATAGTATGAATATGGATGATCAGCAGTTCTCACAAAACCAAAATGCCGTGCCAGCAACGGCCACTATTCAAGACCCCCTGATAGCCCAAGAGATTGCTGATCTTAAACAGCGCATTGAAACATCCACGGCTCCAGATAATCTCAAAGAAAAACTTGGCCGGGAGATTCGCCTCTTGGAACGAGCCGCTGTTACAAACAACTACAGCGAGGTTTTTGAACGAACAACCAAGTATATCGATTGGGCCACTCGTGTCCCCTGGAACATTACCTCACAGGATGAACTTGACCTTAACAAGGCCAAGCAAATTTTTGAGTCGCATCATTATGGCATGCAGCCGGTGAAGGACCGCATTTTAGAGTATTTGGCTATTTTGCAATTTCAACAACAACAAGCCCGCGCCGAAGGTAAAACGGTGAGTTCGACCATGCGCGCCCCCATTCTGCTGTTGGTTGGTCTGGTTGGTACCGGTAAAACGACTTTTGCCTATTCGATCGCCGAGGCAATGCACCGCGAAATTGTCCGTATTCCGTTTGGTGGTATGGGTTCGGCGCGCGACCTGCGTGGCCAGTCTCGTCTCCATCTCGAATCCGAACCAGGTTGGATCATCAAAGGTTTGGCAGAAGCGAAGACCCGTAATCCGGTGATGCTCCTGGATGAAATTGACCGTGTTGCCGAGGATGCCCGCATGGACATTATGGGTGTGCTGGTTGAGCTTTTGGACCCCAAACAGAACAATGCCTACATCGATCACTTCCTTGATTATCCCGTCGATCTTTCGCAAGTGCTTTTCATTGCCACCGCCAACAACACCCGCGCCATTGCCACGGCTGTTATGGACCGTATGGAGCGCATCGACATGCCATCGTATTCCGATGAAGAAAAAACGGTTATCGCTCAACGCTATGTTATGCCTAAACTACTTCAAGATGCTGGAATGGATAATAATTCCTTGATCATTGCTGATGATGTCTGGCCAAGCATGGTCCGTCCACTTGGTTTTGATGCGGGTATTCGTACGCTGGAGCGAAACTTAAAAGGCGCGGTAGCTAAAGCAGCGCGCTTGCGGCTCGAAAAAAATCTCCCACAAGTGATCATTAATAAGGAAAACGTCAAATTCTTTTTACCAACGTATTAGGGCTTTTCAGCGGACAGCTTGATACAGTGGATCCTGGACATGCGTGTCAAAGCGAAACTGCATTTCCCGCTTGTGTCGTTCGACAATCGTAATGAGATCCTTTCGTTGTTTGTGTGAAAAATCACGAAGATAATCGAATCGCTGGATAGATTCATCAACGACTCGTTCTATACGTTTCAGGGTAATAGAAGGTGATAACGCACCTTCCTCTTCAAACTTTTCTATTAAGTCATCAATTCTTCGTTCTTTTTGGTAGAGCAGGGCTTCAAAAACAGCAATAGTTGTCTGCATGAACTCGATTGCTCGCAGATTGCCTTCAACGCTCAAGCCATTGTCTAACATATCTGGATTATCAGGAAGCGGCCGAGCCTGCTGGTGTTCCCGTAAATGCTCGTAAATGGTTAAGAGTCGACCATTGCGAGGTTGGTTGTAATCAGGGTGATGTTGACCTTCATAGTGATTGTTATGTGAGCCATCGAGTGGTATGCCAAGACTTCTTTTTCCAGATTCCTCACTGGCCACACACCCATGTTTTCTTTTTGCGCGGTCACGGAGTTCACCGAGGGTTCTTTGAGAGAAAGCACCCGTTGCTGCAAAAACGATCAAGCCCAAACTCGCTCCGCTCATGGCGAGTTCGAGAATTTGTTCAGGGTTCAGTCTTTTCATGTTTCTCCTTCCTGAATGTGGTCAAAAAAAAAGCAACCGATTGGTTGCTTTGGTGCCTTACTATGGAAAACAAGTGTTTTCCGCGAATGTGGGTTTGTGTTCGATGTTTGGGCTGAGACACTGGTAAAACCTTACGTGGTTTTTATAGGACATTTCAACTCTTTATTTTTATAGTAATAGTTGCCATACTATTTTTTCCCCAACCACGCCAAAATCTCTGATAAAAAGTGACAATTTCGTTTTCTCGAAGAATCTTTATCAGCTCTGTTACAATAAAGCTCGGTAATGAAGAAATCAGACCTCCACGCACAGTTGCTTTCGAAAATTGAATCTCAGTGTGATCAACTCCCTTTGTGTAATGTTTCCGGAGATATTGTTATTGGTCAGGGTAACCTTGATGCTCAAGTGATGGTTATTGGAGAGGCCCCTGGAGCGGAGGAAGCAAAACAAAGAATTCCCTTTGTTGGGAGGTCAGGACAACTCTTTAATAAGACGTTAGAAGAGTTTGGAATGCACCGACCAGATCTTTATGTGAGTAACATTGTCAAAGTTCGACCGCCAGGAAATAGAGATCCACTTCCTGAAGAAATTCGAGCGTACCTTCCTTTTTTGCTTGAAGAAATTGATCTTATTTCGCCTCAGTTGTTTGTAACTTTAGGCAGATTTAGCATGAATTTTTTTCTTCCAGAAGAGCGAATTTCTACCGTTCATGGAGTCTTAAAGCGTATACTGTGGGAAGGCCGGATTACCTACGTTTTACCGATTTACCACCCGGCAGCGGCTCTGCGAAGTACGCAAATGCTCGGTGCTTTTCGTCAGGATGTTGCTAAGATTCCCAAGGCTTTGGCATACATTCAGCAGCGAACCAAACAAGAAACAGAAATACAGGATATTAAGGAAGCGCTGTTCTAGTGCTTTCTCGTAAAAAGAAAAAGTTGCCAAATAACGAGCGCAACTTAATAAGAAGTAAAAGAAAGGAGCCATCTCAACGCAGAGCGCTTTGAGCTTTAGCTCACTCGCTGTAGCGTTGCGTTGAGATGCGAATTTATATGTTAAAAATTTTCCCCATGGGTGGAATTGGACGTGTCACCAAAAACATGTTTGTTTACGAATCTAATGATGACCTTTTAGTAGTCGATTGTGGTATTGGTTTTGCGCCAATGGAAATGCCAGGTGTCGATATTCTGGTGCCCGATACCCAATATCTTAAGGACAGATTGGCTGCGGGTGCCACGCTCCACGGAATTGTGCTCACTCATGGTCATGACGACCATATTGCTGCCCTCCCTTATGCGCTTCGTGATTTGGAAATTGATGTGCCAATTTACGGTTCACCTTTGACGGCAGAATTTGCCATGTCCCGCATGGCGGATCAAGGCGTAGATAAAAAGGTTGAGTACTATCCTGATGGCCCCCTGAATCTTGGTCCTTTTACCATTGAAACGGTTAGAATCACTCACTCCATTCCTGACACCCGGCATCTTATTATTCGGACCCCAGAAGGAGTGGTTTATCATGGCTCAGACTTCAAGATCGATCTTACGCCGGTTGACGGTCAATCCAGTGATCTGCAAAAAATTGCCAGTATTGGTCAAGAAGGTGTCTTGTGTGCTTTGCTTGATTGTTTGCGAATCGAACGCCTTGCTCCAACTTCTTCAGAGTCTGTTTTACGTGAATCGCTTCGACGAGAAATGCATGGGGTGAAGGGAAAAGTTATCGTCACCTTAATGAGCTCCAATTTGCACCGCATTCAGCAGGTGATCGATGTGGCAGCAGAGTATGGTCGAAAGCTCAGTTTTGTAGGTCGTTCCGTTGAACAGAATGTTAATACAGCCATGAATATGGGCATTCTCAACTTCCCGCCCAACATGAAACTCAACAAAAAGAATCTGGAAACAGTCCGAGATGATGAGATCTGTTTAGTGGTAGCGGGTAGTCAAGGTCAGCCAGGTTCGTCACTGGTAAGAGCAGTTTCTGGTGAGCACCGTTTAGTTAATATTCAGCGTGGCGATAAAGTCATAGTTGCCTCTGAGGCCATTCCTGGAAACGAAACCAATGTCTACACAGTTATCGACGAACTCGCCGAACATGAGGTTGATGTGGCCTATTCGGATGTTGACGATGATTTGCATGTTTCTGGTCATGCCGGTGAGTATGAACAAATGCTCATGGTCCATTTGCTCCGACCGCAATTCTTGTTTCCGATTGGTGGTGAAGAGCGTCACCGAGTTCGCTTTAGCAAAGTAGTTGAAGGTCACGGATATAAAGCGAATCAAGTAGTCTTGCCACATTACGGGAAAATTGTAGAGTTTCAAGATGGTGCTTTCAAATATGGGAAAGAAATCACTCTTCGGGAACGAACAGTCAGTGTTGCTGGAACCACAAGCCAGGTTTTAGACCAAGTTCTTTCGGATCGCGAAATTTTAGGGAAACAGGGAATCGTGGTTATTGGCATGTCAGAGCAATCCGGTGTTCTAGATATCAAGAATCTAGTGGTAGAGGAGCGTGGATTGGGGATTACCTCTGAAGAGGAGCGTGAACAGCTGCGACTTATCGTACAAGAGACAGTCCGCGAATCCTATGCCAAAAATCAAGGCAGTGGGCCAGATTTGCGCAGTAAGATTCGCAACGACGTGCGCTATCGTATTCGCCAGGAATCGGAAAAAGATCCTATGGTGATGGTTTTGGTTCAGAGTATTTAAGGAGCAAACATGAAGCATTACGAATCAGGAATACAGTACCTGGCCGAAACATTAGCTGGTCTAGTACATGATCATCCAGAATGGGCCATTACTTGGAAGGCTGATGATCTCGCCCAGCTCGACTTTATTCGAGTTGGATATGTAAAATCCGAACCGAGCCTGGCTGTTGTTTGTGACAAAGGGAAGGTCTTCGAAATGCCAGAGAACGATTGGGAGAAAGCCCGCTTTGCCCATAACGGTCGAGATGCCCATGGCAACCGGGTCGGACGAGCTACACACCGATGAGTTGTTCGAAGCCTGGTGTTTGACACTGGTGACCATGTCGCTTGAGCCAGCCCCGGTGGAGTTTATAAGCCGGATCATACTGGGCAACGAGTCGCCAAAAATGAGATGAATGGTTGTGGTGTGTCCGGTGAGCAAGTTCGTGGATAATCACGTAACGAGCCACTTCGGGTGGCGCGTGAATCAGTCGCCAAGATAGCATAATTTGGCCGTCACTTGAGCAACTACCCCAGCGAGAGCGGGTGTCACGCCAGCGGAGTTGTCCAGCCTGGGTATCCATGATTTGGCGGCATTCCATGAATAGGGGAGTAAGTTTTTCGGCTGCTTCTGAACGGAGCCATCGTTCCAGCGTTTGAAAGGCCGATTCTGGTGTGGGTGTGATGGGTGAGACAAAGCAGGTTGTATCACGAAAATGGACACGCCGGAGATTGGTATTTTGCGAGATTTGGACTTGGTAAGTGGTACCTTGATAGAGAAGGGTATTGGGTGCCTCAGGGATTTGTTTTTCAAGATGAGCTTTGAGCCATTGTTCCTGAGAACGAAGAAACTTTTCCACCAGACTCCACTTTACTCTAGGCGGAGTGCTTACTCGGACACCACCGGTGGCCACCGTTAAGCGAATATTACGGTTTCGGGTGCTCGTACGCCAGGAAAGGGGAATTTGCGTACCGTCTTGGCACAGATAGATTTGATCAACCGAATCGGCCATACTGCGCCGCCATTATGACATTCTTTCTTGTAGCTGGTCTAGCTGAGGAAAAACTAGAAGGCGATTCACGTTTTGGCGTTTGTCCAGATTGTCTTGATCGGTATAATACGAACATCCACTGGAGGTGTCGCATAGTGGCCAATTGCACAGGTTTGCTAAACCTGAACCTTTACCGGTTGCGTGGGTTCGAATCCCTCCACCTCCGCCATTCGCTAAATTCGGCCGTTTTAGGGGCATCCTTTAGCAGAGCAAACGGTAACTTGTATCTGGTAGAGATCACTTTTCCGTCCTGTAATTTGCAGTTCCAAAGTACAGATTTCAGCAAATCGCTCTTTACTTCGCTATCCCCATCTTCGAACATCTTTTCAATGGTGCATGCGTATTTTTTAAACTTCTGCAAAAGTTCCAAAGTGCTTTCTGGTTGTGCGCTTTTCTGCTGCTGAAGTTGGGTTTGTAGTTCTACACGATCATTTTGCAGCTGAAGTCGTTTCTCTTTATAGCTTAAAAGGGAAATACCATCTTCCAGGTAAAGATCTTCAAGTTTTTGTAACTTGAGCTTGTTGGCTTCGAGTTGATGAGCTATCTGGTCTCCAGCTTTTTTGGTAAAACGATCTTTCTTTTTTAACTCCTGGGCGTAGATCTCAAGGGAAAAAGAGGCTAATTCTTCATCGAGGCTGATATCTGAGAAGACAGGTTGGAGAGCTTGAAAAATTTGTTTTTCTCTCTGGTACACCTGATGTTGGCTACATTTCCCTTTACCATTGGTGCAGTAGTAGTAACGATACTTTCCCTTTTTTATTGTCGCTGTCATTTTGCAGCCACAAACATGGCAATAGAGGTAATCCCTGTACAGGAAGTCGTGTTTCTGCTTCTTTGACCTATTTCGACCAGTTAAAACTTCCTGAACGACATCAAATT
>CAZRAG010000039.1:0-6947 GCA_964598125.1 uncultured Pseudomonadales bacterium
CCGCTTTCCAAAAACAGCACCGCTAAGGTGCTGTTTTTGGAAAGTTGAGTGGGTGATGAATGGAGGACCCGGATGTTCCGACGGGATCGAGCATTTCGACGCCAAGTGTGAACCGTAAGCACACGTGGCTAGTGTCGGCAGCGATTTATCGCAACGACCAATCTCAAGATGTATGCGAGATAACCCGAGTCCAGCGAGCGAAATGAAATGAAGCGATTCGGGGAATCTCGCCCATAAACAATTAATTTTTCCGTATTTTTTTAAGAAAGTAGGTAAAGATCGTTGCAAAAATCGCTCCCCAGGTTCCAAAAAAGAAATAGGCATGGCTATCATTCTGAGACAGATCATAAGCAATGATGTCTCGAGTGAGCGAGGAATGAACCAAGCCCCAGGTCATAGTGAAGAAATAGATAATGTGGGATAAAACAGGCGTATCAATGAATCGAGCGCCACACATGACATCTGGCCGTTTTTCTAGGTAAGGATCATAGTTTGGATTGAGTTCGTAATGAACTTGCACGGGAATGTTGATGATTTTGTTCTCATTATAAAAATAACTGAACAAGGTTATTGGCCCGGGAACTGGATGATCTGGCCGGCCATTGCCATTTTTGAAGTAGTGAGGAATATCATCAGAAAGACTATCAGAGTTGATAATTGCCTGCTCAACGTTTTCCCAATCTTTTGTATAGGTATTAAATCTTTCGGTTTTTCCTTGGGCTAAACGGTAAACAGGGATATACCCCGTGGGATATCCTCCAACGTTATATTCATACCTATCGCGTTGCAAGATCTCATATGTTTTTTCTCCAATATTAGTGAGAACAGGATACGTTTGGTAGGTTACTTGAATATCACTAGGCAAGGACTGAGGATCAATTTCATAACTTGTTGTATACCAGGGACTACCAATGTAAGGATCGCAGGCGAAAGCGTATGGCGGGGCAAGAAATCCAAAAAGAAAAAGAATCAATAAAAAGATTCGTGTTTTCATACTCATAAGCGTACGACCTTTTAGTTGGACATGCTAGTCTATCTCCCTGTTGCCATAGGACTTTCACATAAGGTGTCTCACGTCTCCTATGACGTTTGTTATCCTTGAATATTTTTCCAAAGGTCGAGCTTCCTTTTTTTGGTAAGTATTTTTTTGACCTGGATTCGAGTCTTTTGTTGGAGTTTTTTATTGTTGGGTTCTTGCAGATTGGCAATAATCATCTTGGCAATAACCGTCGCTTCTTTTGCCGAGTACCCACGGCCAGTAATCCAAGTTGCCCCCAAACGCAATCCACTGGCGATGTAGGGTTTTTGGGTTTCACCAGGAACAACTTGACGATTGGTGAGAATTCCAAGATTTTCGAGTGTGGTTTCTGCTTGCTTGCCCGTTAAACCAAAAACTGAAAGAGTATTCAAAACTAAAATGTGGGTATCGGTTCCACCCGTCACCATGAGCCCAGGGAATTGAGCAAAAACGTCCTCAAAGGCAGTCATATTATTGATGAGTCGTTCAATGCGTTGATGAAATTCTGGTTTTCCAGCATCTAGGAGGCACTGGCTCATTTCATAGATTCTTCGCAAAGGAATACTTGATTGCACACCGGGGTGAACAGCTTTATCGATTCTTGTTTGGAATTCTTTTTTGCACAAAATAATGCCTCCATGCGGACCAAACATGGTTTTATCAAGTGTCAGGGTAACAACATCACAGGCTGGAAAGGGTTGGGGAAAACAGTCAGCAACAATAAGTCCCGCTGGGTGCGATAAATCGGCAAGCAGATACGCTCCAACTTGGTCACAAATTTGGCGGAGTCGTTCAAAATCAATACTTCGAGGATAAGAGGAGGCGCCGCAAACAATCATTTTGGGTTTTGTATGAAGAGCCTGTTTCTCGAGTGCGTCATAATCAATGTGTCCAGAACTATCGGTTCCATAGAACTGAAAATCGAAAAATCGGCCAGAAAAATTAAGGTGCAAACCATGAGTGAGATGTCCTCCGTCTTCAAATTTCATGGCTAGAACGGTGTCATTATTTTGTAAAAGTCCTTGGTAGACAGCCTGATTTGCTTGACTCACTGAGTGTGGCTGAACATTGGCATGTTCGGCATGAAACAAAAGGCAGGCCAGCTGGGCTGTTATTTTTTCTATTTCGTTAAACCACTTCGCACCTGCGTAAGGTCGGTTATTGAGCAACCCCTCCGCAATATCATTATGGAGCAGGGGCAAATCGGTGAAGTACTTGGTGGGTGTGGGGCTTGCTGGAGCAATAAGATTAATCGTCTCTAGATCATACTGATCTTGTTTTTTGGCGGAAAAAGTAAGTCGACGTTGGAGTTTTCGAAGATCTGCCAAATCATATTTCATTTGCTGGCTTGATTGATCATTCATATTTATTTTTCTTTCCGGATTTGATTTAAAAAGCTCTGTGTTCCTTCGATAATTGCTTGGGCGACACTCTCATTCATTTCTTCGTCAAAGCCAATAGCCAGACGTAATGAATTCGTGTTTTCGTATCTTTCAGAGTTTTTAAAAATCCGAGTGAAAGGAAAACCAAATGATGTTCCTTGGATTATGACGGTATTCTGTTTGCTGGCCGCTTTGATAATAGCGGCAATCAACTGTTCACTATAAAAAGTCCCGTTTTTATAGCGTTTCATAATAGAGGGTTCAATCTTGGCAAAAATAAAACTACTCAAAAATGTATCGTTATCCGCAAAAAAATAGGTAATGCCATCAAACTTTGGGAGTTTACGGAAGACATTCTGAGCATTTTTCCCGCTATCAGTAATAAGTTTATTAATGACCTGCGACTGAAAAGGAAAGTGGATCCAAGAAGCTTCCTGTGTGAAATTGGTGCCTAATGACCCGCGTAAGAGTTTGAGTTTTTCTTCTCTCTCTTCACTTTTTGTAAAGAAAGTGATAGCTCCACCATTAAAAAGATCAAAGCCATAGGTACGGTGTTTTTGGAGACTGGTGATAAGAAAGAGTGATACATTCTCAGGTAATTCATCAAAGAGATGGGTTTCTAACGGTAGATAAAACAAAGTGTAATCAATAACCAAAAAGAATTCTTGGTTGGGTCTTTTATTTGCTTTTTGACAAAGATATTTTACAGCTCGAACAACATGCTTATCCTGGCTTGATTGGCTAAAAGGATAGCGATGAGGGGTAGTGCAGTTAATAGGATACTCAATCCAAACTGCACTGGCTGAAGTTTTGGGAAGTGGCAGGTATTCATTCCAGTACTGACAGTTTCCCGAGTCATCAAAAAGCCATTTCGTTTCAAAATAACAATTTCTTCCCACCAGCATTCGTTTGGTCTTTAATGTGTTATTGAGAAAAAAAAGAAGGGTGGAAATGGCCCCCATTCCACTATTAAAAAGGAGTGTTCGGGGTTGTTTTCCTGATATCGGTTTATAGAAACTATTCAGCAGAGCTTCAGTGTTACTCGGTGTGTAGTCGGAGCGTTGGTAGACACTATGTTCTTTTACATTTTGCCATTCCGAACGTTGAGAGTGGGTTGTTGGTTGAATAGAGGGAGACTGGTATTGTCCTTGGTACTTTTGGAAAAACTTGTCAAAAGCAAAGCTTCGACCTGCGTCATAGAGTTCCATTTTTTCTGAACCGGGACGAAAGGGAACATCAAGAGCGGTAAGAAGGTCTTCAATCTTCATAGGCTCTGCAGCTTTTCTCGATAGTTGAATTGCACCGTATTTGGGTTCTGAAGTACCACTTGGCTCTCGGGATTTTTCTGACTGTATGCTTGATACTCTGGGATTTTTTTGAGAATTTGTAATGTTTTTTTCAGAGCTTGAGCGTAAGGAGGATACAGAATATCTACAGCTTCCTGAAAAATCTGGTAGTGGTTCTCACGATCGCCGGTGACAATGTATTCAAAAGTTTCGGTATTCATGCGAAAACTGTGATAGTGATAATAGAGAATGGGCACGTTGTTGACCATTGGTTGGCCGTTGTTCAAGGTAACTGAGTATTTCTGAACATTCCACGGAGCAACATTGGCTCCAATATGAGTGATTTCACGAACGTTCGAGAATCGTGTCCGCCAATCATCCAGATATTTTTGATCAGCGAACTTGCCATCTTCGAACTCTGAAAAGCACCACTTGGTGCATTGTTCCAGCCACCAACGCAATACCTTTTTCCCGTTAGGATTATTACGAAAAGCCTCAAAACAGGAGCAATAATAGCCCACTGGTAAAAATTGTTTGGCTTCTGGTTGTGAAAAGTTGTTGGGTTGAATGAGGACATCTACATCACCCATGTCCTGAAAGAGTATTTCAGGATCTGAGAAAAAGTAAAAATCACAGTCAATATAAGTTACGATCTCGGCATTTGTTTTTGCCATGGTTTGCAAGATGAGTTCTGGCTTATAGGCCCAGTAATACTCGTAGAAACGTTTTTTGTCTTTTTTCGTTGCCATTAACGCGGGTGTTTCAAAATCTTTATAATGAACCAAGATCATATTTTTTTGCGGAAACTGTCGCAGGATTTGATAGCTCTCATCATCAAAACAATGCACATACACCATTGCCTGTGGCGATACCTGCTGCAAAGACTCCAGAGTGACGAGCAGTTTTGGAACATACACCATGTCAAGAAAGGTAACGTACACTCTTTGTTGGGATGCTTCCATGATGCCTTTCTTTTCACTGATTTTGGTAGAAATTCTTGATAGTGGTTGTGACTCTTTTTTGTTGTTGTGGCGTCATTTGGTTGTAGAGGGGTAGGCACAGGATTCTTTTGGCAACGCGCTGGGTAACTGGAAGATTGGTTTGGAAAGAAGAAAAAAAGCTCATCTGGTGAATGGGACGAAAATACTTCTTGGTTTGGATACCATGAATTGCAAGATAAGCCGCTAGCTCATCCCGTTGGTCCACAAGAATAGCAAAGTCCTTATAGGCTGAGCGATTCCCTGGCTTTACGAGTTGAAAGGAAATTCCTGGAATGTTTGCCAACTGTTGCTCATACTTCTTGGCTAGCCGATTTCGCTGAGCAATTACGCGTTCAATTGTTGGAAAAGTCAGGCAACCTAAAGCTGCATTCAGTTCAGAGATTTTTCCATTGATTCCCAGGTATTGGGAGTTGTAATCCTCAAGAAATCCGTAATTGCGGAGATAACTTATTATTTCGATAAGGTTTGGGTCTCGGCTGGTAATAATTCCACCTTCGGCCGAAGTCACAAGTTTGGTTCCGCTGAAACTAAAAATGTCAAAATCACTGAGCGTACCAATCTTTTTATTTTGATAGAGAGATCCATAGGCATGGGCGGAGTCAAAAAGTAAGAATAGTTTTTCTTTTTGAGCAAGAGAATCAAGTGCTGCAATATCACAGGGATTACCAAACACATGAACACCCAGAATTGCCCGAGTTTTTGAACTAAGCTTGCGCTGTACGTCTTTGGGGTCAAGACAAAAAGTGTCGGGTTGAATATCGGCAAAAACGGGCCGATAGTTGTTCCAAAGAACGGCATTGGCGGTGGAATTGAACGTAAAAGAAGGGAGAATAATTTCGCTGCCAGGAGGGAGCTGAAGGCTTTGTAAAGCGAGCATCAGTCCTTGATCAGCATTACCCACTACACAAACACTGGAACTACCAAGGTATTGCTTGACTATGTTTTCAAGCTGGCTAGCAAATTGGCCAAAGTTTGACACCATCTGTGACTTCCAAATTTTCTGAAGAGAAAGTATATAGGTATCGATATCAGGGAGTTCAGGGCGAAAAACAGGGATATTCCTAGGCTGTTTCACAGTCCGCCAGTCTAATGGTATGCAAAAAAAGAGAATATCGCCCATTCAGCTTAAGTTTTTTATAAAACCTAAGTTCTTTGTCCACAAGAAGTTCAAAAAAACTGAAATCCTGGGTCAGGTTTCCGTTATTCTGCTGTTTATTTCTTGTGACATGAAGAATATGGCCAATATCCAATGTCATCATAATTACTCAAATGAGTACAAAACTACTGAGTCGCATGTTCAACCCGTTGTTTTCAAAATTATAGTCTACAAAAAGGCAAAAGCGCAAGCGAAAAAGACGAATATTTCGCACTAACCGAGTGTAGAGAGTGCCAGAACCAACTGTCGAATCTCAACGTTATTGAGTTGTGAGAATGGTTTCTCCAGGATAGTGTTCGGAATACTCAACTGATCAATAACTTGTCTGGCCTGATTTTGTGACATGATCTGGTGCTCGTCTTCTTGCTCATCAAGTTGTCGGGAAGCGTTATAGATCATGACTGTCCGGCGGAGATCTTGTCGGACTTGGCGTCGAAGACTGCGATGGACTTCCGCCTTTGATTTACCCGCTTTCACTGTTGCTTGCGAGTACGCAATCAATGCTTCTTTTATAACATTCTTTACTAACGGACTTTTATTAGCGGTGAGAAAGAGGCGTTGGGCAATAAAATCGCATTTACCAACCATGGCGCCCCCCTCACTTTTTGGCGTTAAGCGGAGGAGAGCAGATTGTGTTCGTGGCTCAGGAACAAATGCTTCACGGGGCACTTGCGCAACAACTTCCACATCAAAGAAAGACTGAGTTAGCAAAGATAAAGCTGTATATTCAGGTGAACTTGGGTTTTGACGGGATGCGGCCGTAGCAAACCGCTCGCCAACCATGATACTCACTGAAATACCAAGTGTAGCCACTTTTTTCATAAAGGGCTCGGTGATGTGATAGGGGAGATTAGCAATAATTTGAACCTCCTCATCTTGTGATTGAAGTTCACGGATTCGCTTTTCTAGACCGCACGCCAAAGCATCGGCATAGACGATCGAAAGATTTGGATATTGTTGCTCGAGTTCAGCTAAAACAGGGGCATAACGTTCATCAATCTCAATGGCAATGACTTTTGGGGCAACTTGAGCGAGTCTTTCTGTTAACTGGCCAACACCCGGTCCTATTTCAATAACGGTTGAGTAGCGAGTGGCTTCAGCGAC
>CAZRAG010000040.1:0-6713 GCA_964598125.1 uncultured Pseudomonadales bacterium
AAATTTGATTCTGAGCAAGCGGATATCACCATTGATCAAGTTAACGAAATCGAAAATATTATCGAACAGGTAATTGACCTTCCCCCTCGTGAACCCAGTGAAACTACCACCTACGAAAAAGAAGTTCTTCAGCTTCTTAATGACCAGGCTGAGGCCATCTCTGAAAAAGTCAAAGAATTACACGCTGCTCTTAAGGCAAAACCAGAGATCAAGCTCGATAACAAAGACGCTCTCCTCAAAAAATATGCGGACAAGTGGCAAGAGGAACATCAAGATGCGGCTCCGGCGGAAAAGCTTGCTGGCCTTTCCATGGAAACCGCCAAAAAGGCGCTTGAAGAAATTGTTGGCTCTTCGCAATCTGGAAAGCAAAAAGAGGTTGAAGAAGCTTGGGAAAAGCTCGCGGAGGAATTTACCGACAAACTCAATGTCCACAAGAAAGTTGCCGAATTACAACAATCCCGAGAGCTCATCGGTTTGGCTTTTGGCAGCGGCTTGTTGTCGGTTGCCCTCCGGAAAGATGAAAATAGCCTCACCGAATCAGGTCTTGTTTTGGAGCATCCCGAATCAACCCCCTTACTCTGGGCGTTCTTTCAACAAATTGTCTTGATCATCGATACCAATATTGCCGCCAATGATGTGGCGAGCGTGGTGGGCGCTTTTACCAAAGCCGTTGATGAACTCTTGAAATTTCTCAAAAAAGAGAAGGAAACACAACTTAAAAAGGCTCAAGAAGAAATCGAGGCAGCCTTCCTCCCTGTTCCCGTGGCTACCGAAAGTGACGAATCTGGCGGTGGAGCTGACGAAGATCAGGAAACAGATGAGCCACTTCCCGTTCTCCCACCAGAATTATTCGCCACGGTCCTGTCGGCTTGGCAACCGGCCATCGCCCTATTGCGTAACCTGACGCAAGACCAACGAACCCAGCTTGATTCTTTCCTCACCGGTTGGGGATTTACCTTGGCTGCCTTTCAGTCGGAACAAACGCTGCAGCGCGCTTTGGCGCGGCGGTATCCCAATGAAATCGCTCTGGAAAGTGGCGTTGAGGATGCAGAAGAATTCCTCACTGCCCTGACTGCTCTGGCAGAGTCACTCAGCCAAGAAACAGCTCCAACAGACCAACCAACAGCGGTAGTGCCACCAGTTGAGCCAGGCGTAACCAGTGATGAAACCCCTGATGCTATTACTGCCAAAGCTCATAATATTAGCCGAGTTGCTCGCGCCAAGTTTGAGCTGCTGGAAATGGTCAACCAGTCACTGTATGAAGAGCTGGAATTTTTGCGCTCTGAATCTGGAATTAAGCTTTCCAACAGTGATATTGAGGCCTTTATTCATCGCCAACAAGGTGAGCTTTCGCAGGATGTTTGGTTGCGATTGCTCGAAAATGGCGCTCTTGGCGACAAGATTGATTCCAGCCACATCAAGAAATTATGGTCGAGCCTCACCGATGAGTATCTACGCCGAATCGTGGTTCAAATTCCAGCTTTTGAATCGCTCAACGAAGCAATCAATGCTCAGAGCAAAATATTTGGTAGTGATGGCCAGCGTTTCTTCAAACAATGGCTAGAAGACCAGCGCACCAAGGAACGCTTTGCTCAAGCGGAGGCTGATGGAAAACTCCAAGCGCTGGCTGATACTCTCCAGCCGGCTGCGGTTGAAGATGCCTTCCGTCAGTCGCAAACCTTTGGCCTCAGTTCAGCAGCTCTTAGACAACATATTCAATCAGCCAGAGCAGCTTTCTATGCGGGTTCAGGATTACCTGAAGATCCTGAATTCGATGATTTCTTGAGGAAAATTTTGCAGTCTACAGAGGAAATCCGCCAAAGCAATGATCCCGAAGTTATTGCCCGGGCGTTTGATGCTCTCCTCAACGAACTCAACGTTTCAACTATTGGTGAATTCCAACAAAACCCGGATATCCCGAATATCCGTGCCAATGCCTATCGCCATCTTTGGAAATCCATTTTCTTCTCTGACCCCATTTTGTACGCTTACTTTTTTGCTCTGCCCGAGTTTGCTGTTGCCGGAGAGTATCTGCAAGGTATCCGTACGCGATGGGTTCAAGCCTTCAACAACCATCCACAATCGCTTAATTCCAAGCAACTGCGGGTGGCAAACTTCTGGCAAGGATCAACAGCGGTTGGTAAACCAGGTAAGCCAGGTGAGGCGACCCAGCCTTATCTCCAATATGACGCCAAGTTACCAGAGCAACGAGTAATCGACCTTGAGTTTGCCTTAAATCTACTCTACTTGAGTGACCTCGATCGGCAATACCAGTCAACCGTTGAAACGGCCATTTACTCCTACTTTGTTTTGAATCAGCGCCAGGGCATCCAACTTCAGCAAGTCATGCTGATGATTAATAACGCCCAAATGACCTTCGAGAACGCGGCCCTCTTGGCTGAAATGGCTGATGATGACGTAGCCGCTCAAAGGGAGTATCAAACCGGGCTGAGCAATCTTCAAAAAGATCCTACTTTTGGGAAAAATTTTCAAACCGATGGCTACTATGCGCGCAACGTCATGGAGCAACAGCGCGCCCAAGCCGCAACCAGTAATGCCCAAAAAATGCAGGCCTTAGCTGGTGCCATAAAGGTTGGTGCCTTAGCTGCCAGTGGTAACTGGGTTGGAGCGGCCAAAGAAATTCTCACCAATAAGGAACTGCAGAAAGAAGCAATCAAGTTCATCCAAAAGATAGCCATTGCACATGCACTTGCTCAACTTGCGCTCGTCATGCTGATCTTAGCGATCATCAATCTCATCATTGATATCCTTCTTTTCATCCCCCGATTAATCTGGTCAGCTGGTAAATGGGTCGTTGAACAAACTGCAAATCTTGCGAGTAGCGTAGCCAAAGGTGGTTGGAATCTCATCAAGGGAATCGGCAATGGTATTGCTGATGGAGTAAAAGGTGCCATTAGTCTTGGCCAAGAAGTTTTAGGCACAGGCGAAGCATCAGATGCGGCCATTCAAGTAGCCACGGCGGCAAAAAACGAGGCCACCGCTGCTACCCAAGGCGCTCTCAATACCGCCCAAAGTGTCACCTACAACACCACCATGAGCGTTAGCTCAGCGGCTGCCCAGGCAGGAGTGGGCGCCAGTTTGGCTAAGGTGGCAGGCGTAACCCTCCTTATGACTATGCTGCTCCCAACCGTTCTTACTATTATTGTTATTACGGTTATTGGCGGCGCTCTGAACGATTTACCCGCCGGTTTTGCTGGCAAAGGAATCTTGCAAGGAAATGGAGCCGAAGGCTGCTGGCCAACAAAAGGACAGATTAGCCAACTCCCTGAAGACCCAGACCACCGCGTGTGGCATACGGCTGCAGGTGCTGGTACGGCGGTCGATATTGGCGCACCTGTTGGCACTCCAATTTACGCTACTTTTGCTGGAACTGCCCGGTATTTTGAGATGTCCACTTCAGTTCCTTACTGGGGCGATACAACCGGTGGTTACGGCAACATGGTTGCTCTTGATACTGACCTTGGGTTTACCCTGGTTTTTGGCCATATGAGTGGCTCACCTCTTCCTCCTGGAGAACCAATCCACGTCACCCCAGGAACTGTTATTGGCTATGTGGGCAGTACGGGCTATTCAACCGGCCCTCACTTGCACTATGAATCCATTGATCCGACTTACCACATCCGAGATTTGCTGCCAAACGATCCCCCCTTCCGCTTGCTGCAGTGGGTTGACCCTGCCGATTGTCAAAACACCGATGAAGATGATGCTTGTTTCCAATTTGTGGACGGAGAAAAATCCTGGGAAACATCAGAACTCACCGGCATTAAAGGTATTATCTCCATCTTTAAGACAAAGTATCCTGACCTCCTGGAGAAAGCCTGTGCAGGTGGAAAGATTAGCGTCAAACGCGATGGTGCTCGAGATGATGGTGGTATTCCTTACGCTGGTTTAGTCACGGGACGAAACATCTCGATCTTTGATTTCTGTTTTGATGCCAGTCAGGCAAACTGTCAGTTCACCTTCCCCCACGAGTTTGCCCACGTCTTGAGCAATAACATTCAAACGTCGTACCTGTACTCACGATTCCAAGGCGCTATTGGGAATTGCCAATCCCCAATGATTCACACTTACCCGCTTGAGCCTTTCGCAGGCCAGGAATGCAGTGAGAACTTTGCCGAATCATTTATGCTCTATATTCTGCAGACAAATACATCACTCGATACTGGGCGTTGTTTGCCAGAGGCACCCAATATCCCTCAACTCGGACCAGGTGCGACCTGTGAACCTTTCAGTTTCCAAGACCAATATCCTGAGTATTACGATTTTTGGGATGATAACCTATGAGTATGCCAAATTTTCCCATTCCATCATTGCGGGCATATCTTTCAACGCTTTCCCGAAGACATGATTTGCTGCTCATCAACCTTATCATTGCCTTAATGATGATTGGAGGCATTATGTGGCTGCTGCTAGGTGGGCCGAAACCAAGTTCTGAACCCATTACTCAAAACAAACTCCCATCGGCCGAAACACTGAAGGAAAAGGCTCAGGTTGAGTACTATGGTGAAACATTCGTACCCTTTGATTCTCTCCCTGTATACCAGGCTACAGAAGTCACCAATCCAGACCAAGTTCTGCAAACCATCATACGTAACTATAATTTAGAGCAAACCCCCTATTCAAAGACTGCCTACGTTTCAGCGGATGGAACTATTTCTCTCAACACCGCTGATAACAATACGTATCTTGAACTGACTTTTATGGGTAACCCCCCGGAAAGTGACTCACAACTTTCCGTGGAAACCGCCCGACAAAACGCCGATGATTTTCTCAGTGAATTTGGTATTCCAACCAGTGAATATTCTCTTGATGAATCAAGTGTCAGTTACTTTGATATGACTACCGGGGCAATGGAGTATAAAGCACTGCAAACATCAGTCGGTGCCGATATTATCAAGTTTGCTTTTCAACGAAAACTGGAGAATCTGCCGGTGATCATTGCTTCGCAGAATCTGACGGGTATTCAACTCGATATCACCAGTAAGGGAATCTACAAGGTAAGAATGAATCCTTATCAATTCCAGACAAAAAAAGACGGGGCGGCAACTTTGCTCACCATCGATGAAGCCTTAGCCAATGTGAGGAATGGCGACTACTCATTCTTGACCAGCATCCTTCGAGGAAAAACAACCGGATCGAATACTGTTCGTTCTCTCATTTTAAGTAAATTTCAACTTGTATACCGCTTGAACCTTGAGGATAACTTCATTCTTCCGTACTATGATTTTGAAGGACAAGCTGAGCTGGCCAATGGCGACCGTTCAACAGTTCGTATTACCACTCCAGCTGTTCCGAGCACACTTATCGAAGCCGAGACCCCCGAACCAACTGGACATCGAGAATAACATGATTGAACACCCACTGCCACAGAACATCACCTCCTATCAATTTCATTTGATTGGTAACATGACGATCAAGCAATTCTTGATTATGCTTGGTGGAGCGGGTATTGGTTTTCTGTTCTACACCACAAATTTGCCAGGACTTATTAAGTGGTTTTTTATGATTTTTTTCTTCAGTTCATCGGCTGCGGTTGCTTTTATTCCGTATGAAGACCGAACGCTTGACCAGTGGTTAATCAACTTTGTGAAAGCCATCTACCGGCCAACCAAATTTTACTGGCGTCGACAACCTCACGTCCCTGACTTTCTGAATTTTGAACCAAAATCCACTACTGATTTAACGGCTGATACTTCCAACTGGACACCACAAAAACGTCAACAGGTTATGGCCTACCTTTCAACGATTCAGTCCCAAGATCAGGCTGCGCTGAGTGATCCTCTAGATGCTTTTACCCGTGGCGCAAATAAGGTAAATGATTTGTTTACATCTGTGGAAGCAGCAGCTAATGTTACTCCAGGAGCGGAAATGGCCACAGCCCGCCCCAACTTGCAAGTGCGTACCCGACGACTCGGCCAACCACAATCGATTTTTGATGCGGGTATGCCACGCCCATTGCAAAAAACAGGTATGCCGACTCCTTCACAGGCGAATCAGGCAAGTCGACCTGTAGCTCATAAATCAACGGGGGTTCATCAAGATCGAACGCCTGAAAAAATTTCTCAGGATCAGCCAACCAGTCCACCAAAATATGAATCACGATCAGCGGAGGTCGTTGCCAAGGATATTATTCGTGTTGCCCCTCAATCAGGACAAAACGGGGAAATCACTGATAATCCTCAAGTTGCCAGCGCTGTCACTGAGACTGCCGAAGAAAAATCATATGCTGCCGCCGATACCATTGCTTCTTCTTCCCAGGGTGGTGCCGATATTCTTCCGGCAATTTTTGATCGTTCCCTTCCCTTTCCCTCCATTCCCAGTGAACCAAACATGTTAGTAGGAATGGCTCATGACAAAAACGGAAAAATTCTACCTGGGGCAATCATTGAGATTCTTGACCAAAATGGTAATACCGTCCGGGCCATGAAAACAAACTCATTAGGCCAGTTCTACATCTCCTCACCGCTCAAACCTGGTACCTACCGCGTGGAAACAGAACACTCTGATCACCAGTTCCCGGTTTACCAAATCGACATCACGAATACGGCCCTTGATCCTATGAATATAGTAGCGAAAGAGTAGAACCAGGTTCTAAGGATTACATCTCAACAAGGGATCAACTATACTACGGCTATGGCAAAGACACAGACCAACGATCTGAAAAGCACTGCCCAAAAATACCTGGATATTTT
>CAZRAG010000041.1:0-4453 GCA_964598125.1 uncultured Pseudomonadales bacterium
TCCCCTGAATTCACTATGATCGAGTTTTACGAGGCCTATGCTGACTATAACCGTATCATGGAGCGCACCGAAGCCATGATGAAGGCGGTGGCGCAACAGGTCAACGGCACACTCAAAATCATGGTTGACGATCAGGAAATTGACCTGGACGGTAAATGGAATCGCCTCACTATCGCGGAAGCGCTCAAACAATACGAAAACATCGATTGGGACACCATCACCGATGACGAAATTGCCACTATCCTCAAGCAACATAAATTCGAGGTCGCTGGCGTGTACACCCGCAACAAGGCTTTGTTTGCGATTTTTGATCATCTGGTAACAGGCAAGCTCATGCAACCAACTTGGATTGTTGATTATCCCAGAGAAATTAGTCCGCTTGCCCGCCAACATCGCAGTAAGGAAGGTTTAGTTGAGCGCTTTGAAGGGTACATTGGCGGCAAGGAAGTGTTCGATGGTTGGTCCGAGATTGTCAGTCCGCAAGAACAGCGACGTCGCTTTGAAAACGAGCAAAAGAACATGCAAGCTGGTGATGACGAAGCGCAACCTCTGGATGAAGAATTCCTAGATGCCCTGAGTTACGGTTGCCCTCCCCTGGGCGGCATTGGCTTTGGCGTTGACCGACTGGTCATGTTCCTTACTAACACTTGGAGCATTCGCGAAGTCATTGCCTTCCCGCTCATGCGGCCAAGAGAATAATTCAGGATTTTTTGTCACCACTGTAGGAAATTATTCTTCCTGCGTAGTTGGTGGAACAATTGCAAGATCTGGTGTTAAAAAGTAACGCTGAGGCAAACGTTTCCCAAGTGGATCAGATCCATAATCGGCCAAAAGATACATTGTTTTTCCATTTCGGGAAAAAGCAAGAATCGATTTTCCAGTAGAACGATTTTCATCAAACATGTTTGATGATACTGTTTGAGGGCTTTCCATTTGATCTATCTGCCAGGTTGGGACCAGAAGATCTCTCCCTCCACGTGCGATCGATTCCTTCAACTGCGAATATGTTGTCTCTTCTAAGGGCATGGCTAAATCCCAGGGCTTATCCTGGTCAAAAAATTGAACGAGTTGATCCATGAGGCCAATAGACATTTCTTTTTGTCGAATTTGTTGTTGCAAGACGGCTATTTGATCCTCAATGGCCTGGATCTCTGTTCTAACATCTGATTCCTCGCTTTGAAAAGGTTTTTCTTGAGAAAAAAAGAGATCCAACACTTCACTTATCACGGACTTATATTGAGAAAACTGAGAAGGCAAAGACTCTCTCAAACCATTGAAGGCGATCACGTCTCTCTTAGGAAGGTCTTGCAAATAGAACGGAGAACCACCTTTCGGTGCATAAAAATAAATGTTATTCAACGTCTTTTTTTGTGCACTCAGTGCTTCGTGCAACTGTGGATATGTTTCCGTTTGCAGCAATGCTTGGAGTATCGTTCGGAGTTCTGTTGCGTTGGCAACTAGCTCCCCAACCGCCATTTGCAATCGATTATCTTTGTTAACAACCACAGACTGAACTTCTTCCCGTAGAAACTGATCAATCTGAGCAAGTAAGCCAGTGAGTCTTTCTTTAGCGTAGGAATATTTTTCTTCGGGGGACAACTCCCTCTCAATTCGAGACCCACTCATACCTGTTCGCTTCCTCTCCAATCTTTAAAATATAAACCCAAAGCCAAACTTACTAAGTTTTCGTATTCTTCCTGGCGGGTAACTGCTTCACCGGTGAGCGTGCCAATCATGCCCTCCTGGTGTTTTATGTTGGTCTTGCCAGTAAGTTGATCCATGACCACACCCATTTCTTGGCCAGCGATAATTGGCTGAGCAATTTCATTTGGCAAGCGGAAGCGAGCGCCATTCACCTCGGTTTTTCGGCCCTCGCGATCGAGTACGCACACCCAAACGGTGGAAAACAGCCCGTCGTTTTCTGGATGAACGCCGCCTTCCATACCAACGGCCAAATCAATATGAGCGTGTTTTAACAAAACATTTTTTGCTCGATTGGTTGCGCCTTCACGAGTCTCCGTTTCGCTTCTTGGCTGTGGAGAAACTTCACTGGCCACTTCATAACCTTCAACCTGAAACCGAATTGCCCTCTTCTGTCGTTGCAATACATGAGTAATCGCCTGTTGAACAGCGGCCACTTTCACCGGGTTCGTGCTCCCAACACCCACGCTCAAAAGACTCATGCTCATATTTTTGAAGGATTATTCACCTTCTGCAGCGCGTGCACAAACAAGTAGGCACATTTAATTCGTGAGTGCGACAGACTCTTTAAACCAAGTTTTTGCGTAATATCTTCAATGGTGAGCGCCTGGACCTCAGAAAGAAGCTTTCCAATCGCCCACTGTGAAATTACACTAGCTGACGCCATACTAATGGCACATCCAGATCCCTCCCAAGCAATATCGGTGATTTTCCCCTGGTCATCCATTCGGACATCAACAGAAATACCGTCACCACAACTCAAATTGGCTAAATCGGTAGACTGCTTTTCACCAGTCAGTTTCCCAAAATTCCGCGGGTGCTGATAGTGATCGAGAATGTGTTCCTGATATAAATCGTCCATATCTCCTTATTATGCCTGTTTAAAAATGTTCTTAATATCCTTGAGTGCCTCCACCATAACATCGACTTCTTGCTGCGTGTTGTAGAGCGCAAAACTGGCTCGCGTCGTGGCCATCCAGCCTTGGCTCACGTGTAATGGCATGGTGCAGTGCTGCCCGGAACGAACAGCCACACCCTTGCGATCAAGTACTTGCGCAACATCATGGGCATGCACTTTGTCGTACAAAAAAGCCACCGATCCCAAGCGGATCAACATCCCGTGTTCGTCACGTACAGAGTTTGGTCCAACGAGCGTAATTTCTGGAAAAGCTTGCAGTTGATCGATAGCGTACTGGGTAAGCACTTCTTCATGCTTTTGGATATTTTTCCAACCCACCTGAGTAATAAATTCACACGCTGTTGCTAGGCCAGACAAACTGGCCACGTCAGGAGTTCCCGCGGTATAGCGATCTTCTGTTTCATCGGCGAAAGTCGTCTCGTCGACCAAAACAGTGTTGATCATGCCACCGCCAAACAAGACCGGTTCAAACTCAGCCAGAGTTTTTTTCTTGACAATAAGGCCCCCAATACCCATCGGGGCATACATTTTGTGGCCACTAAAGGCAATGGCATCCACATCCCAATCATGAAAATGGATGGGCAGATGAGCAGCACTCTGGGCCACGTCCACGCTCAACAAAACCTGTTCGCGAATACCCAATTCTTTGAGGAGTTGAATCACCGAATCTATCGGCGTCACGGTCCCCAAAGTATTGGAAATATGGTGAAGAGAAACCACTCGCAATTGATTTTTATGTTTTTGAAAAAGCCGCTTAGTTTCATCGAGATCGATGAGTCCGTTCGGCGTAAGCGGAATGGTTAAGAATTCGGCACCTTTTTTGAGGCAGAGCTGCTGCCAAGGTACAAAATTACTGTGGTGTTCGCTCAGCGCAACCAAAACCACGTCATCTTCCTGAATATGTCTTTCTCCCCACCCACGAACGAGCAGATTCAGTGCTTCGGTGGTGTTGCGAGTAACAATCAATTCTTCCTGATCAGCTTGGAAGAATGCGGCCACAGTCTGGCGTGCCTGCTCCCAAATGTCGGTGCTTTCCTCGGCTAAAACGTGAACGCCCCGGTGAATATTGGCATTGTGTTGGGTGTAGTAGTCAACAATCGCATCAAGAACTACCTGTGGCTTTTGCGTGGTAGCGGCGTTGTCGAAATACACCAGAGGGAGATTGTGAATTTTTTTGTTGAGAATGGGAAACTGATCACGAATGGCTTGGCTCTGCATAGGGGCATTATAGCTTGAAGGGTTTGGGAGCAATCTTTATATCAAAATGTCGTTGCGCTTCCTTCTTTGCTGCTGACTGTAAATTACTTAAAAAAACTATAGGTCTTGAGATAAAATAACCACTGGTGCAATAGCAATTTCTTGTTTTCCAGTTGCGGAAAAAGAAGAGTGCTTCGCACCAGCTCGTGAATAAGTGAAGTGAGTTTCTACAATCGGCTCCAAGGAGGGGCCAAATCGTGAACCACAAAAAGTGGTACGGCCTGTTACTTGTACTTGTCGGGGTTGTTTTGGTTTTGGCAATTACGCCAGGCAAGACAGCCGAAGTTGAAGCTCAAGGCTTGGATCTGAATCGGCACTGCCAACAACACGGTCGTGAACGAGCCGTCAACATCGACGGCACCGCCTATGGTTGGCGCTGTGAAGATTCTCAAGGTCAACTGCATCCCATGAGTATTCAGGATGCCTGCAACGAGCAATATGGCTCTGGCTATACGGCTCAGCTCAGCAACATGAGCGATCCAAATTCCTGGAGCTGTGTAGCTCAGTCGCAACCGGTGAACCCCACAGCGGTTCCGCCGGTAAACCCACCACCCTCGAATCCTCAGACCGACCAAA
>CAZRAG010000042.1:0-4300 GCA_964598125.1 uncultured Pseudomonadales bacterium
TTTCCTCAGTACTTTCGTCGCTAGGGCTTCTATTTTTTCGCTCCATTTCCTCAACGAGTCTCGTCGATCAGAGTTTTCCATTTTTATTGATCATTTCCTCGGTGAAAACACCTGCAAATGTTTTTTTTACTTGACTCTGAAAAAAAATGCGAAACCTGATAAAATTGCTTTTGATGGACCGAACACTTATTGCTGAGTTAATTCTCAAAGAGGCGTTCACACTTTCACCTGGTGGAGAACCAGTTGGGGAGGTGTATGAAACGCCGGCTGATCTTATCAACGTTATTCTCCCAAATCTTTTTGTTGTTGCCGGCCTGTTGCTCTTTATTTACATCTTTGTGGCCGGCTTTAAATTTGTATCCAGTGATAGCAAAAGTTCAAAGGAACAGGGCGCCAAATCTCTCACCTATGCTATTACTGGATTTTTACTGCTTTTTGCTAGTTACTGGATTGCTCAAATCATCGAATTCTATACAGGAGTACCCATTTTAGGAAAATAAAGGAAAACATATGTCACTTATAGCCGACTCAGTTTTTGGAGAAATCAAACCACCCGCACCTGTCCAGGAAACCTATGGAGTTTTAGGCGACGGCAATCCGGGTATCACCGGATTCATCTCAGATATCATCATTTTTATTACCATCATTGGTGGTTTGTGGTTCCTCATTAATGTTGTTATTGGTGGTCTCAAGATCATTACTGCCGAAGGCGATAGCAAGAAACTGTCTGAGTTTGGTACCCGCTTATCCATGATGGTGATTGGACTCATCTTGATGGTTGGCGCACCGTTGATTGCCGCCATCATTGGTTTCCTTGTTTTTGGCGACTCTATGGCTCTCCTCAACCCAACCATTGTAGGAATAGGAAGACAATAATATGGATGAACTTCAACTCGGTGAAAATGCCATTCGCGGGGCCGGCACTCTGGGAGAGTTAACTCAAGAGGCAGCCGACTCTCCAGAGGGAGTAATGGAGCTGCTGTTATCTGAACTTTCCAACATTATTGGTTTTCTGACTCTGCTTGGCGGCGTTTTCTTCACACTTTACTTTATTATTGCCGCTTTTGACTGGCTACGAGCCGGTGGCGATAAGAGTAAAGTCAAAGCCCAACAGAAAATGATCAATGCGGCGATTGGCTTACTCATCATGATCATCGCTATTGGCATTGTGGGTATTGTTGGCGGTGTCTTTGGAGTTGAAATCTTGAACCCAACCCAAACATTTGTTGATCTTGTGGAGAATAGAGGGAAATAATATGCAAACACTTCTCGCCCAAATTACGAACCCAGCTGTGGCAGATTTACCAGAATTTGAAGGAAACAGTGGTGCCACCGGCGCCCTTATTTTAGGAAAATACATTGCCATTTCTATTACAACGGCCGTTGCCTTAGGCGGATTGGCCGTTTTGGTGTACTTCATTTTAGGCGCCATCAACTGGCTCACTGCTGGTGGGGACAAAAGTAAGGTAGAAAAGGCACAGCAGCGTATCATCCAGGCCTTTATTGGCTTTGCCTTACTGGTATTTGGCGTGGCTATTCTTGGCTTTGTTGGACCAACCTTCTTTGGCCTAGACTTATTAAAGATTGATTTTATAAATCAACTCGCAAACTAAGACGAGGAGTATTATGTTGACACTTATCAGCGCCGTTCAAGATACCGGAGAAGGAGCATCTTCTCCTGATGGGACCGCCACCGTCGATATAATTACCAACTTACGACAGATCCCAAGTGGAGAATCCTTAGCAAACACTTCTTTCACACAAGTTATAGCTTCCGCTGTCAACGGAGCCATCATTATTGGTGCTTTACTGTTACTTGTCTATCTCATCCTTGGTGCTATCGCTTGGATAACTTCTGGCGGTGATAAAGGAAAAGTCGAGGCCGCTCGCAACAAAATTATCCAAGCTGGTATTGGATTTGTTCTCCTCGTCGCCGTTTGGGGAATCTACATTTTTGCGCTCAATGTTCTTGGAGTAGATCTCGGCCAAGCCAGCAGTGGCGGCGGTGGCGGCGGAGGCGGCGGAGTGTGTACCGTTGGCCAAACCGGAAGCGATGGTGGTGCAGGTGGCTATTGTTCAGGTGGCGGAGCGGCTCGGATGAAATGCTTTGGACCTGGAGAGGGCCCAACTTACCAAGCCAACTACAACCATTGGGAACCCTGTAGCTGTATCTCTGGAAGCGAGCTGCCTCAGTACGACTTCAGTAGTTGTTAACAAATCCGCGAAATTTCCCCTTGTCAAGGTGATTGATCTGGTGAAAAATGGTATAATAACGAAAGCGAAAAAAAGAAAAGGAGCAATGAATGAAAAAGCTGACAACCGGTGTGGTAACTGCCGTAACCGCTTTGACCTTAGCCGCTGGCAATGTCCAAGCACAAATGGATATTCTTCCAAGTAATGATCAAATCGAAGCTGGTGGTAACCTTACCTTAGCCAGTCTCATTGCTTCACTTATTAATGGAGCTATCCTTATTTCTGCTTTGGCCGTTTTAATCTACCTTATTTTAGGTGGTTTCCAATGGCTCACCTCAGGTGGTGACAAGGGTAAAACCGAACAAGCCCGCAACAAGATTACTTCTGCTTTAATTGGTTTACTGATTGTGCTTGCCTCATGGGCAATCTACAACCTTATCCTCCAATTCTTCGGAATTAACCTTGAGGATGTGGCTGGTGGTATTGGTTTGAACCAATAACTCCGCACTAAAGAGTACTTAAGAAAACTCCCGTCGAAAGGCGGGAGTTTTTTGGTCTTTTAAAAATGTCACACATTTTTTTAAATCTTGCCTGGTGTGTACCTGGTCACAAAAAAAAGTGTGACATTTTTTAAAAGAAAGCCAGGAACATACCTGGTGATAAAAAAATGTGTGACATTTATCTTTTAAAATAATTCATCTGGTTGAGAGATACTCTCCACAAATTCTGGTGTTGAACGTACGGTTTTGCTCCATTGTGACTTAAGCTTCTTATAGATTCGCTTGAGAATAGTTAACTCTTCAATCTGTAGCAGCCAACAAAATCCTAGATACACGGTAGTTCCTGCGGTGCCAACAACAAGAGTCAACTTGATCAGTTCCCACACGCGGGAAGTCTCAAAGACATACAAGTCAAACAAACGCTGGAGCACAAAAAGTGTTATGGCCATGAGAAAGGCGGCCGTGCCAATACGGGTAAGCGCCCATATAAGGCTCCACATACTTTCAGTGCCAATGCGGCGAATGAGGAGACTAAAAATGGTCGTTGTTTCGATAAGGGAGGCCAAGGTAATTGCCATAGCAACGCCGCGAACTTCCCATCCCATCTGGAATACAAAAAACCAACCACATACCACGGTTACCAATAGATAGAGCACCGACGAAAGAAATGGCACCATAGTGTTATTGAGAGCGTAAAAAGATCGAATGAGTAAATGGGTAATTGCCTGGGCGGGAATGGACAGAGCTAAAACACCGAGGGCTTCGGCGGTAATGAGTGTGGCCTTCCAAGGGAAATCGCCAACTCCATAGGCCAAACGAATCATAGCCACCCGCAGAACGAGAAGCATCACTGCCCCCGGGGCAGCAAAAAAAGTGATCTGCCGGAGTGAACGGAAGACCATTCTTCTAAAGCCGGTCAGGTCGTCTTGACTGGCAGATAAAAAGGGCAGGGCTGCTTGTCCAATCGACACTCCAAAAAAGCGGATGGGGAGCGTCATCAATGATTGAGCAAAGGTGACGAGGGTCAAACTCATACCACCAATGGCGGTGGCAAAAAAAGTAATGGCAAAAATGCTGAGTTGTTCTACTCCTAAAGTAACGGTTCTAGGGAGGGCCAAAGCAAAAACCTGGCGCAGTTTGCTCATTTTCCAGTTGATGGTGTTAAAAAAGGTAAAGCCGCTTTTTTTCACTAAAGGGATCTGAATGATCATATGGAGAAAGGCTCCGACCACGGTTCCCCAGGCAGCAGCATACAAGCCTATCCTTTGGGAGAACAAAACAATAAATAAAATGATCCCAATGTTGTAAAAAATAGGACTAAACGCCGGAAGAATAAAACGTTTGAGACTTTGCAACATGGCTGAAAAGAAACCGGATATAGCGAAAAACATTTGGGCCAGAAGCATGATACGAGTCATTTGAATGGCAAGATGGGTTGCTTCTGGGCTAAATTCCGGTCCAGTCAAAAGACCAATAAATTGAGGAGTGAAAAGTAAGATAATAAAACCGGCTAAGGCAAAAAAAGCGAGAAGCAACAGCATTATTTGTCGAGCAAGATCATAAGCTTCATCGTCATTTTTTTGGTACATTTTGGCAAAGACAGGAAC
>CAZRAG010000043.1:0-3887 GCA_964598125.1 uncultured Pseudomonadales bacterium
CTGCTGTAAGGCAGGATCATCGATGCTAAAACGGCCAGTACCCGTACCGAGTTCTTTCGGCCATTTTTGAGATTGTTTTTCATATCAGTCTAGAAGATATTGAGCAGTCAGATCTTTTCTTTCACACCAAAGATATTTTGCGATATTTGCATCAGAATCCTCAGGAATATCAGCGGGGATACGTGCGCCAGGCACTTTTCTCATTGTTGGCTCATCAGGGAATCGAAGCGCCGCGAGAGCAAGAGGTGGGTTCGGTTACAGATCTCATGGAACGCATTGTTGGCCAGCCCATTCGAAGCTTTGCCTATCTCCAGGTATAATGGATGAATCAGGGCGAAGAGGAAATCGACGTCCGGAAGGAGCAGCATGGTGAATTTTCGTTGTGAATTGAAAAAGGATGGGAGTACGGTGAAGTCAGATAGTGTCGCCGCTCCCAACAGGCTTGAGGCCCTAAAAAAATGGATCCGCGATCAAGAGTATTACTTTGAGTCTCGTGAGTGGAACGAGATTAAGATGACGGTTGAGAATTAAACTGGGCTAAGACTTACCTGGTTTTTCTCTTTTCATTTCGCAAATTGATAATGCTACAATCAAAATGTCACATTGAACAAGAAAAGTAGCTGTTTTGCTCATCGGGAGAGAGTTGGTCCAGAGGCTGGAAGACCAATGGTGAACAGGCAGCGAAGGCACTTGGGAGTGAGTTACATTTGAAAAGAGGATTTGTTCGCGCAAATCAAAAAGGGTGGAACCGCGGTGAGAGCCGTCCCTTTAGAACACAAAGCCGTGTTCTAAAGAGACGGCTTTTTTGAGAAAGGAGGTCCTATGGACCAAGAGAAGATGAACGCTGTTGTGGCCCTCTGTAAACGCCGAGGATTTGTATTTCCCTCGAGTGAGATCTATGGTGGATTGGCCAATGCCTATGAATATGGGCCCATGGGTGTGGAGTTAAAACGAAATCTCACGAACTTATGGTGGAAGCGATTTATTCAGCAACGCTCTGACATGGTTGGACTTGATTCTTCGATTATTTTGCATCCTAAAACTTGGGTAGCTTCTGGTCATGTTGGTGGATTTTCTGACCCCATGATCGACTGTAAGGAATGCAAACGTCGCAAGCGAGCTGATCATCTGATTGAAGAATACTTTGAATCAAAGGGTGAAGAGAAAAAGGTTGAAGGACTGAGTAATGAAGAACTCAATGCCATAATTCTTGAAAACAAGATACCCTGCGCCTCTTGTGGAAAGTTCAACTGGACAGCCGTTCGGCAGTTCAATTTATTGTTTGAGACTTCGATTGGAATTGTTCCAGAAAGTGAATCAAAGGCCTATCTTCGTGGTGAAACTGCTCAGGGAATCTTCATTACTTTCAAAAACATTCTTGATAGCACGCGGGTGAAACTTCCCTTTGGTGTGGGTCAGACCGGAAAAAGTTTTCGAAATGAAATTACGCTTGGGAACTTCATTTTCCGAACTCTGGAATTTGAGCAAGCCGAAATCGAGTATTTCTTTGATCCCGATAATTCTAATTGGGAAGAACTCTTTGCCAACTGGCAGGCAGCCATGTGGAAGTTTGTCACTCAAGATTTGGGAATAGCCGAAGGTAATCTCCGTTGGCGTGAACATCCAGATGAGGAGCGCTCTTTTTACAGCAAGCGCACCCTCGACCTGGAATATCAATTTCCCTTTGGATATAAAGAACTTTGGGGTCTTGCCTATCGAACGGATTACGATTTAAAGCAACATATGGAGCATTCTGGCGCGGATTTGCAGGTGGTTGATTCTTCTACTGGGAGAAAGTTCATTCCCCATGTGATTGAGCCAGCAGTGGGTCTCACTCGACTTTTGCTGATGCTTTTGCTCGAGGCATATCACGATGATCCTGAGAATCACCGTATTGTAATGAAATTTCCCAAACAACTTGCCCCCTATAGGGTGGCAGTGTTTCCTTTGCTGAAGAACAAGCCAGAGCTTGTCGAGAAAGCTCGTCAAGTTTTTGATGCGCTGAGTGCCGACTATTCAGCAGTATGGGATGATCGGGGAAACATTGGAAAGCGTTACTTAAGTCAGGATGAGATTGGTACACCAAGTTGTGTGACAATTGATTTTCAGACGCTGGAAGATGACACCGTGACGCTGCGCGATCGAGACACCATGAAACAAGTGCGATTACCCATTTCTCAGTTGTCGCAGAAGCTGTAACACCGGGTAAGTACTCTTGCCACTGACTTTTCGCTTCCGTATGATGGAGCAATGCGAAAAGTACATATTATTGTTGGCATTACGCTTGTTTTACTCCTGATCGTTGGAGGGGTAGTGTTTGCCAGTTTACGGAAAAAAGATAAACCTGAGGAAAACTCTCAACCCACAAAACCGGTGGAACAGGTGAATCTTATTCCGCTTGAAGAGCGACCCTATGTTTCGATCGAGCCAAATCAAAAAGGGAGAAATTTAGTTTTTACCTTGCACGATGTCAAAAAACCAGCTCAAAAGGCGGAGCTCGAAGTTGAGTATCAATCAGGAACACAACTTCAAGGAGCCTTTCTCTCTTTCAAGCTGGCAAATTTGCCTGATTCTCAAGACATGCTTTTGGGAAGTTGTAGTGCTGGCGGCAAATGTTCGTACCATGAAGAAGTAACAGGAGGAAACATCTTGCTTCGTTTTCTTGGTGATGAAAAATATGTCTTAAAAAACGACTGGTCATTTTTTGAAAACACCCAAAAAGAAACAAGTATGGTATCTCGTGACAGCAAGTTCCGTCTTGAAGGAACGGGGTTAGCCAGTGTGACTCACGGTGTTATTTTGCAATCACCTGGTTTACCAAAAAATGTCGAACAAAAACTTTTATCGGCACCTTATTCTGTCGGACTTATCTCTGAGCCAAAAGGCAAGGTAACTGTGCATATTCGACTCAACGAAGATCTACCAACTGCTAAGATTCTTGCTTGGGATGGAGAAGCATGGTTGACACTCACCACAACGGTTGAGGAAAAAGTGGCCACCGCCGAAAGTCCACTTTATCAGGCATATATCGCTGTGGAGTAAGAGGAAAGCATGATGTTCCAGATTTTGCGACAGCACCGTGATGAAGAAAAACTTGTTCGTCAAGATACTGGATCTTTAACGTATTACTGGATGCTTTTCTTTGCCTCGGTCATTGCGACCTTTGGGATTTTGGTTGACAACTCAAATGTTGTTGTAGGGGCAATGCTCATTGCTCCCCTAATGATTCCTCTGTCTGCCCTTTCTGTTGGTGTTGCGCATGGGGAGTTTGAGGCGGTTATGGCCGCCCTTTCTCATGTTTCCATGAGTATTCTCCTTATTCTTTTGGTGAGCACCATTTTAGGATGGGTGATTCCCATAGTGGGTATACCTCAGGAGGCAATACTTCGTGCCCAGCCAACCGTGGTTGATTTATTAATCGCTCTGGCAGCTGGATCGGCTGGTATGTATGCCTACTTGCACAAAGATGTTCCAGAAACATTAGCTGGCGTTGGTGTAGCGGTTTCGTTAGTTCCTCCAATCTGCGTGGTTGGCATTGCCCTAGCCGAAGGCTTATGGCCCATTGCTCTAGGAGCGATTGTTCTGTTCTTTGCTAATGTCGTTGCTATTCTTAGTGGAAGCATTGCTGTTCTGCTTCTTTCTCGTCGTTTTGCCACCCATGGTGAGGCAAAGGAAGTGGCCAGAACGGGTTGGGGACTTACTCTCGTTCTCACATTAACGCTTGCCCTTCTTTTATCAGGCGCATTCTGGTCAACTCTTCGAACAGAACAAATTCGGGAGCAGGCTGAAGAAACACTCAAAGACGAACTAGCCCTTTATGATCAAGTAAATCTCCAAGAGGTAAAAGTTAAATCTCAATCAGGTCAGATCTTTGTTGAAGCACTCAT
>CAZRAG010000044.1:0-3880 GCA_964598125.1 uncultured Pseudomonadales bacterium
GATCTTCATGATTGTTTCCAAAGTTTTTGGATCTGCTGTTCTATGCGATCGTAGCGTTTATCCACTGGGGGCTGTTGCTGCATTTCCCAGAGGCGAGTATAGACCAGGAAGCGGTTCATGGTTTGAGTCATGGCTTCGATCATGCCCTCTTGTCCATCTTTCCAAGCCATTTGGAAGACAACTCTTTTGAGGAAATCAAAAATAACAATTTTGATGAGTCGGAGAGAGCCGACGCGAGGATGTTTGGCTTCAAGCATGAGACGTGCTTCAACGTCTGTCCAGTCAATCGTTTTTCGTAAGCCATCATAAACGCTGCGATGGGTGAGGTGAACGAGTGGTTCTTCAATGTTTCCTATCCGGCCAACAATCTCGGCATGTTCGTGGACTTCTCCCTGCCATCCCTTGAGCTTAGCCGTTTTGAAAATGCGCAAAAGGGTATCGTTTTGCCAGCCGCCATGCTGCATCCACTTTCCATAATGAATATTGTTACGCGTGAGGGTGTAGGCATCAAATTCTGGTCGACGAAGGCGGCCTTGAATGGATTTTGCCAGAGTAGGGGTAACGCGCTCATCAGCATCAACGTAAAACATCCAATCCGTTTTCACCTTTTTGGCGGCTTCATTCCGCCACTCACTAAAGTTTTCCCCTTTAGCGGCAATGACCTCCGCACCTTGGCGCGTAGCGATTTCTCGGGTGTGATCCGTGGAACCCGTATCGAGCACAAGAACTTTATTGGCCCAACGAAGGGTATCAATACAGTTCGCAATCATAGACTCCTCATTGCGAGCAATAATGATGGCGGTGAGGGTTGGCTCAGTGGACGACAGGGTTTTGTCCATATCTCCTTAGTATAAAGTCTTTTATGGCCAGGCGGATAGTGTCTGATCCATTTTTGTACTGCATGATAAGGTGTTTGAGCAAGAAAACCTTGGTGCGAAGCTTTCCGTAACGAAAACCGAACAGATAGCGGTTTCGCGTTTGATAGTACTCATGGAGTCGTGATCCAGATCCAGAGGATCCAGCATTTTTATGCCAAATACAGCTGCCTGGTTCATACAGAACTTGCCAACCCTGCCTTTGGAGCCGCACCGAGAGATCAAGATCTTCCAGGTATAAAAAATATTTTTCATCAAAAAGGCCAACTTGTTGGAGTGCGTCTGCATTTAAAGCGACACAGCAACCAGTAGCAAATTCGGTGGCGGTTGCGTGATCGTACTGACCCCGATCAACCTCATCCACGCCAACATGAAAACCATGGACTTCTTGCCAGTCAATGGCTCCACCCGCGTACCAAATGACGTTGCCCAAATCTGATTTTTCGTACCCAGGATGAAACTCTCTTCCCACGGAAAAATAAATTTTCGGCACCATGGCACCACATTTTGGCTGATTATGGAGGGCATCAGCCAGTTTGGTCAGGGCATTTTTTCCAATGGTGGTGTCATCATTAAGAAGAATGATGGTCTTTGGGGAATACTTTTGGAGGGCAAAGTGCAGGCCGACATTATTAGCTCCAGTGAAGCCAAGATTTTTGGTTTGAGGAAGATAGTCCACCCAGTTACCAAACTTCTTGTGTAATTCATTTTGAAACTCAGTAGTTGGTAAGGCGTCAATGATCACAGGTTGTAGGCGCTCTTTGTGATCGTTTTCTTGAATACTCGCCAAACACTCAAGGGTATTTTTTGGCTGGCGGTAATTAATGATAATGACAGGAATTTTCGTAGCACTCATAGACGGAACTTCATACGTAAACGCCAAAAAATTCGGTTCAATCCTGAAGCTTTTTCCCACTGTTGGTGGGCCTCCCAATAGCGAGCCTGGTTGGCCGCATATGCCAATGTTTTCGATAGCTTTTGTGGTGATTTGGAAGGTGACCACTCAGTTTGTTCCCAGTGTTTGGCTTGGGCCAGAACTTCAAAAAAACTCTGAAGTATGGCGAGGGTTTCACCATAACGGCCTTGTTCATTGGCCTTCAAAAAATACCAGCGTTTGATGAGTTCAGTTAACCAAGTTGAAGTGAGACTCTCAGTTTTTTGCCGTTTTCCTTGTTGGATTTCGGTGGCTGCAATCTGACTGTACCTTTGAGCGCGATCAAGAAAGCTATCAATGTTGGAGTAGTTATGGTGCAGGATTGCCCACTCTTCTTGAGCGGGAACTTTTTCCAGTGGACCATCAATCGCTGGCTGGCTGTGCAGTTCTGGTTTCCAAGTTACTTTCCCAGTTTGAAATAACCGGACTTGATAATCTGGCCACCAGCCACTCTTTGCCCATCGACCAAAAATAAGATTCTTGCGGGGAAGTTGGTAAGCAACCACTGGGGAATCAGATTCCAAAAGCTGACGAATATTCTTTACTAGATCTGGTGAGATTTCTTCATCCGAATCAAGAATGAGTATCCATTCTTGGGTTGCCTTTTGCAAAGCCTTGTTTCGGGCGGGTTCAACGTAGCCAACATCTGGGTGGTGAAAAATATTTTTGGTAAATGTTTCAGCAATACGTAATGTATCGTCAGTGCTTTGCATATCCATGACAATGAGTTCATCAGCCAAGGATTGGACACTTTTCAGACACGCTGGCAAAGTAGCCGCTGAATTTTTGGTGTGGACGATGACACTTAAGGTAGCCATTTTTTGAGTATTCCTAATGATTGTATCTCTGTTACGAAGCGACGCCAACCAAGCAGCAGCAGCACGACAAGATAACTGCTGCCGGAAAGAAAAATTCCCAGAATGAGCCAACTCAGTGATTTGGACCAATATGGTGTTCCAACCCAGCCAACAAACATCATCACGATGGCGGATACTGTCTGGACCCAAACTGCTTGAATAATGTTGAATCTCACCACTTGTCGGAGTAAATAGACTGGCAGCACGATGGTGGAAGCAGCAATGAAGAATGAAGCAATTGCCACACCTTCGTAGCCAAACATACGAATGGCGGGAGGGGTAATAACCCACGTCATAATGGTCCATAAAATCATCAAGTTCAGTGTTTTATTGACCTGTCCCACCGCCATCAAGGCATTTGTCAGTGGCGTGGAAATAGCACTGATAGCAATACTGGCGGCAAAAAGACTGAGGGAAAAAGCTGCTGGTTGCCACTCAGCATACGCCGGCACCACTCGTAGAAGTGGAAAAATAAAAACGGCCATACCAAAAAGAAGGGGGAAGCTCCCGAGCGAAATAAAATACATCGATTTTTCGATTGCTTTTTTTAACAAAGAAGAATCGTTTTGAATTCGAGAATACGTGGGAAAAGAGACGGCCATCACACTATTAACCGTGAGCATGTAAGGATAACGTGCTTGATTCTTAGCCCAGGTAACGTAGCCCATATCCGTCTTCCCTATCCAAGCTCCCAAAAAAAGAATAAACAAGTCATCTTTGATTCTGGCTAAAACATCATTGAGTTGGAAACGAAATCCATACTTTATGAGGGGCTTTAATGCTTGGCGATCAAAGGCAAGGCCAATGGGCCAGCGTTGAATGCTGTACATAATGACAACGCCCACCAGAGCGCGGGCCAGGATGGCCACCGTAAAGCTTTGAATTCCCCAGCCCTGCCAAGCGAGGACCGAGACGAGCAGGTAAAAAACAATGTTCTCGCCAATCTCTGGCAGAACCTTTTTATCAAAAAGTAAATCTCTTTCGAGCAAAATCGAAGGAATAGTTTTGAGCGAAGCGAGTAAGAAAGAAGCGACCAGAGCGTAAAGAAGCCAGAGCTCGTGTCCAGTTAAGTTTTGGGTGGTTTGCCAAACAGGCGTGAGAGCAATGAGGAGGACGCCAATCAGAGCAGCCAGGCCCATTTGCACCGTGAAGGTGGTTCTGAGTTCAGCAAGAGAAGGCTTTTCTTTTTTTTGAATGAGGGTAGCGGCTAAGCC
>CAZRAG010000045.1:0-3134 GCA_964598125.1 uncultured Pseudomonadales bacterium
TCGTGGCAGTGTTTGGGTGATAGCTTGACTGATTCGAATACTCATTGGAATATCTCGATTGCCACTTTTCCCCTGTTCTCGAATTTGGTCAAAAATAACGATCGTATCGTGCACCGAAAATGAAAGTGTCGTGAGGAGAGCCGTGACAAATAGGAGGTCGACTTTCATATTCAAAAGTAATCCCAACCAGGAAAAACATCCCAATAATATGATGGAGTCATGGACCATCGCCAGCACACCGGCCATACCAAATCGCCAATCCTTAAATTGCCACCAAAGGTAAATCAGAATACTGAAGATTCCAAGGGCAATGGCGTAAACCGTTTTCATAATGAGTTCACGACTCATTGCTGGTCCAATCGTCTGAAATCGAACTTCGAGCAGTGGTTGTTCTAACTTAGAGTTAACCGCCTGAAGAAGTACACCCTTTTGCTCTTCACTTATTTGTGTAAGTTGCAGGGTAAGTCGTTGTCCTTCCCATTGGTAGGCAGAGATGCTGAAAGATGCATTATTTTCGTCCTCTCCTTTAATAATTGTTTCAAGTTCTGCTGGCGATTGTTGAGTATCGATTACAAGCTCTGATCCACCAGTAAACTCCAAGGCTGGCTGCAATCCTCCTCGCAGGATGCCGATAAAGCCGAAAAGAAGGATGGCACCAGAGAGGAGATAGTAAATATATCGAAAACGGAGCCAGTTCATGATTTTTTCTCCTTTGTGCTTGCTGGCTTCCAAAAGAGTTCCATCATCCAGCGAGAGTAAAAAACGCCTGTGAAAATACTGATTGCCAGTCCTAAGGCAAGAGTGAGAGCAAAACCACGAATGGGTCCACTGCTGTTAAGAAATCCCCAATTGAGGGGATTAAAGAGAATAAAACAGATGGAAAGTGTGGCCAGATTCGCGTCTTTGATAGTATTCCAGGATCTTCCATAGCCTTGTTTGAGCGCCTCCTGAGGACTCTTCCCTGCTCTTCTTTCTTCTTTGATTCGCTCAAAGGAAAGAATATTTGAGTCAACGGCCATACCAATGGAGAGCAAAAGTCCGGTTATGCCTGGAAGCGTTACCGTAACTGGAATCATTTTGTACAGTGCTAGAGTGATGATGCCGTAGCTCACCAAACCAATGACCGCAATGATTCCTGGCACTCCATATAAGACAATCATGAAAACTGCGACTAGGCCAAGGCCGATTGCACCAGCCCGAATACTTTGATCGAGTGACTCCTGGCCCAATGAAGGTCCAACGGTGTTCTGTTCCAAGATGAGGATAGAGACCGGTAAGGCGCCAGCATTTAATTGAGCAGCTAACGTCTGGGCTTCTTCCAATGTATATTGCCCAGTAATAACCGCCTGACCGGCATATATAGGTTCATTTACCATGGGGAGAGTGAGAGGTTGATCATCAAGAAATATTCCAAGAGGTTGACCAACATTTCTTTCCGTCAATTGGCCAAAGAGCTGAGCTCCTTCAGCATTAAACTGGAGTCCTATTTGTGGGCTATTGGTTTGTGGATCGAACTGGACTTGAGCTCTTTCCAGGAGTTGACCAGTTAAGTCAGTGGGTTGAAAACCTTGGATGTAGGCAAGGGCTGAAGTTGTTGCTTCAGGATTACTATCGTCATACTCTCTGAACTGTAATTGAGCTGTTTGTCCAATGAGTTGGAGTGCGGCCTCAGGTTGATTAAGACCAGGCAATTCAACCAGGATTCGATAATGATTTTGGTACACAATTGTGCGGAGTTGTGGCTCATTAATGCCAAAGAGATCGACACGCCGGCGAAGGACTTCCCGTGTTGATTCCAGGGCAGTTAGACGTTGATCCTCTGGCACATTGGCCATATTTGCCTCTAGAGTAACTTGTGTACCACCTTGAATATCAAGTCCTTGTTGGAGATCGAGTGTATTTGAGATAGGAAGTCCGTACGATCTCAAGTCAACTGGCACTTTTGTAAAGACCATTTTTGTTGGGATACTTTGAACAAAGCTCTCAGGAAGCACGCGGTTCAGCGGCATGAACAGCTGACGGGTTGGTAATGAAAAAGTATTCGGGAGGGCAATCCAGCCTGCAAATACAATAATGAGTGTTCCAAGAAAAAAACGGGTAAATGTTGGCGAAAGTTTTCCTACAAGGTTGAGTCCATGAAAATGCGACAGACGGATGCCTGGTAAAGCCAACTCTTTTTTCATTTATACCTCAGTCTTTTTTTCGACCAAGGCATCTTCGTCACCAATGACCATGATGCGGCCACCACTTAGTATTTCATTCACAAATGGATCACGTCGAGTTTTGCGGAATTCGTATTCTTCGGAGGTCATTGAGGTGTAGTTTATCTCATGTCCACGAAGTTGTTCTTCTGCCTTGATTAATGGTTCGAGTTCCTGAAGATGAATATTTCCCACCAGTAAGATATCGACCTCATCGCGGCCGCGATTGCGGTGTTGGGCAAATTTACTGGAAAACATAACAAATCGTGGATTACCAATATCTTTTCGCTTTTTCTTGATTGCTTTTCCCAGGCCAAAGGACTTTACAACCAGGCGGAGCAATTCAGGATAATAATCATATTGCTTATTTAGATAGTAGTAGAGGCGGTTTCCCCTCTTTTCGTTTTTGAGAATACCAGACTCACTCATCCGATCAAGTTCTCGTCGAACGGCGTTAATTTCCTCATCTATGACCCGGGTAATTTCCCGAACATAATACAGCTCGTTGGGGTTGCGAAAAAACAACTCAAGCATTTTGACGCGAACCTTGCTGATCATGAAATCGGTGAGTTTAGGCATGATGTATTGAGGGATGTTTGTACTCAACCTAGTATAGCGTACTTTCCCTGATTTTTAGTAATCAACCTCGTTGCTCGTATCAAGAACGGAAATCCAGATTGGTCCTCGAACGAATTCTGCGGGCTTTCCCTTAACGGTAAAAGTGAGGTTGCTTGTTCGGGATGTCTTACTCCACTTTGCTTCGGATACTTGTCCGTCCTGGAAGATGAGAGCATCGCCTGAACCAGTTGTGGTGTAGAGCATATGTTTAAGTTCATCGATCGGTCCCTTTTCGGTAGTAAACATGACAACCACATTTTTCATTTTGAGTTGGTCACCGGTATTGAGATCAACGTGTGGTTCCCCACCCATAAC
>CAZRAG010000046.1:0-3010 GCA_964598125.1 uncultured Pseudomonadales bacterium
ATGCCGATATCTGCTTGGGCCAAGGCCGGAGCATCATTAACTCCATCGCCCACCATGGCGGTAAATTTACCCTCCTGCTGGAGTTTCTTGACGTAAGAGGCTTTATCTTCAGGCAGTACTTCGGAGAAGATGCGATCGATATTAAGTTGTTTTCCAATCGCTTCAGCTGTTTTTTTGTTATCACCGGTAATCATGGCTACTTCTAAACCTAACTCTTTCATGCGAGTGATGGCTTGCTTGGCGTTTTCTTTGACCGGATCAGAGGCAGCCGCCACACCCGCAATTTTGTTATCAACTGCCAATACCATGATAGTTTTACCATCCGATAAAAGCCTATCTATCTCGCTTTGCAGGGGTGAAATATCAACCTTCCAGTCAGTCATCAGTTTTACAGTACCAACCAGGACATGCTTGCCATCAACCATTGCCTCAACACCATGGCCAGCCAGGTTCTTGAATTTCTCAACTTGCTTGGGAACATTCACTTTTCTGCGCTTGGCTTCTTCCAGAACGGCAAGGCTTAGAGGATGGGAAGACTTTTCTTCGGCTGCCGCGTCAAGCTGAATGATCTGATCCTCGGTAAATCCTTTGGCTGCCACCACGTCAGTAATCCTGGGTTTACCTTCAGTTAGAGTTCCGGTTTTATCAAGAACGACCGATTGAATTTTTGAGACCTGCTCCAGAGTGGGAGCGTCTTTAATCAGAATATTATGTTTGGCACCAAGTCCGGTTCCTACAGCTACCGCAGTCGGAGTAGCAAGACCGAGGGCATCAGGACATGCAATCACAATGGTGGAGATAGCAAAAGTGAGAGCAAAAAGGAACGGCTGACCTAAAATGAAAAACCAAACGGCAAAAGTTAGTAGTCCGCCACCTACTGCTACTACAACGAGATATTTCGCAAAGCGGTCAGCAATCTTCTGTCCCGGCGCCTTGGAATTCTGGGCAGTCTCGACCATCTTCACAATTTGTGCCAGAGCTGTATCTCCACCAACCTTAGTTGCCTTGAACTTAACCGAGCCGGAAGTGTTGATTGAACCACCAATTACATTATCACCTACTGATTTGGCTACAGGCAAAGACTCCCCGGTAACCAATGATTCATCAATAGCAGTTTCACCCTCAATGATTTCTCCATCCACAGGCACTTTGTCACCGGGCTTAAGAATCAAAACGTCACCAAGTTTTACCTCTGAGGTTGCAATCATGGTTTCTTTACCATCTTTCCAAAGTCTAGCCTGTGGCGGGACGAGATCAAACAAAGCCTGCAGAGCATCAGTGGTTCCCCGTCGGCTTTTCATTTCCATCCAGTGACCAAAAAGCACAAAAGTAGTCAGCATCGCTGCTGCTTCATAAAATGATTCTTCACTACCCAGGAGAGTTAAAACTACGCTGAACGCATAGGCAGCGGTAATACCTACAGCAATCAACACAGCCATATTAAGGGTTTTGGCTTGGAGAGCTTTATAGGTGGAATATAAAAATATCCAACCGGAATAAAAATAAACAGGAGTAGCGAGTAAAAACATAATCCAACTGGCTGGAATTGGCTCGGGTAGCTGCAAACCCAAAATGTTGGTTCCTAGTGGCGAATAGGCAATGATAGGTAAAGTGAGGATGAGTGAGACAAAGAACTTATTGCGGATATCCTCTTCCATCAACTTGGCCATCTCCCGTCCTGCAAGTCCGGTGTGCTCCATACCCATAGCCATGGTCATACTCATTTTGAACTTCTCCCACCATGACATTTGAGATACAGGTTTCATGACATGATCGCCATGACCCATTGCACTGTGATCCATTGGTTTCTCTGAAGTTTCTTTTACCGGAACCAAAGTCATGCCGCATTTAGGACAAGAGCCCGGTTTGTCCTGTATAACTTCCGGATGCATGGGACAGGTGTAAATTGTTTTATTTTCGTTATTATTCATATATTCAGTTTACTAAATCTTCATTAAGATTTTATAAGGAAAGATTACGAGAGCTTATACCAAGTAAAATGCCAGTAAATACTGCTCCACAAAACTCCTAAAGAAGCGGCAAATAACACCTGTTACCTATAGAGGGAAAGAGTAGGCAACCAGGGCAACCATGGCGCCGATAAGCGATGAAAGTCCTGTGATTTGAAGGGCTTTTTGTCGGTCTTTTCTGTGGAATTCCTTTTGCTGTATGGCTTCGGTTTGGCCCAAGGGCCTGACCAAATTATATACACCTTTAAAACCAAAGCCGACGCAGAAATGGAAATAGGTCTGAAGAAAACCGGTTGCCGCCATCGTTGCAGGAATAAAAAGCGTCGACCTCCACAGCGTGGGGACATCAAAAAAAATAAAAAATACCCACAAAACGGCTGTTGTAGCAAGGCCTGTCCATCCCGCCCGTTTTCTCCTGGCAATTTCTGCAGGTCCGATATTGCAGACACCTGGGATATACTTTTGCCTATTCATTAACTATGATTATCCTCAAATTAAAACCCAAGCTTTTCCTTCACCAAAATCATGGTGATACGCTCAGGCATAACCTCGCTATTTATAATAAGCAGTTTCCTGATTGCACTGTGCATCCCATACACCTTCATTAACCGCTCATCCTCCAGTTTAAGTGTATATTCTTCGATGCGTTTCATTGCCTCATCGAGATTTTTGACAATTTTTTGCGTTCCCACAACCCAGATAACTTTTGAGGCAGAGAAAGCATAGGGGGCGAGCTGACTGCCTGAGTTAGAAGCCACTACTATTTTACCGTCCTGCGTTACGGCATGCACACTACCCACGACATAATCGGGGGCACTGTTAATCCTTCTTGCCTGGGAGCGCTGTTCACTTTGGGAAAGAGCCATGATTTTCTTCCGTAAGGATTCAAAATCAGACGACTCGTCAATGGCGTTGTCCAACCCTATCTGTTGTGCAGTTGTTGACGTGGCAGTCATGACACTCGAGTTTTTTTGAATGAGTGTTAAGGTTTTTTCTTTCGCCTCCTTGCCGTTATTAACCACGACCACTTTTATGCCGTT
>CAZRAG010000047.1:0-2568 GCA_964598125.1 uncultured Pseudomonadales bacterium
GAGCTTCAATAACTTCTTTTTCTGCTTCGTTTTTTCTCCCTGGCTCTTTTGCCAGACAGGTTGCTAGTGCCAGTTTCAGAATGGGTTCATCCATTTCTTCAGGAGTAATTGGCTCGTCAGTTTCTTCAACCATCCGAACCGGGCGGCGTTTGTAAAATAGGTCGATTACTTTACCTACAACATCAGTGGGGGGATCTATAAAATATTGATCGCCAATGACGGCGTAAATTTTTTGCCAGCGCCAGTCGGTGTGTGTGGAAGGGTGAACCATATCCAACGATGGATGGAATGTCGGGGCTATCTTGTTATCTGACTTTCGACTGAGATATTGGTTTTCGCTAGCTTTGTGGTACTCCTCACCATCGACAGAGAGGAAAATCATGCCACCTGGCTTAAAATCGAAAGGGAGGAAGTATGATTCTTTGCCAGAACCGTCAGGATTTAGTTCTGTGAGTTGACTGGCGTGTTTACTGAGGAATTTCCAGCGAGCAAAGTTACACGCTCGTACAACCGCCTTGTTAATCCAGCGATCTTTATCTGCATCTTTCCAGAACCCGCTTACCTTTGAAGCAGTCATTCTGGCGTTTAAGTCTTGTCTAAATTCTTGTAATTGCATATGTTTTATTGCAAACTTCCGGTTGCTCTATATCTCTGGACGTAAGGCAAAAGAGCGTTACCTGGACAGTCGGTTGCCGATTCCGGTACTTCGGTGTGTCCCAAAATACGTTCCTTAGGAATTCCCCGTTCTACGCACAGTTCATCAAGCACATTCTGCAAAGTTGCAAGTTGAGCGGAGGTTGGTGTTTCGGAGTTTTGAAAGTTGCCGCACAAAACAACTCCAAGTGAGCGGTAGTTCATTTTGTTGCTGTCGGTATGCGCGCCGATAACATTATCTGGTCTTCCCAAAATCAACACGCCGTCTCCGTCGAGTGCTCCGGCTATCCATTTGTGGTATCCGATGTCATCCCAGCCAAAGCCGATGTGAGCCTTCTTAATGGTTTCAAAGCGGGTATTATCTCGGGGAGTAGCTGAGTGGTGGACAATAATGAATTCTGGGTAGTTGGCTTTGTTAAAAGTCTCTGCGTCTTTGTCTCTGGCGGTTACTCTTCGTTCTCTTGTCCAGGCAATTAATAACCGAGGGGCGTATTTTCCTGAGTCCTGGTTGTAATCCCAGATGTACTTCGTGTTTCCATGTCCAGAGTTGTAGTTCTCCAGTACTAGTCCGAGTTTGCTTCCTGCCCAACCTGGCCGGTCAACAATCTCCTGAATAATATCTTTTAGTTCCGGTGACTCATAAACACTTTCTGCAGTCCAGTGATCTCCTATAAGTACACCTGCTTCAGCGTGACCCAAGTTCCATTGAACCCTGGCGTTCGTTTTGGTTCGTAATGAAGGTCTATTTGATCCGTTGGAAGCAAAGACTGCGGCATCATCTTCAGCCAGACCCTTGATCCAGAGATTTGGCATGCCATTGTTTTGGAAGGGACTGGTGACAAGTAACTTTGCTGAGATAATCTCTGCTCTTTTAGGAATTGCAATCGGACTGAAAATGAAACCAGCATCGTTGGGTGATTGCTCTGGATCTAGACTGCCATCATCCCCAAAGGTGGTCATATTGTTTTGAAAGCCACTCTGATACCAGGTACTTTTGTAATCTTCTTCACCATCCCGATCATTGCCTTGGATTAGCCCGATGGTGATTTGTTCATGCAAACCTTGAGGAAGGTAATAGACTTCCAGCTCTGCCTGATATCCGTCACCCTTGCTTGAGTCGTAGCACGTTTTTGACTGATCGGCAGGACTACCGTCATCCTCAACAACAAAGGTGAGTGAATTACCCGGCTTCCAACCACTTTGGGAAATGAGTTCTTCCACGATTAAGTTCAAGTTTGGTGTTTGAACCCACTCATGGACGTTCCACTTTCTGATGATGTCCCAATCGATTGAGTTGATTGTTTTGGCTCTAGTGGAGGGGCGATTTGAGCCATCGGATTTAAACGGAGCCGGATCCGGTTCTTTAACACCCCTGATTTTTAGATTGACTGTAAAGTCAGTGCTATCGGTAACAGCTGGACGCAATCGGAGTCTAGCTAGTAGTACTCTTGAGAACTTGGGGATATCAACTGCACGAAATCGGAACGCCCCGGTCTGTGAGCCGGTAAAGTTGCCTAAAGTTACAACATTCGAAGTATTACCATCTTTATTCCAAGTCGAAGACCCAGCCTCTCTGCCGTCATCAGAGTTCTCTTGGATTGTTGCTTTGATCTTCAATACTTGGTTTTTCATAGTCGTTTTTGCTTCTGCGTGGGACATCTAATTTGATGTTTATTCGGGCGTTGGCTTTAACTCCCACGAGCTTCATAATTCTTCTGATTGCCGCTATGGTTTCTCCGCCTCTACCAATCAATGCGCCGGCATCCTTGTCATCCAGTCGGACTGATAACAGGACTCCCATTTCGTCTACTTTTCTTTCGATAACGACTTTTTCGGTTTGGCAACTATGGCTTGTATGATTTGTTCTAGTAGTGCTACATCGCTTTCTTGCATGGTTTTCACCTCCTTGTCATG
>CAZRAG010000048.1:0-1999 GCA_964598125.1 uncultured Pseudomonadales bacterium
CGACAGTAAAGATTTGGCGATGGTCGATTATGAAGGAGGATTTAATCGGGATGCCATTGATCTTCCCCAAAGCCATCGAAATAAGTGCTTACTTGGATTGGATCAATTGGTAGTGTTTGGCTCTACTAAAGGCGACAAAGTTGAAGAAGGCTGGCTCTGGACTTGGGATAAGATTCAACCTTCATGGATTCAAAGAAGAATGGTCGCCGAGCGTGGAATTAACGCTTTGCTTCAAGGTGAGTTGCTGATGATTCAGGCAGGAGTACGTGGTGGTTTGTATTTCTGGGACACCTCAAGTCTTCTGCGAATCAAAAAGCTGCCAGGTGAATTTGCCTGGGTTAATCCAGGTGGAGTAACTATCATGGGAGGACTACCTCTTCTGGGAGTCAATGGCAGTGATAAATGTGGCATTTACTCTTATGGCCGACTCAATAAAAACGAACCCTATGCTCTAAACCTTGAGTACATCCCTTCACACGGCAAGATGGAAAACGTGCTTATAGGAGCCTTGACGATGTACGAAGACAAAATTTACTGCTCGTGGAAAGACGGAACCACATTTGGCACTGATGTTATTGACCCAGACAACAAGGCAGAAGCCCGCTATGAAGGCTTGGTATTTGATGGTGGCGAGTCATTCACTCAAAAGGGTTTCAGACATATCAAGTTGGTGACAAAACCTCTTCCTAAAGATTGCACCATAGAAGTTTTTTACAAAGTTAACCAGCAAGCGCAGTGGCAACTAGCCACTATGCAAGATGGCTCAGAGCTATTTGACCAAGAAGGAAGATCAAAAGCAATTTTCACCATTGAAACCGGTGGTAATGAAGATGATCCAGGGACGGGAGAGGAATACGAGTTGGCAATGAATCTCCATCCCAACGGCAACGATACACCGGAAGTTATTTCAGCAACAACGTACTTCGAACCTTTAGGAGTCTTATAAACCTATGTTGACCAAAGATATTAAAAAAATATTAACAAATCGGGAAGTTGAAGACCAGCCATTTCCTGAGGTTATTCCTCATTCTCATAACGGAGTTGATTCTCCACTTTTGGCTCCCAATTCTGTGGATACAGTCAACATTAAACCAGGAGCTGTCGGTGATAGTGAGCTCGATGATTTTTCGGTTACCGAGCAAAAACTGGCGGATGCAGCAGTAGCTACTCAAAAGATAAAAGATGATGCCATTACCGCTGCAAAGGTTTACAAGGCAGGATCCGTTATTACTGTCTCTGCTCAAATAGCCGAAGCAATTATTCTCACCGCTCACATAGGAACAGCTCAGATTACCAACACTAAAATTGCTAACGCTTCAATTTCTACAGCGAAAATCCAGACCGCCGCCATAACAAATGCCGAAATAGCAGATGCAGCGATTACCAATGCAAAAATTGGAGCTTTGGAAGTCGGAAATTCCAGAATCGCCAATGCCGCTATCAGCACTGCCAAAATTCAGGATGCAGCCGTCACTAACGCCGAGATAGCGGATGCCTCAATTTCCAATGCCAAGATCGGTGCATTAGAGGTTGGAAACTCTCGTATTGCGAACGCCGCTATCAGCACGGCCAAAATTCAAGACCTGGCAGTCACCGATGCTGAAGTCAACGATTTAAACGCCGGAAAAATCTCTGCTGGCCAGATGAGTGCCGAGAGAATATATGGAGGGACCGGATACTTCACCAGAATTAACATCTTGATGTCGGGATTAGAAGCTCTGAATGTGGCTGGCAATATAAATAAGACCGGCACATCAAATTTCTCCATCCCTCACCCATTGAAAAAGGGCCATAGATTGGTCTATACTGGTATTGAGGCAGCAGAAGTTCTCCTCGTTCATCGAGGAACCGCAACTCTAAGTAACGGACAGACACGAATTGACTTCCCAGACCATTTCATAGCGGTCAGCGATCCCAGAAACATCACAGCATATCTGACTCCCAAGCAAAACTGCAACGGACTTTTCATTGTCGAAGTAACAAACGACCATCTTATCGT
>CAZRAG010000049.1:0-1965 GCA_964598125.1 uncultured Pseudomonadales bacterium
TAAACTTTTGAACTTAGCTGGCGCATATTGGCGCGGAGACGAAAAAAACATAATGCTTACCCGTTTGTATGCCACAGCTTATCCTGATCAACAAGAACTCGATGAGTACCTTGTTTGGCTTGAAGAAGCCAAGAAACGTGATCATCGCAAGCTCGGCAAAGAACTCGATCTCTTTACCTTTTCTGAGTTGGTTGGACCAGGTCTGCCGCTATGGACGCCAAAAGGCACCTTACTCCGTAATTTGCTTGATGGCTTTGTCTGGGAATTGCGTCAAGCCAAAGGGTATCAAAAAGTTTCCATCCCGCACATCACCAAAAAGGATCTCTACGAAACGAGTGGTCACTGGAAGAAATTTGCCAATGAGCTTTTTAAGATCGAAACCCGAGAAGGACACTTGTTTGCCATGAAGCCAATGAACTGTCCTCACCATACGCAGATTTATGCCCACATTCCCCGCAGTTACCGTGACTTGCCTCAGAGATATGCCGAAACAACTATGGTTTACCGTGACGAACAAACGGGTGAACTGTCCGGTTTATCACGCGTTCGTTGCATTACTCAAGATGATGCCCACGTTTTTTGCCGCGAGTCACAAGTCAAGCAAGAGGCTTTAGCCATCTGGGATATTATTGAAGATTTCTATAAGGGTGTGGGCTTTGCCAAACTCAGTGTTCGCTTGTCGCTGCATGATCCCGACCACTTCGAGAATTATCTCGGTACCCGAGAAGAATGGGCGAGAGCGGAAGATCAACTGCGCGAATTTGTGAAAGATCGTGGCGTCGAGTATGAAGAAGTTGCCGGCGAGGCCGCTTTCTATGGACCTAAAATCGACTTTATGTCTCACGATTCGCTTGGTCGTGAGTGGCAGGTGGCAACCATTCAAATTGATCGAAACATGCCGACAAATTTTCATCTTAACTGCATCAACGAAGAGGGGAACGACGAGCAAGTAGTCATGATCCATGCCGCTATTATGGGTTCCATTGAGCGTTTCACATCCATACTCATTGAACACTTTGCGGGAGCATTTCCTGTTTGGCTTTCACCCGTACAGGTGGCTATAATCCCGATTTCTGATGACCAGAATGAGTATGCCACTCAAATGAGTCAACAACTGCATGATGAGGGTATCCGCGTTGAAATCCGTAATGAATCGGAGACAATGCAAAATAGAATTCGTAAAGCAGAAGCTGAAAAGATTCCCTACATGCTTATTGTTGGCCGCCGAGAGGCCGAGGCTGGCACGGTTTCGGTGCGCGGTCGTGGACAAAAAGACTATGGTGTAATGAGCAAAGAAGATTTCACCCACCGAATTCAGAATGAAGTTGAAACAAAGCAAATATAAGCAAGATGGTATAATTCCAGGGTAAAACAAGGAGGTCACGATTCGTTTTAAACCAAGAAAACCAAAACGCCGAGAAACTGGAGATCGCTTCATTGCCAATCAACAGATTCGGGCCAGTGAAGTTCGACTTATCAGTGATAAGGGCGAGCAAATTGGGGTTATGTCAAAACAGGCGGCTTTACAGATGGCTGAAGAGCAGAATAAGGATGTTGTTCTTATTTCAGCAACGGCCAATCCTCCTGTGGCAAAACTTATAGAATATTCCAAGCATAAGTATCAACAGCAGCAAAAAAAACAGGAAGAGAAGCGCGCGACCAAGAAGTCAGATATTAAGGAACTACGCCTCTCTCCATTTATTGCTGAAGGAGACCTCCAGTCTCGTATTGACCGAGTGCGAGAATTTCTCGAGGATGGTTTCAAGGTTCGTTTGCATGTTCGCTTTAAGGGCCGACAAATCACCAAAAAGGATTTTGGTCAGGATGTACTGGATAAAATTTTTGCAGCTGTTACCGATATTGGCCAGGTAGAGATTGCGCCTAAGATGCAAGGAAAGATGCTCTCAGGACAACTTATGCCTTTGCCAAAAGGCAAGGCCAAGGTGAACAATACACAGGAAGAAA
>CAZRAG010000050.1:0-1947 GCA_964598125.1 uncultured Pseudomonadales bacterium
CAACTTATGCCTTTGCCAAAAGGCAAGGCCAAGGTGAACAATACACAGGAAGAAAACGAGTAAGTTATCCCTGTGGACGAGATATGGGACTACTGCTATAATTACGATCTTCTGGAGTTATCATGGCAAGAATAAAAAAACAAAAAACCCGAAAATCAGCTTTACGCCGTTTTAAGATTACCGCCACCGGTAAAGTAATGCGCCGAACTCAAGGCATGCGTCACTTGCGCCGTCGAAAATCTGCTAAGGCTATCCGCCGTTACAACGTACCGGTGGAAGTTAAAGGCGAATGGGCAAAGAAGATTAAGCAAATGCTAGGAATAGCCTAATATGTCACGTGTTAAAACCGGTATCGTTACCCGCCGTCGTCATAAAAGTGTTTTAGCCCAAACCAAGGGCTTCCGCATGACCAAGAGTCGGCTCTATAAAGTCGCTCATGAAGCTTTGCTTCATGCCGGTCAATATGCCTTTATTGGTCGAAAACTGCGCAAGCGTAATTTCCGTCAGTTATGGATTACTCGTATCTCTGCAGGACTTGGTGCCGCTGAAAGCAATCTCAATTATTCACGCTTTATTGCTGGCTTAAAGACCAAGAATATCGAGCTTGATCGCAAGTCACTGGCCGACATCGCCGCTACCGATCTTGAAGCCTTTAAAGCCGTTGTCAGTGCTGTTGAGAGCAAGTAACAAAGATTTTTTATCTTCTCCGTCTTTTTTACTAACCGCTATAACATTTATGATCTGGGATTCTTAAGTGTTACAATGGCGCTATGTCTCAACTCAAAAGAGTAAGTCTTCGCCAGCGCAGAGCAGCGATACAAGTTTTCCAAGGGGACACTGCGTCAATTTTTTAACACATTTACAAAAAAAAGAACAGGACCCCACAGAACATGTGGGGTTTTTTTATGATTAACATACAAAACATATCAAAAACTATTGTGACCAAAGCACTCTTTGAAGGAGTGAGTTTTTCTCTGTCACAAAAGCACAAAATCGGTCTCGTTGGTCCTAACGGATCTGGAAAGACCACACTCTTAAAAATTATTCTGGGCGAGGAGGAACCAGATTCCGGTCGGGTGCAAAGAAATAGCGAATTGCTGGGATATCTTCCTCAGGAGATTCCAAGTATTGCTGGACAAACGGTCGGTGAATTCTTTTGGTCGACCCAGTCAAAAAGCCAGCAACCGTATAACATTCGCAAGATCCTCAGTCGAGTTGGATTGGATTATGCCGACCAGCAAACGCTTGTACAGAATCTAAGCGGTGGCGAAAAAATGAAACTTGGGCTGGCGAAAATTCTTATTACTTCCCCAACTACATTATTACTGGATGAGCCAACCAATAACCTTGATCTTCCCACTTTAAAGTGGCTCGAAAGCTTTGTGCGAGAGTTCCCAGGAAAAGTTTTGGTCATCTCTCATGATCGTTATTTTCTCGATAACTGTGTCAACAAAATTATTGAAATTGATCCTTTTGCAAAATCGATCGAGGAATACGGAGGCAACTATTCGTCATATCTCCGACAAAAAAAACTGCGCCAAGAAAACAAAGAAACAGCCTACCGCCTTCAACAACTCAAGGAGAAAAAGATGAAAGAGTGGATCGCTGCCAAGCAGCAACAGCTCAAGTGTCATCCCAATCCCAAAGTTGCCAAACAACTCCAAGCAATGAAAACGCGTTATGCACGAGAGTTTGAGGAACAAAAAATGGATCGACCACAAGATTACCAAAGTTTTCAACCAAAATACTTGGGAAATAAGCTTCACCAAAAGAAATCTGTTATCTCAATTCATAATTTAACCTTCGCATCTCTTTTACGGTGTCAACAGCTCGATATTCTAGGTAATGATCGTGTTTTGCTCATTGGTAACAATGGCTCCGGAAAGACAACCTTTCTTAAGCATCTCGTGTCCCAAAGTCTATCTGATCATTTTCTAAATGATCCCT
>CAZRAG010000051.1:0-1878 GCA_964598125.1 uncultured Pseudomonadales bacterium
TTAAGTAATTCCTCCGCCAATTTAAGATCTGCAAATGACGGAAAAAACTTATAAAGCACCTTGTCTAACCGATTTATTTCTTCGCAGAATTCAGTTGGGTCAATATTTGGCGTGTCAAGTTTTAGCTCATTTGCTAAATATCCAATTAATAGGTAAACACTTTTAGGGTTTCTTAGGTCATACGCTTGAAAGTAACTATATGGCACTATCAAACCAGAAGGACTCAGATCCATGTGGCATAAAGGTATTATCTCCGTATTCTCTGACATAAAAGCCGACCCTGACTCGAAGTTTATCCAAGGACGTTTCATAGATTCTTTACTCAATAATGGAAATACGAACGCAGATCTTTTTAAGGAGTTCTGAATTTGTGTCAACCAATTTCCTGGTACCAAATCCATAGAAGAGACGAACAAATCAAGTTGACCTAAAAACGCTGACTTAAGCCACTGACTAATGTACTCAGCAACCTGTGATTCCTCATGAATGTGGCTGATAAATCCTTCTTTTTTCATGGTTTCTCCTTTCTTACAAACACCACAAACAAATACAAAGATTAACTTTTGGAAATTCAAACTACGTCCTACGACCATCTCACCCGCCGCCGAAGCTGTGGGTGGTCGGGTGCAGCGCCTTGTTCAGCTGTTGTTTAGAACGTATCGTTTTCATCCATCCTTGTGACCTGCTCGATGTACTTAAGACGGACGCGAGCAAAACGAGCCATTTGCTCCCAGGTGCCTAAATCTGTGTATTGCCCCAACTTTATCACATCCAATGGGAACTCAGGAGCTAAAGCGTTTAGAAACTGCCCTTCATCACGTATTGCTGAATCCGCCTCTAACCTTTCAACAACATGTTGCCAATATTTACCTGTCCATCCTAAGATGCCCCAAAACAAAGCGGAGTGACTTTCCTCAAATGTAGACTTGACGAAGAGCTTCCCATTACGAAAACGGTCAACACGCATATTACGTGTGCCGCGAAACAAGCCCAACACCACGTCTGAACGATGCTGTTGCAACCGCGACACAATTTTACTAAACGCCTGCAAATCACTGTAGATCGTATCAGGAAGACCGAATAAAACTATTTCGGCATCAGGACTGATGCTACGTGGGCACAAAACCGTCCGCCCAGAGCCTTCATTTTGATAATGCCAGAACATCTTTACACCAAAATCTTTGCTCTCGTAGAAGTTGCGTAGCTGCGCTTTCTCTTCAGAAATGACCCAGTGAATTTCGTCCGCTCCAGCCTGAATCATTCCTCGTAAGGTATGTAAAGACAGTGGGTAATAGGAATCAAACCGAATGGAAATAAGTTCCTTCGGAAACGGTAAGCCCAGTCGTGCCCCTTTCCCACCAGCGGGGATGATGCCGATAATCTTCATAGTTCCACCAGAATCAAGTACTACATGCAACCAAGTTTCACGCAGCCGCCCAACGGCTCGCGTTAGCGGCTTGGTGGGAGGACCAGCCGACGAAACGGAAAAAAGCTCCTCGCCGCGACAGCGGTTCTAGCGCGGCGCGTACCACCAAGTCCGCCTGCACGCATTGTTAGGCGGGTTTGCTAACCTGGAAATGATTTTTGATAAGGAGGCTTATCTTCTCCTGAATTTCACCAACATACAGAATAAGAATTGTGCCAAACCCCGTGAGAAGTGCCAACAAGGTCCGGTTCTGGAGTTCTTGCAGGTCCATCAAAAAAGCGGTTGCAGGGTTGCCAGGATCATATTTTACGGTTACCACTGTGCCCATTGCTAGACTTTCATAATATTGAATGGACGTGTCCTGTCGTTTTTGGAAAACAGTATTCCCAACCAAGTACTCATAATCTACAAAATGGGATTTACTTGTTTTGATAAGCTCAATCACAGTTCCT
>CAZRAG010000052.1:0-1857 GCA_964598125.1 uncultured Pseudomonadales bacterium
AGAAGTCCCGAGTTTTTTGGCAACAAATCCGAATAGGAAAAATAACGGTGAAGTACCAAGAATAAAGGTAAACATAGTCGTCGCTCCGCCGAGAGGATTGCCGGTGGCAATAGCATACGCCATCATTGCCTGTGTAGCTCCGCACGGAATAAGCACCGTGGTTGCTCCCAAAAGTGCTGGGCCGAAAACACTTTTGCTTTTTGACTGGTTACGAACCAAACGGGTAAGAAACTTTGGCGGTTGGATGACAAAATAGCGGAAGATCGGATGAGCATTTAACAGGTTAAGTGCCGTACCGATCATAAAAACGCTGACCGCAAATTGCAAAAATACCCGCGTTGAAAGAGAAAGTTGGGCGACAGAGCCCAGTAATCCGAGAATCGCACCAAAAATCGTATAGGCGATGAGGCGTGTAACTAAGAAAGATAAAATAGGAACAATATGCTCCGAGGCTTTTGCTTTATCGGTAAGATTATCTTCTTCCTGTTGCGCAATTGAGGTAGCCAGAAGCCCGCCTTGTACGGCCAGACAGGTCAGTCCTCCTGCAAACAGTCCGGTTATAAAAATTGTTGTTATATCCATACATATATTCTCTCACGGTTATGATTTGAGAGCCGTTTCAATCATTGGTTTAACCTGGTCAAAAGGAAGGGCTCCCGGTACGAGCTGAGTATTACCTTTGGCATCAATAACAATTGTACCTGGGGTACCAGTAACACCTTCTTCGCTCCCTTTAGCCATTTGATCTTTCACTTTTTGTGCCATCTCGCCTGAATCCAAGCATTGTTTAAAGGCAGATTCGTTAAGGCCAAGCTCTTTAGCGAGTGGCACTAACTTATCAAGTGCAAATCCTGTGCCATTACCTGAAGTGCGCGCAAAAATTGCATCCGTGTATTTCCAGAAACCATCATTACCGCCGATCTTTCCTGCACATTCGGTTGCCTCTGCCTCTTTTTGGGCATTAGCGTGGAAAGGAAGTGGATAATGACGATAGACCCATTTGACTTTATCACCATACTCTTTCATGACTTGCTGCATGGTCGGATGAAACTTAATACAAAACGGACATTCCAAATCTGAATATTCAACCATCACCACTTTGGCATTTTTGTTACCCTTATACCAATCCTTATCTGTCACTTCTGGTTTTTTGGTCGCTTTCTGGGGCTGGGGTGCGCCTGCAGCAGCCGGATCACCGGGAGGTTGACTACCCGCTGTCTTCGTTGTCACAGCCACCGCAGCGCCCTTTTCAAGATATTGAACTTTGGTATAGAGTGAACCAATCGCAAATGAAGCACCAATAAGAAGAAAAACCAGAATACCTGAAATATTGGACTTGATTGATAAAAATGAAGGTGCAGGTTTTGTTTCAGTCATTCTACCAAGTGTAGTAACTATTATTGCCCTTGTCAATAGGTTTTAATAACTTGGATAGCGAACCGAGGAAACAGGAACTGAAGCATTAATGACTGGAATTTGATTTACATTCATTTGACGATTCATGTTTTCAGTACATGTTGCCGCACATTGCTGGTTATTCATACACGTCATCACGCCATCCATGCCATTCTTGTGATACTCAACTGCCTGCACGGGAGTCAGTTCAAGAAAAAGTAGAATGCCCAAAGACAGTATGCTAACCATAAAGCCACGCAGGGAATATTTTGCGAAAAAAGGCATATTGTGCATTAACGCTTCAACTCGGGTTTCAAGAGTATCAGGTGATGCCAGAGCCGGGATGAAAGCGAAAGTATCATACTCATGAACTAAGAGCTTCCGTAATGCTGATACGACATGCTGTTTGCCGACGGCGGCAGTGGCGACGCGGCGCCCGGCGACGCCAGCACCGGGGACAGC
>CAZRAG010000053.1:0-1672 GCA_964598125.1 uncultured Pseudomonadales bacterium
CCGCCATACTTTCCCTTTGTACTGATGCCATTGTTGTAGTCCAGAGAGATGTTGTACGGAGGGTCTAGATAGACCATCGAAGCTTGGTTTTCTCCGAGCAGTCGCTTTACGTTTTCCAGCTTCCGAGAATCGCCGCATAACAGGTAATGATCTCCAAGTTTGTAGAGATCGCCAGGTTTGGTATTTGGTGTGGTAATTTCTTGTAATGCTTTAGCTTCATCAAAGTTGTCATCTTCGATACTCAAAACGTCATCCCAGATAGCAGAAAGATCCGAATCATTGAATCCAACATCGAGAAGCATCTCGACATCAAACTGCTTCAAGAGTTCAAAATCCCATTGGCCGGTATTTCTGTTTAAACGAAGGTTGAGTTCTTTTTCTCGCTCAAGGTCAGCAATGGAAATATATAAGACAGGAACTTGTTCCATGCTAAGTTTCTTGGCTGCTGCCAAACGCATGTGTCCGCCAATGACCACGTTTTTGCGTTTTTCATGGCTATTGGCAATAACAGGATCAAGAAAACCAAACTTTGTAATGCTCTCGCAAAGTTGTTTAAGTGCTTCCTCATCCCAAGTTCTGGGATTATATGGAGCAGAGTTGAGCTCCGAAATTGGTATGTAGTGTATGACGGGTGGTATTTTCATCGCGTTCTCCTTTCATAAAGGAGAACGCGCTCACAGGGTGTGATTTACATTAGCTCGCTTTGGCGAAAAGTTGTCGATAGCGAGGGCTATTATTCAATTTGAAGGTTTCAATGAGTTGATCCAACTGACTTTCCTGATACATGATCTTGCCTGCTTCATAGACAACTGAAACAAGCTGTTTTTTCTCCCAGCTTCGTAAGGTGTCGTAATGAATGCCCAATCTTTGGCTCACTTGCCTTCGACTAAGTAAATGAGACTTTTTCGGAGAATAGTATTCTTTTAACTGTGAGATAAGCTGTGGCGAGTATGGAAAATGCCAAGTCATGTTTTTATGTCCAGACCGGGCAGAAACATAGGGTAGTTTGACTGCATCGAACTTTCCTTGAGAAGCGTATCTGCGTAATGTAGGTTCTGAAATATTAGTGAGTGCTGAAAGTGACGGAATGAGTAGGTACTTTTTGTCTTGGTAGTAAACAAGGCATTGTTCAGCAGTTCTTTCTCGAGCAAAAGTCTTCTGCAACTCACGATACGCCTTACGAATCAAGTCTCGCAAGATAAGTCCCAGTCTAAAAAAGAATCTTTGTAGAGTAGCCAGCAAATTATCTTCATCGAGAGGATATCTCTTATCCGCTTGCTCAAGTGCTTCTAAGAAATAGGTGGCAAACTCGATTCGAGCTGATTTATTTCGGCCCAAATTATTTACTTGGCAAAAATGTTTAAATTCTTTTGGATAGTGGTAGCTGAGGTCAAGAATATCTTCTTCAATTGTGCCGTCTCTTGCTCGATGGAGCTGATGGTATTCAGCTAGCAGAAATGAAACAACAAAATTTTGTACGGATTGCCAGATGTTTTTGAGGAAGTCTGGCCAACGAAATGATTTGAAAAAGTTTACGAATCTGTCATATGCCTCCCGCATTATTTTTATCCAGTTTTGATACGTTTCCAATGCCTGCTCTATAGCTCTAAAATGTTGTTGTGCCACTTCAATGGCTTGGAAAATACTTGGCTTAAGACTTTGAATTGTTTCA